>NZ_CAUPDE010000013.1:0-56403 GCF_963509965.1 uncultured Gulosibacter sp.
CAGGTCGGAAACGAAGCAAGGGTAACCAGGCTCTGGCGGGTGCGTGAGGGGTCTTCTCGTATGTCTCGATCACTTCCACCGAGCAGCCATGCGCAGTTTGGGCAGACATGAACTGCCAGATGCACCGAAGCTATTCAGCCTCGCGCTCGATCGTCGTATTGTGGCCAAGCCGCTGAGTCGGCACGTGTTCGTTACGACCATCCATCCACCGATTCCGCAGCCCGGTGAACTGTTGAACCCTCGTGTCGTAGCCCTGCACATCCGAGATCTCAGAACTCGTTTGCCGCTCATACTCGTGCCGTTTATCGGTGTTGCGATAGCGCAAGTGCACGGTCGTGTAGAAAAATACCGCAGCAGCCGGACCAATAGCCAACAGATACAGCGCATTGCCATCACCGCTGCTCGAATCGGCGAGCACCGCGGTCGCGCTCAGCAATACCGGAAATGTTTCGAACCACATCATGCCTGCTACCCCATCATCATGGCCCAGACCACAACACAACTTAGCGCGAAGCCGACCACGCCGATCATCCCAGACACTGCCAACAGCTTCGACTTGCGCACCGGCACCGAGCCCATCGTCTCGCCAGTGCGACCGTTCACCGCAACATAGTGCTTGAGGCCGGTTCGTTCCTCGTAATAGCTGTATAGCCACACCGGCAAATAGAGCGACACCCAACGCGTACCCCGCACTCGCAGCCGCTCAAACTGCCAGCGCACGCCGCGGTCGTACCTGCGAATCAGTTCATTTGCACGTGCCCGACCAATCGACAACACGCGCTCATAGGCATCCCGCGTCATCCCATCCAGATTGATATCGCGACGTTCAGAAGTAAAACCGCGCAAATAGTTGGCGTTATAGGTCACCGCGTTTTTCGTGTCGAACGGCAGAATCGAATTGATGATGTTGTTGGTATTACGCGATGTATCGATATCGGCGCGAGTCGACGAAGACTCAATGGTCAAATCATCCACATAGAGGTTGAAGTCGCGGCCGATCCGGTAGCGGTCGGCGTCATAGCGCGTCTCCCACTCATCATCACCGCGTCGCACCTTATAGCTGCGGGTTTCGATCTCGCCCTCACCCTCAACTGTGACGCGAGCGTTCGCATCCATCGTCAGATAGGGCAGATACACCCCCACCACCTCATCCGGCGCGAACTGTCGGGTGAACTGCGGATGCGCAAAGAAACGGCGCTGTTTAACGAATTCGGTGATGCGAGCGATCGCGTCTTCGCGGGTGATTGAAAACGGCAAGAGACCGTCGGGCACCGCACCATTGGGCAACTGCGCGTTAATGGTGAGTGTGTTACGGCACCAGTGGCAGCGCGCGTGCAGCACCTCCTGCGTGTTGACCACCACCTCGGCACCGCAGGCCTGACACTTGAGTGTCAAAACATCCTCGGTCGACTCCTGGATATTCGCGGCACCAGTTGCAATGACCGTACCCCGAAGCTCGCTCACCGGAGTGTCGAGGCCGAAGCTCTGCTCCATCGAGCCCTCATGCCACTCGTGTCGACAGTAGTGGCAGATGAGTTTGCCGGTGTTGGCCCGCATCGAAATTTCAGTGGAACCACAGCGCGGGCAGCGGTTTACACCGTGTGCCTTATCGGCCGAGGTATCGACAAACTTCACCCCGCCGTCTTCGACGAAAGGCTTGGGTTCAGGATGCGGTTGTGGGGGCACAGAGCCGCCCTGCGGTGGCACCCCGCCCCCGGTGCCGGGCACGCCCGACACCGGGAAGGAGTGGTCACCGTTTAGGTGTTGTGTCCCTTGACTACTGGTCGACTCAGCGCGCCGAAGCTGCTCTTCAGCGAAACGGCGCAGGTAGTCTCCCAGTTCTTTTCCTCCGGGAAACACTGGGCGGGCCTAGTCGAGGCCCAGCGCGCGACGTTTGGCGGCGTCGTAGTCTTCCTGCGTGATCAGCCCCTGGTCGAGCATCTGCTTGAACTCAGCGAGTTTCGCCGCGCCGCTCGGCTCGGCTGGCTGCTGCGGCGCCTGCTGCTCGGGCACCTGCTGCTGAGGTGCCGGGGCTTGCTGCTGAGCGGGTTGGGCCTGCTGCTGGAACGGATTCTGGTAGGGAGCATCCTGGCCCTGCTGTTGGAAGTTCATTGCCGCACCGGCCGAGTTAACCCCCATACCCATCATCGCGATACCACCACCGCCGCCGTGTTCACCGGCTGCTTCAAAACCGCGCGCCATCGACTGCTGCAAGAACGACTGCCCGCGACGACCCGAAAGCGCATCCGCCTTCTTGGCGTCGCTGAGCAGCGCGCGAGTGTCTTCGTCGTATTCAATCGACTGAATCGCGACACTCACGATCTCTAGACCACGAGCACTATTCCACTGGTAGGCATCCTCAACCGCCTTCGAAAGCGACTGCGCGAAACCGAGTGAGTCACCCTGGATGCGCGCCATACGGTTGCCCTTACTGGGGTCGTTCGTGTAGTTCGAGAATGCCGGGGCCAGACTCGAAACAACCTCGTTAAACAGCTGCGAAGCCGCATCGTTGTCGAGGTCGGTGAAGTCAAACACCGAAGCGTTCGGGCCGAGGTAGGTGTAGGGCACAAACTGCTGGGTGAACAGGATGGGGTTCACGATACGCAGCGTGTAGGTGCCGCGAGTGAGCGCACCCACCTGCGCACCAAGGTAGGCGTCATCCCAATAGATTTCCGACTGCGTACCAAAACGGTTGTTCGGGATCTCTTTCAGGTTGATGTAGAAAACCAGGTGCTGCGCGCCCGGCTGGCCGCCATACTTGAAACGCTCCCAAGACTGCTTGACCAGCGAGCCAACAAGGCCGCCACCGGTGAAAATCGACTTCGAGTTCACGTCGTTCGGTGAGAACACATAGCCGCCAGGCTCAGTAACGATACCGGTGATGCGCCCCTCTTGAAAAGTGAGCAGTGCGTAGCCTTCGGGAACAACAATCTTGCTGCCGTCAGTAATGATGTTGGCCGAACCGCGAGTGTTCGAGCCACGGCCCCGGTTCTGACCGTATGCCACCGCAGGGAAAATGGCCGCCGTGGGGGCGACGTTCTCGGGCGGCGCGAGGAAATCAACCCACTGATCCGCGAGCGTTCCACCAATTGCGCCTGCTGCTGCCTGGATGAATCCCATGATCTAATTCCTTCGTCTCGGGCACTTACACGAACAACTTGCCGGTACTACCGACAGCAGTACCGGCAAGTTACAAACATGTTCGTGATGCCTTATTTCTTCTTGACAGCCGCGCTGGCAATCAACAGGATGATGCCGCCAACAACACCCACGACACTACCGTACGCCTGGAACATGTGGATCGGCTTCTGCACGAAGAAGTAGGCGTTGAAGAAGCCCAGATCGCTCATGACCGACATACTGTTCATGAAGTTCCAGAAGCCAAGCAGCAGACCGAAACCGAGCAACCCGAGGCCAATGCTACGCAGGTGCTGATCGAGGGTCTTGCCCTGGTGGGCAGCGCCATCACCATACGGGTTGGCTTGACCGGCGGCGTTGGTCGGGTACCCCGCTGCAGCGTGCTGCTGCTGTGCCGGGTAAGGGTGCTGCTGCGCGGGGTGCGCCTGAGGGTTGTAACCACCCTGTGCGTTAGCACCGGGGTGCTGAGGCTGTGCCCCGAAATCCTGGTTGGCGGGGGGCTGATTCGAGTTCATCTGGTCGCTCATGTCACCAGATACTAGTGCATTGCTGCCAAGCCGAAGAAAACCATGCGTGCCGCCCATCCGCACCAGGGAGCCAAGCTCATCCTGCAGTTGCACTCGACGAGCCTCCGGCAGCGGGGGCCCAAAACCCAGGGGTTCTCATACCCCACCAAAACGGGCTGTGCCCCGGCACAAACCGGAGCACAACCCAACGCGGAGGATAGTCCCCTACTGCCACTCATCGTTCCGCAAACGGAACGACGAGCCTCCGGCAGCGGGGGCCCAAACCCAGGGGTTCTCATACCCCACCAAAATGGGCTGTGCCCCGGCACAAACCGGAGCACAGCCCAACGCGGAGGATAGGGGATTCGAACCCCTGAGGGCGTTAACCCAACACGCTTTCCAAGCGTGCGCCATAGGCCACTAGGCGAATCCTCCAGAGTGTCGCAGCGACACACCTTGCCATCTTAGTGGGCAGCAACCCTGAGGGCGAATCTTTAGCTAGGCGTTCCGGCGCAGCCGAAGCAAAAACAACAACCCCGCAAGCCCAAGCACGGCAGCAGACCAGCTAAGCATCCAAATCTTGTTGTCGGCACCAGTAGCAGCGATCCGCTGCCTTTTGGCTGCCGCATCCTGACCAGACTTGTCTGCCGAAGCCTTCAGTGCATCCTCGACCATGCCGGTAGGCACCGTCTCGAAATGTATAACAGAAGCTTCTGTCGAAATTGTCCGCGGCTGCACGGCCCGACCATTACCCGGTTCAGCCGGAACCACTGCCCCCGCGCCGCCATCAGCCCCAGCGGTAACCTCCCCGGCTTCGCTCGCACTCGACTGACCGTCTGGCGAGTGTGATGGCGACGATTCTTCCGACGCCGGTTCTGAGACGCTGGGTTCAGGGTCGCCAGTCTCATCGGTCGTGATGCTCGGCGAGGCACCGCCACTGCCACTCGACTGCGGGACAGTCGAAGTGGGGTGATCCACTGCTGGCGGCTGCACAGTTTCCGCTTCCTCCGGCGAAGTGGTGGCCTCGACTGACGGTTCGCGAGTCTCGGTGGCGGTGGCTTCAGGGTCGGGAGCGTCGGTCACGATACTGCCGGGCTGCTCTACAACACTGTTGTCGGATGCCGACGCGATATCAGCAGCATCGGCAGTTTCGGGCACATCAGCCGCAGCCGTGAATGCGGGGGCAAACAGGACGAGGCCGGCGGTCACCGCCGAAGTGCAGACGAACCTGCGCCAGCTCGGCGCCGCTGCACGAAGCATGCCCCATCCCTTCTGGCCAGGCCCCCGATTTACGAGAAAGATAACAATCTGGTTGAGATACTACCCGCACCGGGCCGTAAATCTGCAGAGATTTTCCAAAAGCTTTCTCACGACTGATATAGAGTGCAACATTTCTCTGATGCAGACAGCGATGCGGGCCCAACCTTTCGGTTGAGCCCGCATCAGAGTTTGCGGCTGGGCCGCGAGAAGCACGTGACTACTTGAGGGTCACGGTTGCGCCAGCGCCCTCGAGGGCTTCCTTGGCCTTCTCGGCGGTCTCCTTGTTGACACCCTCGAGCACAGCCTTGGGGGCACCGTCAACGAGTGCCTTTGCCTCACCGAGGCCGAGCGAGGTAAGACCACGCACCTCCTTGATGACGGCAATCTTCTTGTCGCCAGCGGCTTCGAGGATGACGTCGAACTCGTCCTTCTCTTCAGCAGCCGGAGCGTCGCCACCGGCAGCGGGAGCACCCGCAGCAGCAACTGCAACCGGAGCGGCAGCGGTAACGTCGAAGGTCTCTTCGAAGAGCTTCACGAAGTCGCTGAGCTCGATGAGGGTGAGCTCCTTGAACTGCTCGATGAGCTCTTCAGCGGTGAGCTTTGCCATTTTGTATCTCCTTAGATGGTGAAATTACGCCGCGGTCCGGTTGGACTAGTTCGCGGATTCCTGCTTTTCGCGCAGCGCGTCGATAGTGCGAACCGCCTTCGACGCAGGCGCGGTGAACATGTATGCGGCACCGAACATCGAGGCCTTGAACGCGCCGGCAAGCTTGCCGAGCAGCGTTTCGCGGGACTCGAGGTCGGCGAGCTTGTTGACCTCTTCCGGGGTGAGCGGCTTGCCATCGAAGTAGCCGCCCTTGATCACCAGGAGAGGGTTGTCCTTGGCAAAGTCGCGCAGCGCCTTAGCAGCGTCAACAACCTCACCGGTCACGAACGTGATTGCAGTCGGACCGCTCAGGAAGTTTTCGACGCCTTCGATCTCGGCATTTTTAGCCGCGATCTTGGCGAGCGTGTTCTTTGCCACGGCGTAGGTTGCGTGCTCACCGAGTGAACGGCGCAGCGTCTTCAGCTGCGTCACGGTGAGCCCGCGGTACTCGGTCAGCACAATCGCCGACGACTCGCGGAACTTGTCCGTGAGTTCGGCGATAGCTGCGTCCTTGTTCGCCATGGGTCTCCTCTCAATGCTGTTGCACGTCCAACGCGGATGCGCCGGACGCACCACCGGTGTGCCTCACAAGAGGCCCAGGTCCACGAAAAAACGCTCCGGCAGATGGCCGGAGCGCGAACGCGCGAATGCGCATGCGAGATTGCTCGTGGTCACCTGCGCGGGCCGTTTCATCGAAACCTTCGTCTGACATCTGCTTGCGCACACGCCAGTCACCAGCGGTCTAAGGCTGCGTCAATAGTAGCCAAAGACGTTGTGCAGGCGCAAGCAGAAATCTGAGTTCGGTCGCGAACTGGCGCGAGATACTGGGTGACATGCCGAAACTCGGATACACCGCCGCGCAGATCCGCGCCGCCGAAGCTCCCCTGCTCGCACGCAATGTGCCGCTCATGCAGCGCGCATCGGCAGCGCTCGCCGATCACGTGCTGAGCCTACTGCCAACCCCAACGGCAGCTCGGGTAACCGTGCTTGCCGGTGCCGGAGACAACGGCGGGGATGCGCTCTACGCTTCGGCCGAGCTGGCACGCGCTGGCGTTTCGGTAGAGATTGTCGCGGCGATGGGCAAGCTGCCAGAGTCAGCATCCGAAGCCGCTGTTGCTGCCGGCGCACAGTTGCTCACCGAGCCGACCAACCCGAGCGCTGCCGCCGCAAGCGCAGCAGCGGCTGATGTGGTGATCGACGGGGTGCTCGGCATCGGGTCGGGTGGCGTGGCCACAGGCGGGTCGCCCGCCCTCCGCGGAAACGCTCGCGATGTGATTGCCGCGGTGAAGGCAGCGATCGGTGACGGCCCGCTGGTGGTGGCGGTGGATATTCCCAGCGGGATCGATCCCGATAGCGGCGTTGTTGCCGAACCGGATGCGGTGCTGCCGGCTCACCTGACGGTCACCTTCATCGGTATCAAGGCCGGGCTTTTGCAGGCCGACGGCCCCGGCTATGCGGGCAAGGTTTGGCTCGAACCTATCGGCGCCAGCCAGGGGCTACTTGGCGTAACACCGGCGATCAGCGTCGATTAGCTAGCTACAGCGAGTCGAGCTGTTCAAGCACGTGGTCGGCCAGCCGCACAAGTTTCGCGATTTGCGCGTCGTCACGTTCGATCCACACCGCGCGGGGTTCAGCATCCTGCACCACGAAATTGTGGTGCACCTCCCACACAAAAAGTGTGCGTTCAACCCCCACCACATACTGCTGCCACCACACTTGCCGCAAGTATTTCGGCGGGATGCAGTTCCAGTTTTTATTGGTGGTCTTGATTTCAGCGAGAACCACCTCATCGCCCCACTGTGCCAGCCCGTCGGGTGTTGCGAGGTGGCGCTCGTTTTCGGCCGAGCGGATCAACAGTCCGCAGCCGGCGATATCGTGCCGCTGCCGCATCCACTCAACGATGTGCGGTTCGCGTTTGCGCCCGTGGTCGGTGTAGGCGTTGCCCACAAACCCGCCGCCCTGCACCTTGTCGAGCACCACCGAGCGCACCGACTTCGCCGTCGCCAACCGCGCCGCGTCGGTGGCAGTGACTCCCCGGCGGCGCGCCCGCAACCAGCGATCGGTGTCGTCAGCGGCGCACACGATGCGATCGGCGAGCTCACCGGTAACACGCGGCTGCTTGAGTTCGTCAAGGATGCCCGCGCGCCAGACCGTCCCCACGCTCGTGCTGGCTGCGAGTGCCGAGTCGGCAGGCCGGGTTTCGGGCACGACGAAGCTGGCCGGCTGCAGCGGCACCGTGCTGATGTCGACGGCAGCGGCTTCGGCGAGGTGATCGAAGCGGGGTTCGGCAAGCGCGAGGGGGCTGAAATCCCCAGTCTCTGGCTTCCGCACCCCGGCCGATTCCGGCTGTGTAGGGCGGAAAAAGACCATGGTGACCATTGTGTCACCGCATCCTCACTGGCGCGCAATCCCCCGCCGGGGATGCGGTGAACGGCTCTACGCCGAGGGCGTTTCGAAGAACTTGGTGGGTTCTGAGAGCGGTTTGTTGGGGTCGGGGGCCTCGATAATGGCCTCTGGCAACGCATCCATCGACTCGATGATCGTAGTGGGCACTTCAACGGCCCGCGCACCGTACATCACCGCGTGACGCAGGCCCTTCTGCAGCGAGAGTTTCGGCAGCGTGCCGAAATCAACGCGGCCCCCTGCCTGCCCGCGCCCTTGAATCGAGTGGCCAACAAATCCAGCGAGCGACGCATCACCGGCGCCGGTGGTGTTCACCACTTCGCGCGCAGCAGAGTATCCCCACCAGGCCTCATCGCGGGTGATCGCCAACGCGCCATCGCCACCCATCGACACCAGCGCAACCTCGATGCCGCTGTTCGCAACAACTTCACGACCGGCTTCGAGCACATCACCGACAGTTTCGAGGTGACGGCCCACCAGCGTGGCAATCTCGTCAGCGTTGGGTTTGATGAGGTCGACGAGCCCCGAGTTGGTCCATTTTTCGAGCGATGAACCCGACGAATCAAACGCCACACGGGTACCCAATCGTCGCGCCTCGCTCAACAGCTCGGCGAGGTCGACTTTTTCGTCAGTTTCTGGGTGTCGCGGAATCGACCCCGAAACCACCAGCCAGTCGGCCCGCAGCGACTGAATCTCGTTCACCGTCATGTCAATCACGTCATCCCACGCGCGCTGCGGAATCGGCACAGCGCGCTGGTTGACGTTGGTGGTACGCCCGTTCGATTCGAGAATCGCGGTGTTTACGCGCATGCGGCCCGGGATGGGCAGGATGCGCAGGATCTGCGGGTGCGGGGTGCGGAACAGCAGGTGTTCGTCTTCGCGGCCGATTGGCAGCACCGCCGAGGTTGGTACGCCCGCCACACGCAGAGTGCGTGAGACGTTAATCCCCTTACCCGAAAGGAACTCCTGGATTTCGGTGGCACGGTTGACCTTGCCGGCATCAAACACGTCAACAAAGTAAGTGCGGTCGATCACGGGTGCGGGGGTGAGCGAAACCACTGCGGCCATTACGAGTCCCTTCTCTTGCGTGCATCCAAACTAACGGTTCTGTGTAAATAGTCGCTCCGCATCCGGCCCCCTCGATCACGGTTTCTCAAGCGCGCGTCGGGCAAACTTGAGGGATGACCGACTCAACTGCCAAGGATGTTTCGTCGCTACTTCCCACCACTGACCGGATGCGCGCGCTGGTTGCCACCGGAATTGGCGGCACCGATTGCCTCGAAGTGCGAGAGATGCCGCTGCCGGTCGTGGTGCATAGCGATGTGCTGGTGCGGGTGTTCGCCTCGGGCATCAACCCGATTGAGACGAAAACTCGCGCTGGGTCGGGGATGGCCGCGGTGGTTGATCACCCGTTCGTTCTCGGCGGTGAGTTCGCCGGAGTGGTGGTGAAGGCACCGTTTGAGCTGGCCGAGTTTCAGCCGGGTGATGAGGTGTGGGGCATGCTGCTCACGCCGCACTATCAGGGCGCTCAGGCCGAGTATGTTTCGGTGCCACTGATGTCGCTGGCTCACAAGCCTCGTTCGCTCGACTGGGCCGAGGCCGGTGCGGTGCCGCTGGCGGCACTCACCGCGTGGTGGGCGGTAGTTGAGGCGGCGCGGGTGCACACCGGGCAGCGGATGCTCATCCACGCCGGTGCCGGTGGTGTGGGACATTTTGCGGTGCAGCTGGCGAAGTTTTACGGCGCGCAGGTGGTGACCACCGCATCCGCCCACAACCATGAATGGCTGCGTAAGCTGGGTGCCGACCAGGTGATCGACTATCGCAATGAGCGATTTGAAAAGGTAATTGCTGAACCGGTGGATGTGGTCATTGATTTGATCGGCAACGTGCACGACAACACTGGGACGCGTTCGCTGTCGGTGCTGCGCGATGGCGGCCTGATCATCAATGTGCCCACCGGATCGTGGCCAACGATGCACGAAGAGGTCGCGGCGGCCGGTCGGGGGCTGCGGGCGTCGGTGTTGAAGCTCTCGCCCGAGGGGCGCATTTTGCGTACGCTCGCGCAGTTATTTGATCAGGGCGATCTGCGCGTGCACGTTGATGCGGTGTTTGGTCTCGACGAGGCTGCCGCCGCACACGAGCGTATTGAGCAGGGGCACACCCGCGGCAAACTCGTGTTTGATTTGCGCCGGTAGCTGAGCGCTTGATCTGTAACCGGGAAACGCCAGAGGGGCTCAGCAAACGCTGAACCCCTCTGAACTGGTCGTTGATTCTGACGGTTACGACAGTGCCGAAACGTCGAGCGGGATGCTCGGGCCGAACGTGGTCGAAACGTTGGCCTTCATGATGTAGCGACCCTTCGACGACGACGGCTTGAGACGAACAACCTCTTCGATCGCGGCACGCAGGTTCTCTTCGAGCTTGTCGGTGTCGAATGAAGCCTTGCCCACGATGAAGTGGAGGTTCGAGTGCTTGTCAACGCGGAACTCGATCTTGCCGCCCTTGATCTCGGTAACAGCCTTGGCTGCATCCGGGGTCACGGTGCCGGTCTTGGGGTTCGGCATGAGGCCACGGGGACCGAGCACCTTACCGAGACGACCAACCTTACCCATCATGTCGGGGGTGGCGACGGCCGAATCGAAGTCGGTCCAGCCGTCAGCGACCTTGGCGATGAGTTCGTCGCTACCGACCTCGTCGGCGCCGGCCGCGAGGGCAGCTTCGGCGGCGGGGCCCTGCGCGAACACGATCACGCGAGCGGTCTTACCGGTACCGTGCGGCAGGCTGACGGTGCCGCGCACCATCTGGTCGGCCTTGCGGGGGTCGACGCCCAGACGCATCGAAACTTCGACGGTCGAGTCAAACTTCTGCGAGGCAGTTTCTTTAGCAAGCGCGGCAGCCGCGTCAACGGTGTAGAGCTTGCCCTCTTCAATCTTTTCGGCCGCGGCGCGGTACGCCTTCGACTTCTTTGCCATGTTGTGCTCCTTACGAGAGTGTGCGGTCGAACGAGCCAGGCTGGCTCTCCCGCTAAAAGTTGGGATGCGTGGCGCTCATGCCCGTGCGATCGGTGCAGGATGCGAACCCACGCGGGTGCGGCTAGTTGCCGGTGACCTCGATGCCCATCGAACGGGCAGTACCGGCGATGATCTTCGCGGCGGCTTCAACGTCGTTGGCGTTGAGGTCGGCCATCTTGGTCTGGCCGATTTCGCGGCACTGGTCGAGCGTCATCTTGCCGACCTTGTTGGTGTGGGGCACACCCGAGCCCTTCTTCACACCGGCTGCCTTCTTGATGAGTTCAGCTGCCGGCGGGGTCTTGAGCGTGAACGTGAACGAACGGTCTTCGTACACGGTGATCTCAACCGGAACCACGTTGCCGCGCTGCGACTCGGTGGCGGCGTTGTACGCCTTGCAGAACTCCATGATGTTGACGCCGTGCTGACCCAGAGCCGGACCAACCGGGGGTGCCGGGTTAGCGGCGCCAGCCTGGATCTGCAGTTTGATCAGACCCGCGACCTTTTTCTTCGGTGCCATGTGTTTTCCTTTCATCGAGTGGATGCCGCAAGCATCCCTCTCCCGCCTCGCGGGCCGATCCCGCGCGCGGTGCTTGTCTTGCGCACCCACCGGGGGGAGTGCACAACCTTTATAGGCTACCGCGCTCGAACGCGGCACACCAGTGAAATTTAGAGCTTGATGACCTGATTGAAGGCCAGCTCAACCGGAGTCTCGCGCCCGAACAGCGAAACCAGCACCGTGAGCTTGCCGCTGGCGGTGTTGATTTCGGTGATCGTGCCGTTGAGGCCCTCGAACGAGCCTTCCTTGATGGTGATGGTCTCGCCGATCTCAAACTCAACCTCGGTGATCGGCTGCTTGTCAGCACCACCCTGAGCGGCAGCGGCGCCAGCAGCATCGGAGGGCATCTCGACAGTCGACTTGAGCATCTCGAATGCCTCGTTGAGCCGCAGCGGCACGGGGTTGTGGGCGTTGCCAACGAACCCAGTTACGCCGGGGGTGTGACGCACAACCGACCAGGTGTCTTCGTTGAGGTTCATACGCACCATGACATAACCGGGGATGCGCACACGCGAGACCATCTTGCGTTGGCCCTTCTTGATCTCGACGACATCCTCCATCGGCACCTGAATCTCATAGATGTCGTCTTCAACATCCATGGTCTGGGCGCGCTGGTTGAGGTTTTCACGCACCTTGCGTTCGAAACCGGCATAGGTGTGGATGACATACCACTTGCCGGGGCGGCGGCGCAGTTCTTTCTTGAAGGCAACCAGCGGGTCAATCTCCGCAGCAGCCTCAGCCTCGTCGGTGGTGGCAGCGGCTTGAGCGGCCGCTTCTTCTTCGTTGTCGACATCGAGCACGTCATTCACCTGCTCATCGACCTCGGGGTCGCTCAGCTCGCTGGTGAGTTCGGCCTCGTCGCTGTCATCGTCGAAATCGGCGTCTTCCTGATCGATAGCCGCGGTGATTTCGGCAGCCGAAAACTCGTCGACGCGGTCGCCCTCCTGGGCCTCCTGAACTTCCGAATCCTGCTCTTCAGCCGACTCAAAAAGGTTGTTGGGGTCGGATAGGTTGCGGTCAGACACTTGAACTCTTCTCGTTTCGATCGTTGTGAAGTGAAATCATCGCACCAGCACAGGTAGCTGGAACGGAATGGTCTTATTGCCCCGTCGGTACGGGAGTGGGGATGGCGGTCGGGTCGGGAACTGCCGGCGCCTGCGGGAACAGTTCTGTTCCGTTACCGAATAGCCAGCTCGAGCCAATACCAAAGCCGAAGTCAAGCACCGTGACGATCAGCATCATCACCACGAGGAAGCCGAGCACCACGCCAACATAGCGCCACAGTTCTTTTCGGGTGGGCGTGATCACCTTCTTGAGCTCGGCGGCTACCTCTTGGAAGAACTTCTTAATGCCGCGCGATTCGCGCTCGGCCTTGTGTTTGCTGCGCTTCTCGTTGCGCTTGGGGGTGCGTTTCCCCTTCGGTTCGGTCGCTGCAGCCTTCGCCTTTTTCTTAGCCGACCGAGTCACCGCAGCGTCGTCGGCGGATCGACTCGTCAGCTCGTCGCTTGTCGAGTCGATCCGCTCGTCGTCACGCTCGTCAGTGGCCACGCGATTTCCCCCTGTCGTTGGATGTGGGTGTGATTGTTTTTGGGCACGCCACATGATGCCGTTGGGCAACCCCACCAGGGTACTTCACCGGCACGGATGCGTCCACCCACCCCACCTGCGGCAGCGGTCAAACGGCTCTGGAACCGACCAAAAACACTCGCCGTAGCGACAGTGCTGAAACCTCACGGCGACATAAAACAGAAACCCCGCAATGCTTACCGCGGGGTTCTTCCAGGCGCAGGGCGGACAGGAATCGAACCTGCAACCTGCGGTTTTGGAGACCGCTGCTCTGCCAATTGAGCTACCGCCCTAAGTTTGCCAACCAACTGCTTGCAGTCAGCGACTCGCTTAGTTTAGTCGCTTTCTCACAATCTCGCCATTCAGCGCCGGGCCGCGCATCCAGTCACCATTTACCCACGCCCACGAAACTGTCTGGCCAACCCGACCGCATCCCGACGAATCACATTCATTAGGGGTTAATCTGGAGACATGTCTGCTAACCGACTCTCGCCGCGCATCGCGGCCATTGCCCCCTCCGCAACCCTGAAAGTTGACGGCAAAGCCAAAGCCCTCAAAGCAGAGGGACGCCCCGTCATCTCGTACGCCGCCGGTGAACCCGACTTCGCCACCCCGGCACACGTGATCGACGCTGCACTCGAAGCCGTACGCGACCCCAAGAACCACAAGTACACCGCCAACACCGGTCTGCCCGAGCTGCGCGAAGCAATCGCCGCGAAGACCGCCCGCGACTCGGGTCTTGAGGTGCCGGTCAACCGCATCATCGTCACCAACGGTGGTAAGCAGGCGGTTTTTGAGTCGATCAACGCGATCGTCGGTGAAGGCGACGAGGTGCTACTCCCCACCCCTGCCTGGACCAGCTACCCCGAGGTCATCAAACTTGCTGGCGGCACCACCGTTGAAGTGTTCGCCGGCGCCGACCAAGGCTACAAGGTCACCGTCGAGCAGCTCGAAGCCGCTCGCACTCCTGCCACCAAGGCCATGCTGTTTGTCTCGCCCTCGAACCCCACCGGCGCCGTCTACACCGCCGAAGAAACCCGCGCCATCGGCGAGTGGGCCCTCGCCAACAACGTGTGGGTGATCGCCGACGAGATCTACCAGAACCTCACCTACGGCGGTGTCAAAGCCACCTCGATTGTCGAAGCAGTGCCCGCACTTGCCGACAGCTGCATCCTGGTGAACGGTGTTGCCAAGTCGTTCGCGATGACCGGTTGGCGAGTGGGCTGGATGGTCGCCCCAGAGGATGTGATTGCCGGTGCCGCCAACCTGCAGTCGCACCTCACCAGCAACGTGAACAACATTGCCCAGCGCGCCGCCCTCGCCGCGCTCACCGGGCCGATGGAGCCGATCGAAGAGTTCCGCGTCGCCTTCGACCGCCGCCGCAAGCTCATGGTTGAAGAGCTCAGCCAGGTGCCGGGCTTCCGGGTTCCCACGCCCGAGGGTGCGTTCTATGTCTATGCCGATGTGACCGAGCTGCTCGGTAAAGAGTACGACGGCAAGCAGATCAACACCTCGCTTGAACTCGCCGACTACATCCTCGACAAGGTCGAGGTGGCCATCGTGCCCGGCGAGGCATTCGGGCCGTCGGGCTATGTGCGGCTGAGCTATGCGCTCGGCGACGAACAGCTCGTTGAGGGTGTGCGCCGCATCCGCGACCTGTTCAGCTAACCGCATCCGCTTTCGGCGAGGGCCCTGATCGCTCACGATCGGGGCCCTCGCGGTTTCCGCGCGGCGCACGCCCCGCTCAGCGCTGCCGCGCTGCACACATTCATCCCCGCCTCGCCCTCACACCTCCCCTCCCTGCAGGAAATGGCACCGCCAATCACTAGTGGCACCGGCATGCCGGTGCCACTAGTCGGGCGCGGTGCCACTTTGTGAGAAAACTGCGCGAAGTGGCACCGTTGGCGTGCTTGACCCGCGTCGGCGCCCCGCCTGGTCCCGGCACACATCCATACGTTCACATCCACACGCATACTCATGCCCGCACTCCCCACGTGTATGTCTCCGCGTCATTTGTATGTGGTCTGCCACACACAATTAACGCGAACACACACAAAACCGGTTCGAGGAGGCAAGCGAGCGTAAGCAAGCGCCGCGGCTACGGGATGGTGAAGCTCGTTTCGCTGAGTAGGCGCTGCAGCTCGGCATTGGCGGCAACCGCACCCTCGCCGCCCTCTGCCCACAGCACAATGTGGATGCGGGTGCCAGAGTGCGGCATCAGCCGCTCGTACATCATGATTTCGCCGCCATCACACTGCACCGCCCGCTGCCCCA
This sequence comes from uncultured Gulosibacter sp., assembly GCF_963509965.1. NCBI lineage: Bacteria > Bacillati > Actinomycetota > Actinomycetes > Micrococcales > Microbacteriaceae > Gulosibacter > uncultured Gulosibacter sp. The sequence goes on from NZ_CAUPDE010000013.1 coordinate 15,361, forward strand.
GCAGCTCAAGCTGGGTGCCGTCACGCCCCTTCAGCACATACTTCTCGGGCTTGCCGACAGTGCGCACTTGGCTCAGACACTCGTCACCGATGCGCAGCAGCTGCGTCTCAGTCAGCGACTGATCCGATTGTGCCGAGGTGTAGAGCCCCGTCTGCCACACTTCAAACCGGGCTGAATAGCTCGGGTCATTCAGGCTCAGCTGCCCCGGACGGTTCAGAATCTCTCGTTTATTCCAATGCTGCGATTTCGGTTGCACCACAGTGAGCCCCTGCGTGAACTGCGCATTCATCGTGATCGGCACGAGCGTGCCCGGCCGCACCGGCTCGGGCGTCGTGGTCGGTAGCGGCGTGCGAGTATCCGCGGGGTCGGTCTCGTCACCGAATCGCAGCGGCTCACCAGTTGGTGCCGCCTCGGGCTGCGCCACCCGGCCACCGGTCACCACCGCTGCGACACCCAACCCCACCACTACCAGTGCGGCAACCACCGCCAGGATGAACAGCCCTGTCGGGCGTCGCAGTTGCACTACCCGATGCGCATCTTGCGACTCGGGTGGATACACCGGCTCTGGCGGCTGGAAATTGTAGCTACGCACCGGGCGCTACACCTCAAGCCCGATGAGGTTCGGTTCGGGCACCAGCAGCACTCCAAACTCCTGCAGCACCCGCGCCCGCACATATCGCGCGAGTTCAGCAATCTGTTCGGCGGTGGCACCGTCACGATTCGTGATGGCAAGTGTGTGCTTCGACGAGATCGCCGCCCCCGAACCGGGCAGCGCAAACCCGCGTTTCACCCCCGCATGGTCGATTAGCCATGCCGCCGAAAGTTTCACCAGCGGCTGACCGTCCTCATCTTCCCCCGCATCAAATTGCGGCGCGTCGGCGGGCAGTTGCACCACAAACTCGCGATGCACCACCGGGTTCACAAAAAACGAGCCACTCGAGCGAGTATCCGGGTCGGCGCTGTCGAGCACCATGCCCTTAGCAGCCCGCAGTTGCAGCACCGCATCCCGCTGCTCAACCACCGGCACCCGGTCACCCAGCTCGACCCCGAGCGCCTTCGCGAGCTGCGCGTAACGAACGGCGGCACCAGCCGCATCCCCCACCCGCTGCAAACGCAACACCACCCGCAACACCAGCGCATGCAGCTGCCCACGTTTGAGAGCCGAGGTGCGGTAGCCAAGGCCGAGCTCGTTCGCAGCCACCCAGCGCACCTCACCGGTGTCGGCGGCAACCACCTCGATGCGTTCAAGCACATCGGCAAGCTCTTGCCCGTAGGCGCCGATATTCTGCACCGGGGCTGCGCCCACTGTGCCGGGGATGCCCGCGAGTGCCTCGATGCCGCTGAGCCCATCGGCAACGGTGCGATCAACGAGCTCGCTCCACGACTCGCCCGCTTCGGCGGTCACCAGCACCCCGTCGGCATCTTCTTCGACAGTGATGCCGCGGGTGCAAACGTGAAGCACCTCGCCGTGAAAACCGGCGTCGGCGACGATCGTGTTCGAGCCGCCACCAATCACCAAGAACGGCTCACCAGCATCAACCAACCGCAGATATTCAGTCGCGAGCGCGTCCCGAGTAGTTGGTGCCACAAGCTGCGCCGTTGCATCCGATACCTGCGTGGTGGTGAGTTCGGCAAAGGTGGTCATGCAGCAAACCTCACGCGCACCTGCGATTTGCCGAGCACCTTCGTGCCGTCGCAGCTCACTTCGAGATCGATACGACCGATGCCGTCGCCATCGGCGAGCTGGGCAACTTTGGCGGTTACGTGTACGTCCGCGCCAGTCACTGGGTCGACCACGACCGGTTTGGTGAACCGCACCTGGTAGTCGACAACGCGGCCGGGGTCGCCGAGCTTGGCAATCAGCGGTTGGATGGCAGCACCCATGGTGAGCATCCCGTGGGCCAGCACTCCCGGCAACCCAACCTCGGTGGCAATATCGTCGCGGTAGTGGATGGGGTTGAAGTCACCCGATGCGCCCGCGTAGCGCACGAGCGAATCGCGGGTGAAGTGCAGGGTCTGCTCGGCGACGGTATCGCCAACTGTCGCGTCGGTGAGATCAATGCCGGTCATTTGCTGCCTCCCACTACGAGCGTTGCGGCACCGGTGAGCACGGTTTCGCCGTGCTGGTCGGTCACCGTGGTGGTCGCCGAAATCATGCCGTTGGCACCGAGCGCACGCACGTTCGTCACCTCGAGCTCGACGGTGAGCTCATCACCGGCGACAATCTGCCGGTTGAAGGTGAAACGTTCGTCACCGTGCACAATGTTCTTCAGTTCGAAGTCGACAAGTTCGTCGGCGAGCATGAGCTGCATCGCGCGGTCTTGTAACACTGCCGAGTAGGTCGTTGGTGCAACCACATCGGCGTAGCCTGCCGCGCGCGCGGCGGCAACATCGGTGTGGATGGGGCTGGTGGCGAACACTGCGCGGGCAAACTCGCGTACGTGCTCGCGACCAACCTGATAGGGCTCGTCGAGCCGGTATCGTCGACCGGCCAGGTCAGGATTCACAGTCACGCATCCCACCCTAACGAGTGCCGGGCCGCAAGCTGCTGAGTCTTGGGATGCAATCGGGATGCTACCGGCGGGCGAGTTCGAAGATCGTGCGGTCGTTCAGCGCGGCCCGCTCGTTGCGCGAGGCACTTTCGCGGCCGCCGAAGAGTTTGCGTTGCGATAGTTCGAGGGTGTTCAGGTCGATGCGCGTGATGGTGTCGTCGGGGATGCGCGTCCAGCCGGCCAGGTCGATGCCCGTGGATGAGAACACCGTGGTGCCGTCGGCCATTTGTAGCATGGCGAGTTTGTAGTAGTCGTGGGCGTGATCGGCGGGCAGCACCGTGGGGTCAATTCCGCAGGCGCGGAACGATTCGTCGGTGACCATCGCGGTTGAGTTGGCGTGCACCACGAGCAGTTCGTCTTCGGTGAGTAGCACCGCGTTGAGGCTTGCTGTTGGGAACTTGGCGCGCAGTTCTTGTACGGCACGTGTCACCCCGTCGGCCACGGTGCCGTCGCTTTCGGCGATCATGCGGCGAACGAATGCGAAATAGCGTTCTGAGTCGGTGCTGCCTTCGACTTCTCGCTGCCAGGGCTCGGGAAGCAGCCGGTCGAGCTCTTCGACCGGGGTGATGGATCCGTTGTGGGCGAAGGCGATGCCGTCGGCTACAAACGGATGCGTGTTGGTTTTAGTGCGTTTGTGCGCGTCGGTTGCCAGCCGCAGGTGCACCAGGCGTGCGTAGGAGGGCACCGAGAGCAATGCCGAGTTGAGCATCGGGTCGTGTTGGCCGGGAGTCGATACCCGCACCGATTCGACCTCGGGTACGGTTTCGCCCGGCCCGGCGGCAAGCCAGGCGCTGCCCCAGCCGTCATTGTGGATCGTGGTCATCTGCTGGAAGGCTTCGGCGTTGCTCACACCAATCACCTCGCCCACCGTGGTTTCGACGGGGGCGGCGTAGGCAAATAGTCGGCACATCGTTTTTCCTTCGGGCGCGGTTGCGCGGTGCCCCAATTGTTGCACTGAACGGGTTCATGGGCGGGATGCGGGCAACTTTGGGTCACAATCTGCGCCCCGTTCTGCACCCGGGTCAGATCTGGCCCGCACACTCCGAGACGTTGCCGCGGATTAGTGCAAGGATGGAAGCGCTATGGCAAATGAAATGTGGTGGTCGCTTTTGGCTGCGGCCGAAACGGATAGCCCCAGCCACGGTGCCTCCACCGGTGACACTGTGATGTGGTGGATCGGCGGCATTATCGTGGCGGTGTTTTTCGGCGCGATCGTGCTGCGCACGCTGCGTCGAAACCGGTTGCGGAAATGACCGACGCAGTGCTGGTGCGCGGCGTGCTGCTCGATATGGATGGCACGCTGGTCGATTCGACACCGCTGGTTGAGGCGATCTGGGGCGAGTTTGCTGCCGCTCACGATCTGGATGTGCGCGAGATTTTGCGCTATTCGCACGGGCTGCCAACGATCTCGACTGTACGGCGGGCAATGCCGGATGCGGATGCGGCCACCCAGCAGCACTGGTGCGACTGGGTTGAGGCCGAGGGTTTGCGTCGCACCGAGGGCATTGTTGAGGTGCCGGGTGCGGCCGCGTTCATCCGCCGCGCACAGCAGCTGGGGCTGCCGATGGCGATTGTCACCTCGGCCCCGCTCGAGCTGGCACGTCGCCGGTTTGCGATTGCCGGGGTGCCGATGCCCGAGCCGCGGGTGACGATCGAGTTGGTCGAGCGTGGAAAACCGCATCCCGAACCGTTTTTGCGTGGGGCTGCGGCGCTGGGGTTTGCTGCCAGCGAGCTGCTGGCGTTTGAGGATGGGGCCGCGGGCCTTGCTTCGGCTGCTGCCGCGGGTGCGGGATGCGTGGTGGTGGGTGATTTTGCCGGAAACGAGGCTCGCGGGCTGCCGCGCATCACCCACTGGGATCAGGTGTGTGTGCAGCCGGCCCGCGAGCTCGGATATTTCTCGGTTGCGTTCGGCTAGTCGCGCACAACCATCATGGTTTGCACGGCCGAGTCGGCCGCCCCGCGCACATAGCCGCCGCGTACCGCTGCCGATGCCTGCAGAAAGTCGACTACTTCGGCGGTGATCTCTTCGCCGGGCAGCACGTTGGGGATGCCCGGCGGATATGCGGCGAGTGATGCCGCCGAAATGCGGCCGATTGCCTCGTGGGCGGGCACGATCTCGGCATCTGCGAAGTATGCCTCGCGCGGCAGGCTGTGAATCGGGCCGGTTGGTGGTAGTTGCGGCAGCGTCACTGCGAAGCGTTCGCTATCGGGCACGGTCATCTCATCGAGTGCCTTGATAACGGGTTCAATAGACGGCGATTTACCGAAGCCGATCACCAGCACGATGGTCGAGGCGGTGGCCATTTCAACGTAGATGCCGTGTTTGTTGGCGAGCAGGTTGCGCACCGCGTGGCCGTCGAGTCCGGTTGCGCGCACGTCGATGGGGATGCGTAGCGGGTCGTAGCCGACGATGTCGTCGTAGCGGTCGAATGAGTCAGAAACCACCGGGTAGCGCCCGTTCGCGCGCAGGAGTTCACGGGCGTGGGCGGCGTTGGCGATCGACTGTTCGTAGTGGTCGCCGCCGCACACGAGGTCGCGGCGGGCCAGATCGAGTGAGGCGAGCAGCAGTGATGATTCGCTCGTGGATGCGGTCATGGCGTGGGCGCGAGCAACGAGCGGTTCGAGACGGTCGGCGAACTCGCCGTGGCCCAGATGCAGCATGGCCGACTGGGTGAGCGAGTTGGTGAGTTTGTGGGTCGACATGATCGACAGGTCGGCGCCCTGACGCAGCGGCGACTGGGCGAGCTGCGGGTGGAAGCCGAAGTGTGCGCCCCAGGCGCAGTCGACGATCAGCGCCGCACCGCGGGCGTGTACAACCTCGGCAATGGCGGGGATGTCGGCGACGGCACCAAAGTAGCTGGGCGACACGACATACACGGCGGTGGGGTTGCCGGGGTGTGCATCCATTGCCGCTGCCACCGATTCGGCGGTGACGCCGTGGGCGATGCCGAGCTCGGTGTCGATAGTGGGCTGCACATAGGTGGGGTTGAGGCCGGCGAGGATCACGCCGTCGACGAAGCTCGAGTGCGCACTGCGCTGCATTACGATGTCGGGGCCGAGCGAGCGGATGGCCAGGGCCGCGGTGCGGTTACCCTGCGTTGAACCGTTGGTGAGAAACCAGGTGCGGCGGGCTCCCCAGGCTTCGGCGGCAAGCTCCATGGCCTGCGTGCGGGGCGAGTTTTCACCCAGATCGATGCCGTCAATCATTGGCGGCACATCGAGTTCGACTGCGCGGTCGCCGAAGTATTCGGCTAGTGACGACCCGGCACCGTCGGCGGTGGCGCCGTGTCCGGGCACATAGAACGAGAGTGTTGAGGCCTTGGCGAGCCGGTTGAGGGCTCGCGCGTAGGGTGCGCCCTCGGTTACGGCTTCGTCGCCGTCGGGCACTGATGTAAATGCAAGCGTCATGACGGTTACGTTATTCATTGAGTTTGCCATTGAGAATGGCATCATCAGCAAGTAGCCTCATACTCGCTATGAAACTTGATGAGAAGTCACCGGATGCGCTACTCGATGTGCGAGGGATGCTCGCGCTGGCTGCCGTGGCCGAGTTCGGTTCGGTTGCGGCCGCAGCTGCGAAGCTTGGCTGGTCACATCCCACCGCCGATCACCACCTGCGCAGACTCGAATCGAGCCTGGGCGGCAAACTGCTGGAACGTCATCCGCGCGGCTCCAAGCTCACCGAATTTGGTGAGGTGATCGCGGCTCAGGCGAGGCGAGCGCTCACGCTCAACACCGAAACTCGCGAGCTGGCCACCAGCTGGCTCGAACACCGCGCCCAGCGCGTGCGGCTCGGGGTTTTCCCCACCGCCGCGGGACTGATTCCGGCCGCGGTGCAGCTGGCCACGAAAGCGGGCATCGACCTGGTGGTTTCGCTAGATGAAACCGTTTCGCTGCGCGCTGGGCTTGAAGCCGGCGATCTCGATATTGCGGTGCTGTTTACCGCGGGGCCGCGCTCCGGTAGTCGCGCCGACGGCCACTCGGTGCAATTGCTGCGAAGCGAACCGATGCTGCTGGCCACATCGAGCGACCATCCGCACGCCAATAATGTCGGCGTGCGGCTGCGCGACTTTGCGGCCGACCGCTGGGCGGTTGGTGCATCCGACCACGACCCGGTCGACAGCGAGATCGCTCGCCGCTGCAAGCTGGCCGGTTTTTCGCAGCGGGTTGGGATGCGCTCAGATGACTACCGGGTGATTCTGCGTCTGGTTGCCGAGGGGCTATTCGTGGCGGCAGTTCCGGCGTCGGTTGTCGATTCGGACGATCCGCGGCTGCGACTGCTGCCGTTTACCGAGCCGCTTCTGCACCGTGACACGGTGATTGCCACGGGCCGCCGTGACCCGGCGATTGGCGCCGTGATTTCGGCGCTGCGCCAGGCTGCTGGCGAGGTGTTCGACGCCCAGCATCTGCCGGCAGCACAGTAGCCGCCGCGGCGTTTGTGCGCGCTGGCCGCATAAATGCCTGTGGGCACCGACCGAAGTCGATGCCCACAGTGTCTGCTGCGCTATTCAGAACGTCAGCGTGGTGCGCGTCGTCTTACGCACCGGTGTTCTCGGCGTAGCGGAACAGCTTCTTGTTCGCGAACTCGAGGATACCCACGCGACCCATCTCGCGACCGTAACCCGACTTCTTCACGCCACCGAACGGCACGTCAGCACCCTCGAGGCCGGCGCCGCCGATGAACACCATGCCCACGTCGAGCTGGTTACCGATTTGCTCGGCGCGCTCGAGGTCGTCGCAGATGATGATCGAACCGAGACCGTACGGCGACGAGTTGGCCAGTTCGATCGCCTCTTCGTCACTCGACACCTTGTAGAGCTGTGCTACGGGGCCGAACAGCTCCTCGCTGTAGACGTCCATGTCGGGGGTGACGTTGCCGATGACGGTCGGGGTGTAAACGTTGCCCTCGGGCTCGTTGTTACCCACGAGAATCTCAGCGCCCTGATCGACAGCACGACCAACCTGCTCGGTCAGGGTCTTGGTGGCCCCATCCGACGAGAGCGGGCCGAAGTCGCCCTTCTCGTACGACTGGCCACCGATAGCGGCGACGAACTTCTCGGCGAACTCGTCGTAGTACTTGTCCATAACGACAATGCGCTTCGAGCCGTTGCAGGCCTGGCCGGTGTTCTCCATGCGACCGCCGACCGCGTGTTCGACGGCGTGGTCGATGTCGTTGGTGTCGAGCACGAGGAAGACATCCGAACCACCGAGCTCGAGCACGCACTTCTTGAGCGCACGACCCGCCTGCTCGGCGACGATCGCGCCGGCGCGCTCCGAACCGGTGAGCGAAACACCCTGCACGCGGTCGTCAGCGATCATGGTCGAAAGCTGCTCGTGGTTGGCGAACACGTTGACATAGGCACCCTCAGGGAAACCTGCGTCGAGGAAGATCTGCTGCAGCGCGAGTGCCGACTCGGGGCACTGGCTGGCGTGCTTGAGGATGACGGTGTTACCGAGGATGAGGTTCGGCACCGCAAAACGAGCCACCTGGTAGTAGGGGTAGTTCCACGGCATGATGCCGAGAATCACGCCCAGGCCCTGGAAGCGGAAGAAAGACTTGAGGCCGTCTTCAACCTCGAGCGGTTCGTCAGCAAGCCACTCCTCAGCGTTCTTGGCGAACGCTTCGGTGATCGCACCCGAGAACTCCGCCTCGCCCACCGACTGGTCGAGCGGCTTGCCCATCTCGCGGTTGATGATCGCGGCGAGCTCGTCTTTGCGCTCTTCGAACAGCTCTGCGGCACGCTGGGCGAGCTTGGCACGCTCAGCAACGGTGGTCTTGCGCGACCAGTTCTGGTAGGCCGACTGGGCGCTGGCGAGCGCGGCTTCGATGTCTGCGTTGGTTGCAGCTGGGTACTCCTTGACCGTCTCACCGGTCGCGGGGTTGGTGACTGCGAAATTGGCCATTTCTGTCTACTCCTTATTTCTTCGTTGAATCGGACTCGAAATGAAACCCGTTTATTACTCCGTAGGGGGCAGTTTACGGGGCTGATCCTGGGGATTCAAGACGCGCATCCTGAACGCTCACCTTGGGTTGATCAGGTGATCAGTGCCACGTTCTACGCTTACACATCAACGAGGCCGCACGCTGAAAAGATCCCGATACCCATGCATCCAATACCTCTCACCCACGAGTTCGCCGATCGACTACCCGAGCTCGCACACCCCTGGCGTGCCGAACCATGCCCATCAGCGCAGCTGGTGGTGCTCAACGAATCACTCGCGCAGCAGCTCGGCCTAGATGCCGAATGGCTCGCCACTGCCGAAGGTGCTGGCTGGCTCACCGGCGCCAATCTGGATGCAGCAGCCCGGCCGGTAGCGCAGGCATATTCGGGGCACCAGTTCGGTGGGTTGTCACCGCTGCTCGGCGATGGGCGGGCGCTGCTAGTGGGCGAACTCGCCACCCCGGGCGGGTTGGTCGATGTGCACCTCAAAGGTTCGGGCCCCACACCGTTTGCCCGCGCCGGCGCCGACGGCAGGGCAACACTCGGCCCCATGCTGCGCGAGCTGATCGTGAGCGAGGCGATGCATGCGCTCGGCGTGCCGACAACTCGCTCGCTCGCGGTGCTCACCACCGGGCGGCCGGTGTTTCGCCGCGGTCGTGAGCCTGGCGCCATCCTCGTGCGCACCGCATCCAGCCACCTGCGCGTGGGGTCGTTTCAATTTGCGGCTATGCGCGGCGACCGGGCACTGCTGCAAAGGCTCGCCGACTACGCCATCGAACGGCACTATCCAGAACTGGCCGAACACGAAAAACCGTATCTGGCGCTGCTGCGAGCAGTGATCAGCGCGCAGGCACACACAGTTGCGAAATGGATGCTCACCGGGTTCATCCACGGGGTGATGAACACCGACAATATGACCATCAGCGGTGAAACTCTTGACTACGGGCCCTGCGCGTTCATTGACAGCTACGACCCGGCAACCGTGTTCAGCTCGATCGACACTGAGGGCCGCTATGCCTACCACCGGCAACCGGCAATGGCCGAGTGGAACCTGACCCGTTTTGCCGAGACACTACTGCCGTTACTCGATGACAACACCGAACGGGGCGTTGAGCTGGCGCAATCGGCGCTCGCTGGGTTTACCGACGAGTATGAGCGGCAGTTTGCTCGGGGCATCGGCGAAAAACTCGGGCTGGCCGCTGACGCAGCTGAGTTCAAAAGCAAATCTGGCAGCCAACACGCGCTATCCGCATCCTGTGGCGCAGATCTTCCGCTGAGCTCACTCGTAGAGGAGCTCTTCAACCTGATGCGGCGACTCAAGCTTGACTTCACCGGCACCTTCCGCGCGCTCACCGCGGCAGCCGCCGGCCACCGAGAACCAGTTGCCCAGCTGCTCCCGAACGCCGACGCCGAGTTCGACACCTGGCTGCGCAGCTGGAAAGCACTCGCACCCGATGCGGCAGTGATGCAGCGCGCAAACCCGGTGGTGGTTCCGCGCAATCACGCGGTCGAGCGGGCGCTGCAAGAGGCCGTCGGAGGTGATGCCGCTGAGCTGTTTGCGCTGCTTGAGGCGGTAACCGATCCGTTCACTGAACGCGCCGACCGCGAGCGATTCACGCAGCCAGCACCCGCCGACTTCTCGCGCCACTACCAGACATTCTGTGGCACCTAGGGTCGCTTCTAGATCTTGTCGGAGTACTTGTTGAAGCCCGCGGGCGGAACCGCACAGGGGCTCCACACATCGATGATCACCATGGGCAGGTCGTCACTGCGGTCGATGGTTGAAATGATCGCCGAGTAGCCGTCGGCGCTGCGGAACTGTTTGCGGTGAGGCTGTGACTTGGTGGGAATGTCAGTTTCTCGCCACCCCAGCTCGCGCAGACCCCGCTCGATGATTTCGGCGACGGCCTGCCCGTCGGCGCCTTCAATCAGCCGCACGGCCGAACCGCCCGGATACGAAAACAGGCCGTTATCGCAAGCCATTGGGGTGATTTTCACTGTGCCGGGTTCGGGCAGTTTGTCTTCTGAGCGCAGCTCAGCGGGAATCAATGCCACCAGTGACTTTTGCACGCGAACCGACTCGTGTTTCGCTTCTGCCAGGGTGATTGCCATTGCGCTCTCCTCTCGAACGGGTTGATCGCCGCCGCCTGGGCCAGGCTGGCAGGCGACTAGCCCCAATGAAACCACTCCAGCCAGCGCTAAATGCCGCAGCTTTGGCAGCACTAGTCTTTGAAGATCTCGTGCGACAGGTCTTGCAAAATCGGCAGGTTGTCGTCGACGTTGATGCTAGGGGTGCGAAGGTGTTTGGATAGGGGTCCCTTAATCTCTCCGCTGGGAATTTCGTTGCTATCCCGAACGTGACGTTCCCAAACATCACTGCTGTTCGGGAGTGTGGTAGCGAACCCCACGAAATCGAGCCCGTGAATCATGTCGCCTTTATATGCGTAGTGATCATATTCAGTGCCGTGCTGCTGTTCCCAACCGTCCGGGGGGTACGAGCCCGATAGCGAGTGCACATGGTCGTAGTGCGCGTTGGCGGCCCCGTCGCGATACTTCGATGCAACCTCCGAAGCGCTCACCACCGAGTTCCCCGCACTGTACCCAATCACGTTATTGTCGGCACCGCGGCTCACATCTTCAAGCGCGAGCGCATCCTGGAACTCCGATAGATTCGCGCCCAACTGCTGCAGGTGCTCCTGGTTTCTGTTGGAGCGCCCACCAAACCAGCCGATCCACGCCCCGTCGCCTTCGAAGCGGCCGTCGTAGAAGTTGAATGCCACTGTGTTCTTGCCGCGTCGTTCACCCTCATCCACGAGGTAGCCAGGCATGCCTGAATAGTCGCGCACGGTATCGAGCTTCGCGCCAGTACCGGAAACAAATGTGACGGCCTCAGCCGCGGGCTTGTTGAAGTCACCCTTGGCTTCAATGATGCGATTGCTGTCGGGGTCGAAAAGCACCGCACCACCGTTTTCGCTGCTCTTCAGCGACATGAAATAGTCACGACGGTCTTGCAGTTTTCGGATAAGCTCGTCAAACAATTTACGCGTGGCGCCGTCATCGCTCCGCTCGCCTAGGTGCCACAGGCCCCCGCCAACTTTGTCGCCTTGCTCTTGAAGGCGTCGAATCTCGTCATCGAGCTCGCGAATCTCGCGGTCAATATTGAGATCATTTGCTTTGAATCGGTCTTGAAACGGCACGCCGTTCATCGCGCCAATCTCAACCGGATCTGCGGCAATGAGCGCCTGCTGTTGTTCGTCGCTGAGCGCGTCCCAGAAGGCACGCACCTCGCTGGGGCTGTCGGCATTCTTGAGCTGGTTCAGCAGTGGCGCCGTGTCAAATCCGTCAGCCGAGCTACCCGCCGAAGCTGCCTTCGAGCTCGCCGATGCTTCACCGTCGGCGATAGCAGTGAGCGCCGATGAGTACTTTCCGTCAATGTCGTTCGCCTTTTTGATGATGTCGCTGATACTCCGCTCGAGCCCAGCTCGTGCTCCTAACGCCCGCCGGTAGCTGGGTACAATCTCAAGTTCGAGGTCAGAGTAAGGCTCATCTCCTGACCAAAAGCGTTCTTCGTATTGCTTCCTGGCCTCGGTGTAGACCTGTGCCTGGAGTGACACCACACCATCGACGCTGATCTGCAGCCGCTCGGCATCAGCATAGGCTTGCGCCTGTTTGACGTCCCGCTGCACTTCGCCGACGCCCGTTGCCGCGACTCGAGTGGCCGAGAGCAGATCTGAAATGAGCGCCTCAATCTTGTCGGCATCCTGCTGCAGCATCTTGAGCTGGCCACGTGCGGCCGTGGCCGATTGGCCCTGGTTCTGCACCGCACCGGCCGCGCGGTAGAGTTCGTCGCCAGCGGCCTGCACTTCGCCTTCGTTACGGTGAAATGCGTCGTATGCGGTCTCCAGCGCGTCGGGGCTCCACCTGACGATATCGCTCCAGCCCACCATTAGTAGATCCCTCCCGATGGGTTGATGGCGCCCGCCATCGTGTCCATGCCAGCCGCGCCGCCGCAGTCGGTGCCGTTGAATTCGGTCTGTGTTTGCACTGCTGCGCTCGAAGCCTGCTGTAGCGCCTGGATGAGCTGGCGAATCCTCTTATCGATACCGCCGGTTGCCGTGGGAAGCGCCCCGCCTGCCGAACCGCCGGGCATTGCCGTGCTTGCCGCGCCCGATTCGGCGCTGACGTTTGTGCCCGCCACTTCACTTGCGGCGTGATCGCAGTTGTTGGCGAGGTTGTCGAAATCGCCGGCGATGATTGTCGTCGTCATGAGTGCTGTTTCCTTGCGCGGCCAGACGCGATGCGAGGTCGCGTCAATGAGTTCGGCCCGCGAGTGTAGCACTCGGTATGAACGTGCTGGAATAGTCGAAACTGGCGGTGCGGTTCGCGCCGGAAAACCAAAAACCCCCGCGTTCGGGGGTTGTTTTGGCCGGTAGCAGGAGCGGGGCTCGAACCCGCGACCTCACGATTATGAGTCGTGCGCTCTCACCAACTGAGCTACCCTGCCAGGTTCACAGTCACCGGTCGAGCAACTGAGAGAGCCCCGAGCCAGGATTGAACTGGCGACCCCTTCCTTACCATGGAAGTGCTCTACCACTGAGCTATCGGGGCGTGTGTGATGCGATTTCTCGCTTAGGCACCAGGAGAGCTTAACACACACTCCCCGGCCGCGCGCAAATCGCAACGTGTTGGATTATTTTGAGTTAGTTACCGAAGCGCTCGTCAACGAGCCGGTGGCTCTCTGCAACGGGTCGACGCTCGGCGCCAAGAGAAACGCTGCCGCTCGAAACTTCGTCGGGAACCTTCACATCGACACCGTTGACATTGAGCTTCTTCAAGAAGTAGATCGGGTCGACAGTTCCGCCCTCAATGAGAGTTTCGAGGTGCAGGTGCGGCCCCGTTGATGCGCCGGTGTTGCCAACCTTCGCAATTTGGTCACCAACCTGCACAACATCGCCGACCTTCACCGACACCGATCCCGGCTGAAGGTGCGCGTACTGCGAGGTCACCCGCACACCGTTGATGATGTGTTCCACTTCGACATAAACACCGTAGGTGGTTCCGCTTTCGCTGATGTAGCTGACGCGGCCATCCGCGATCGAACCGATCGGCGTGCCCTCACCGGGGGTGAAGTCGACGCCACCGTGCCAACTCGAGCTTCCATCGCCAAATGGTGACACCCGCGGGCCATAGCCGTCGGTGATTTGCACGCCCTCGGGGAACGGCCACTGCACATTGGCGGTGATGTTGTTGGTGAACGCCTGCGCGTCGGGCAGTTTGACACCGCCGGCGAGGTTCGCGGCGTGCGCCGTACCGATCGCGGTAACGGCGGTCACTTCTGAGTGACGATTCGAGGCAACCGAAACCGCCTCTTCCTTCGACACTTTCAGCTTCTGCGATTCGGGCTGGTCGGGAGTGACATCGCCAAGCTGGGGGGCTTCGTCATCGGTCGCGGCCATGGCACTGATCGCGGCGGCCGAACCGGTGCCGAGCGCCACGGTGCCGGCAATGAGCCCGAAGGCAACCATCGAACCGCCAACTCGGCTGGCGCGGCGGCCGCCGTCGCTGTGGCGCACACGACCAGATGATTTCAGGTTGCCGGATGCGAACGCGGCGGCAAACTCGATCTTGGGCTCATCGGTCGGGGCAACCGGGATGCCACCCGACTCAACATCATCGGCAACACGCTGCGGCGCATCGGCAATAACTTCGTCAGCCTCATCGGCGGGCGTGAATGCCGGCACTTCAGCAGCCGGGCGAATCGCTACGCTCGGGATGGGGTTGATGGCGACGCGCTGAATGTCGACCTGGTAGGCGCGAGCTGGCTTGGGGTGATCATCGCGGCTCGCGAACAGTTCGGGCGACTGTGCAACCACCTGCTGGGTGGCAATTTGCGCTTGCTCGGCAAGCTGGTTGAACTCAGCAAGTTCTGCGGCTCGCTCTGCCTCACGGCGCGCGCGTCGCGTGGCGAACTGTTGCGGAGCGGCAACCTCGGCAGCTGCCCGGCTGGCCGGTTCTGCAGCGACACTCGCTACCGAAGTTGCGTTGGCGAGAGCGGCTTCGGCTTCGGCTCGAGCCGCCTGCTCTGCAGCGATGCGCTCTTGTTCGGCACGACGAGCCCGTTCAGCGGCAATGCGCTCTCGTTCAATTCGGCGTGCCCGCTCAGCGGCAAGCCGTTCCCGCTCGGCACGAGCTGCCCGCTCGGCGGCGATGCGTTCTTCTTCAGCACGACGAGCCCGCTCGGCGGCGATGCGCTCTTCTTCAACTCGGCGAGCTTCTTCGGCGGCGATGCGTGCTCGCTCGGCACGACGCGTCCGCTCGGCGGCGAGCTGCGTCTGCTCAGCGGCAATCCGCTCCTGCTCGGCACGTCGCTCCTGCTCGCGAAGTTCGCGGCGGGTGAGCGGGCGCTGAGCGCTGGCGTCTTCCGACATTCACATCTCCTCAAAGAATCGAACAAAATCGAGTGTAACGAAGAGATCACAAATTAGCTAGAAAAAGTTACAGATTGGTAAAACTCCCAGATCAGAGCAGATGTGCCGGTAGTGAATCCAGCAGCAAATCGTGCAGCTGAGGCATGATCCGAGGATGGCCAGCAACCAGCATACCCCTACTTTCACGAACATCGCGTGACACACCCACAACCTCGGCACCCGCCTCACGCGCGATGAGGGCACCGGCGGCCCAGTCCCACAGCTTCAACCCAAACTCGTAGTACACATCCAACTGCCCGGCAGCAACCGCACACAGGTCGAGCGATGCGGCGCCATTACGTCGCATGTCCCGCACCCGGTCGGCAAGGGCCAACCACACCTGCGCCTGCAGCTTGCGCCGTTGCGCCCGATACGAGAACCCGGTGGCAACCAGTGTGCGCGCAATATCTTCCGGGCCGGCACCAATCTCGAGCGGTTTACCATTGCGAGTTGCGCCGCCGTCGCGCACCGCGGCATACATCTCGCCGAGTGCCGGCGCGAACACCGCACCAGCAAGAGCGGTAAAGCTGGCCGGATCTGCAGCCGGGTCGCCCTCGACCGCGGCAATTGAAACGGCGTAGTGCGGCAAACCGTACAGATAGTTCACCGTGCCATCAATCGGGTCAACCACCCAGGTCACGCCTGAACGCGACCGGGTCGGGTCGCTTTCTTCACCATAGAAGCCGTCATCAGGGCGCAGCTCGCGGATGCGCTCACGCAGCAATTGCTCACACTCACGGTCGGCAGCGGTCACCACATCCACCGTGCTCGTTTTGGTGTCGGCGATAGCAACTCCCCGCTGCCGACGCTCGAGAATCATTTCGCCAGCTTCGCGCGCGAGCTGGGTGGCCAAGTGCAGCAGTTGTTCGTCGCTCATACCGGTGACGCTAGCAGCGTCACATGTCGAGCGAATCTGGTGTAAGCTTTCGGGGTGCGCTTTGCAGCGCGCTGCTTTCGGCGAGATACCCAAGCGGCCAAAGGGAGCTGACTGTAAATCAGCCTGCATTGCATTCGGGGGTTCGAATCCCTCTCTCGCCACCAGTTGTAAGGCCCCGGTCATGGCATAGTCGCAGGCCGGGGCTTTTGCTTCACGTGGAGCAGCCGACGCCTGGCGCGATGCCCAAATTGAGCGCATTGTCTACTGCACGGCACGCATTAACGGTGCAACCAACCCTGATGGGCAACGCGACCAAGACGTCTATTTGAAAGCGCCAGTTTCCTCGAAGGCAGTCGACAAAATCGAGTATGGAAACTATGTTTCGCGCGTCAAGCAGGCACCTCTGGCAGTGCTGGACGGTAATGGAAGTGGGTCGGAAATCGTGACATCAAACTGGCCAGTCATGATTCAAGACTCGGCGGGCGCCCCCGTCCCGGATGCGAAATTCATCGTTTCGTATCAGCATGATGAAGAGAAAGGTAGCGACGTAAACGTTGCTAGCCACATGCTGATTGATGCTCTGACCAGCGCTGTTGATGCGGTAGTTGTGCTATCAAACGACTCAGATCTGAAGTTGCCAGTTCAGCACGTACGAAGCTTGATGCCAGTTGGCCTCTTGTATCCGAGTGTCAGTGTTGCGGGGCACTTGCTTTGCCTCGGGCTGATCGCTCTGGTCAGAGTTGGGCACGCAAGGTGCGTAGAGAATCGGTTGAACAGAATCAACTCCCAGCAACGATCGGCAACCTGTCAAAGCCCCGAGGATGGTAGCCGTGCTGACACGCCAACCCCAGACCCAAACTTGCTTGAGTGCGTCAGCAATGTACGATGTAGTTACTACTCACCCGGTTCCTTGTGGGCCGGGTTTTTCTTTGCTGTGGAGGCTCAGCACGCGCTCACCCATTGCAAACGCATTCGGGAACCCTTCGGGTCGACGGCAACGTGGCCTGATACACCGGCACCGCCACCGCTAGCCCCTCGGGAATATTGTGGATCGCAATCGCTACGGCCACCGCCACGCCGATCTCGGGGTTCTGTATCGCCGCAATGAATGTTGCGAACCCCTCCGGAAAGTTGTGCACCGCGAGCGCTACCGCTGTGAGCATCCCCGTGCGCATCAGCGCCCGCTGCCGCGCCCGATCGTCAACTGTGCCCGGCTCATGCGGGTTAATCTCTTCGGGAACCAGCCGGTCGATTAGCGCAATTACCGCGATCCCACCGAAGAACGAAAGCAGCAGCAGCCACTCACCGGGCGTATCCCCAAACTCTGCGATGAGCGATTCGCGCCCCTTCGGCAAGATCTCCACCAGCGAGACATAGATCATCACGCCGGCAGAAAAACCGAGCCCAACCGACATCAGCCGCCGCGAGTCGCCGCGACCAAGCACCCCAATCACCCCACCGATCGAGGTGGCGAGCCCGGCCAGCGCAGTCAACACCAGCGGCACCCAAATATCTGTCATCTCCACCTTCCCGCTTGCGCGCGTGGCACTAACAGTAGTCGGGCAGCCACCCCAACGCATCGGCATGCGCCACCACCGTTGTTCACACCCGCGGTCAACCGTTGTCGCCTACGCTTATCACCATGGCTGATTCTTCATTTGATGTGGTGAGCAAGGTCGATCCGATGGAGATCGACAACGCGGTCAACCAGGCCGCTAAGGAAATTTCGCAGCGCTACGATTTCCGCGACACCGGTGCCTCGGTGGAATTCGCAAACGACCGATTCATGCTGAAGGCAGTGAGTGAAGATCGGGTGCTCGCAGTGCTCGATGTGCTGCAATCAAAGCTCATCAAGCGTGGTATTTCGCTCAAGTCGATCGAAACCGGCGATCCGTATGTTTCGGGGAAAGAAACCCGCCTCGAAATCGCGCTGAAACAGGGCATCGACCAGGCCAATGCCAAGAAGATCTCGAAGCTCATTCGCGATGAGGCACCCAAGTCGGTGAAGTCGCAGATTCAGGGCGATGAGCTGCGGGTCAGTTCGAAAAGCCGCGACGATTTGCAGGCGACAATTCAACTGCTCAAAGCAGCTGACCTGGACGTCGACCTGCAGTTCGTTAACTTCCGCTAGTCGAGGAAATGCTCGGGATCTTCGGTGAGGGCTGGCTGTACATTGCCGCCGCCGCGATACACGTCATCATCGTTGTTGTCGCCGCGTTCACGCTCGGCCACAACCGCCGCCCCACCACCGCCGTCGCTTGGCTGCTGACCATCGGCCTCATCCCCTATATCGGGCTGCTGCTGTTCTGGATGTTCGGCTCAACCCGGTTACCCGAGCACCGTCGCCGCAAACAGGCGCAGTTCAACCGCTTGCTGCACGAGGCAACCGTGCAGCTCGAGCAGCGGGTGGGGCTCACCGAGCTTCCCACTCGCTTCCAGCATCTGTCACAGCTGGCACGTGAGCTGACGGCCATCCCGCACCTGCCGGGTAACCGCATCCGCATCACCACGAGCTATGACGCGACCATTCGCGAAATGGCCGACGAAATCGACACCGCACAGAACTACGTTCACCTGCTGTTCTATGCGCTGGCTGCCGATGAGGTGACCGAGCCGGTGTTTGTCGCCATTGAGCGGGCGCTGCAGCGCGGCGTGAAGGTGCGCGTCGCCTACGACCAGTTCGGTTCGATGCGCTATCGCGATTATCGACACATGAAGCGACGCCTGCAGGCTGCCGGATGCGATTGGCACCAGCTCTACTCAATTTGGCCGTGGCGTAACGGCTGGCAGCGCATCGACCTGCGCAATCACCGCAAACTGCTCGTGGTTGACGGCCGGGTGGCGTGGATGGGGTCGCAGAACATTATCGAACGCGGCTACCACCACAAACCAGGCCGTGACGGTCAGCGGCTGCTGTGGAAAGACCTGATGTTGCGGGTTGAGGGGCCGATGGCAGTGGGTATCGACGCGGTGTTCCGCAACGACTGGTTCGACGAGACCGGTTACATCCCCCGCGACGGTGGCGACCCAAGCGCCGCCCAGTTTGAGGCTGAGCTCGCTGAGGCACAGCGGGTCGCGGTCGATTCGGTGCCCACCTACGACTGCCAGCTCGTTCCGTCTGGGCCCGGTTACGAACACGAAAACAATCTGCGGTTGTTTGTGCAGCTGCTCTACCAGGCCCGTGAGCGGGTGGTGATTTCGTCACCGTATTTCGCGCCCGACGACTCGATGCTCTACGCCCTCACCACCGCTGCGCAGCGCGGTATCGAAGTGGTGCTGTTTGTTTCTGAGCGCGGCAACCACTTCTTCACCCAGCACGCCCAGCAGTCATACTACGAGGCACTGCTGCGCTCGGGAGTGCAGATCTGGCTGTATGAGCAGCCGTATGTGCTGCATTCGAAGTACCTCACCGTCGACGGCGAGGTGTCGATGGTGGGGTCGTCGAATATGGACATGCGTTCGTTCACGCTCAACGCCGAACTCATGCTGATTGTCTACGGCCGGCAGTTCGCCGCCGAGCTATCGGCAGTTGAGCGCGAATACTTCGCCAAATCACGCCAGCTCACCCTCGACGAGTGGCTCACCCGCGGTCGGTTGCGGGTGGCAGTTGATGATCTGTGCCGCCTAACCTCGGTGGTGCAATAAGTCGCGCCCCGCAGCGGGAGCTCGACCCACTATTCGCCGCGAGAAATCCGCGTCATCTCGTCGCGGTCGACCACCTTGATGCGTTCACGTCCGGCAGCTTCACCGAGCTGACGTTCGTGTGCATCCAGGCGGTGCCAGCCGTCGAGGTCGGTCACCGGCACACTGCGTTCGGCAAGCAGTTTCACGATCGAGTCGATATCGGTATCGGTCGGCTGCCACCAGTGCTCGGGGTTACCGAGCAGGTTGGCGATCGTTTCTTTCGCATCCGATTTGGTGTGGCCGATCAGCCCCACTGGGCCGCGCTTGATCCAACCGGTGGCGTACAGCCCCGGCACTTTTTCACTGGCCGCGTCGATGACAACGCCACCCTCGTTGGGGATCACCCCGCGGGTTTCATCGAAGGGCACCTCGTCCAGTGGCGAACCAAAATAGCCCACCGCACGGTAGACCTGCCCCACCGGCACCTCGGTGAACTCACCCGAACCCACAACGCCGCCGTCACCGTTGGGGTTGTTGCGCTCTACGCGCAGCGCCCGCACGCGACCGTTCTCGTCGGTGAGCACCTCGCTGGGTTTGGCCCAAAAGTGCAGGTGTAGGCGGCGCGACGCCGTGCGCGGTTCGCTCGCCGCCTGACGCCATTGGCCAAAGATGCGGTTGATCACCAGGCGCTGCTTGTTTTTCAGCGACTCGGCGTCGGCCTCGGGGTCGCGGTCGAAATCGGCCTCGTCGATAATCACGTCAACGTCGGGCACCTCGCCAAGCTCACGCAATTCGAGCGGCGTGAACTTCACCTGCAACGGGCCGCGGCGGCCAAACACGTGCACATCGGTGACCTTGGATGCGCGCAGACCCGCTTCAACATTCGCGGGAATCTCGGTGGGCATAAGGTCGTCGGGGTGTTTGGCGAGCATCCGGGCCACGTCGAGCGCCACGTTGCCGTTACCGATAACGGCCACCGATTCGGCGTCAAGCGGCCATTCGCGCGGGTGGTCGGGGTGTCCGTCGTACCAGTGCACGAAATCGGCGGCGCCGAACGAACCCTCGGCGTCGATTCCGGGAATGTCGAGGTGGGCGTCGCGACTGGCGCCGGTGGCGAAGATCACCGCGTGGTAGCGGCTGCGCAGATCGTCGAGGGTGAGGTCGGTGCCGAAATCAACATTGCCGAAGATGCGGATGCGACCGGTGTCGAGCACCTCACGCAGCCCGTTCACCACACCCTTGATGCGCGGATGGTCGGGGGCGACACCATAGCGAACCAGGCCGTACGGTGCCGGGAGCCGGTCGAATAGGTCGATCGACACCTCGTGTGCCGCCTCGGCCTCTTTCAGCAAGATGTCGCTGGCGTAAATTCCAGCGGGGCCGGCACCAACTACAGCTACTCGAAGCGTTGCCACTGTCTTTCCCTTTCAGTGCGTGTTCAGTTCGTACGGGTTGCGGCCCGGATGCACCGGGCGCCGCCCTAAAAGTCTCGTTCTACCAGGCGCGTGGCGAATTCACGCAGTGCTTCTCGCACCACACCGCTCGGCAGCAGCTCGAGCGCATCAACCGCGCGGTGCACATACTCGTGTGCGGCATCAACCGTCTCGGCAGTGACTGGGTGGTCACGCAGTTCGGCGACGATCGCATCCACCTCGGCGGGGTCTGATTCGACGGCCTCGCAGCGCGAGAGTGTCGGGTCGGCACTACCGGGTGCGGTGCCCGCCACGCGGGTGCGGATGCGGTGCAGCAGGTCACTGGCCTCAGCATCGCCCGCTTCGCTGCGCTTTTCGAGCAGTAGCACCGGCAGCGTTTCAACACCGGCACGCAGGTCGGTGCCGGCGAGTTTACCGGTCTTGGTGCTCTCTGGCGATAGGTCGATAACGTCATCGACCAGCTGGAAGGCAATGCCCACGCCCTCACCGAACCGGTGCATCGCGTCTTCATATTCGCGCGGCGCGCCCGAGATCATGACCCCCAGCCGGGCCGCCGCAGAGATCAGCGAGCCGGTCTTATCGGCGAGCACTTGCAGATAGTGTGCGATGCGGTCGTCACCCTCACGCGGCCCGATGGTTTCGCGCATCTGCCCGAGCACCAGGCGCTCAAACACTTCGGCCTGCAACTGAATGGCTTCGGTGCCAAGCGCCGAGAAAATCTGCGACGAGCGAGCAAACAGTAGGTCACCGGCGAGAATCGCGGTGGAGTTTGACCAGCGCAGATGCGCGGCGGTCACCCCGCGACGAAGGGTCGCCTCATCCATCACATCGTCGTGGTAGAGCGAAGCCAAGTGTGTGATTTCGATTGCCGCGGCGGCCCGATGGATCTCGGGCGTGGCTGATTCGGGCCCCAGCTGTGCCGTGAGTAGCAGCAGCATTGGCCGCAGTCGTTTGCCTCCCGCGTTGAGCAGATAGGTGGCGGTAACCTGCGCCACTTCGTCGGCAAAACGCACCTCTTCTTGCAAAACCTGTTCAACGCGCTCCAAGCCGGTTTCGAGCGTCGATTTGAGACGCCGCTCGGCGGGTTTTGCGAAAAGCTGCTTGGCAAACCCCGCCCCTACGGTGCTGTGTGCGGGACGACGCGCCGCTGAAGTGTGGCTCACTCGGTAGGCTCCTGGCTGCGGTTAGTGGGCTTCACGCCGCGGTGCAGTGCGGCAATTCCGTAGGCGAGATTGCGGTGGGCAACCTTCTGGTAGCCAGCTTCTCGCAACCAGCCTGCAAGCTCGCGCTGATTGGGCCACGCCTTGATTGAGTCGAAGAGATACTCGTAGGCTTCCGGGTCGCTCGAAACGACGCTAACCACGACGGGGCGAACCGTTGACATGTACCAGTCGTAGAGCTTCGCGAAGGCCGGGTTCGGGGGCGTTGAAAACTCGCAGATGACGATCTTGCCGCCGGGTTTGGTCACCCGATACATTTCGGCCAGCGCCCGCTTGGGTTCTTGCACAT
The DNA here is from genome assembly GCF_963509965.1 of uncultured Gulosibacter sp. Taxonomy (NCBI): domain Bacteria; kingdom Bacillati; phylum Actinomycetota; class Actinomycetes; order Micrococcales; family Microbacteriaceae; genus Gulosibacter; species uncultured Gulosibacter sp. Next base: position 37,765 of record NZ_CAUPDE010000013.1, read on the forward strand.
TGCGCAGCCCGAAACTCACCGTGGTGGTGTCGAAGGTGTTGTCGGGGAAGGGTAGCTGTGTGGCGTCGCCCTGCAAGAACTCGATCGTCGGGTGGCCGCCGTGGCGGCGACGCGCCTCGCCGATCATGCCGGCCGAGAAATCGAGTGCAACTACCGAGGCACCATGGTCGGCGAGGATGCGCGAGACGGTGCCGGTGCCGGCAGCGACGTCGAGGATGAGATCGCCCGGTTTGGGGTCGATTGCTTCGCGGGTGCGACGGCGCCAATAGGGGGTGACGCCGAGGCTCAGCACGTCGTTCGTGAGGTCGTATCGAGTCGAGACGCGGTCAAACATCGCCGAGACTTCGTCCGGCCGTTTCTCAAGATCGACGTGATTCATGCTGTCCATCCTACGTGTCCGCGTGCGTGGTCGCGCCGGTGGTGATCTCGGCCGGTTGCGAACCGCGTGCCGGATGACCGGGCTCGGCCGATACTCTGGAGGGTGATGGATGAGTTACCGCAGCTGCGCGTCGTGTCGCGGCCCATTGATTCGGCGGCCGAACTGCTGCAATTTGCGGATGCGCAGCACCCCCTGGTGATGGTGCGGCGCGGCGAGGGGGTGGTGGGCCGCGGTGTTGCCGTGCGGGCCGAGTTTTCGTCGACCGGCCAGATTGCACAGGCTCGACAGTGGTTTGCGAAGCTCACCGCAGCCGCGAGCGTTGATGATGCGGTGCAGCTGCCCGGCAGCGGCCTGGTGGCGTTCGGCTCGTTCAATTTTGATGACCGCGATGCAGCACCATCAGTTGTGGTGGTGCCCGAGATCATTGTTGGTCGGCGCGATGGTCGCACTTTTATTACGCAGATCAGCGCGGCGGCGGCGCCGATAGCCGCGAAGCTGCCACTAGCGCAGCCGCTCGGCCCCGATGCCAGCTGCGAACTCGTGGCACCTACTGGTGAGCGTGAGAGGCATCGGTCGGCGGTCGAACAGGCAATCACCCGCATCCGCCGCGGCCAGCTGCAGAAAGTGGTGGTTGCCCGCCAGGCGGTCGGCCGCATCCGCGCCGATGCCGACCTGCGGCACCCGCTCTACCGGTTCGAAGAGAGCTACAACGACACCTGGATTTACGCGGTTGCCGGAATGCTCGGCGCCAGCCCCGAGATGCTCGTGCGGGTGCTCGATGGTGAGGTGGCTGCGCGCGTGCTCGCCGGCACCGCACCGCGCGGCACCGATGCGGGTTCGGATGCGGCGGCCAGTGAGGCGCTGCGGGTATCGGCAAAAAACCGTGCCGAGCACCGCTTCGCGGTCGAATCGGCACTCGCCTCGCTCGACCGCCTCGACTCGCATGATGACCCCGCCGGCGGGCTCACCGCTTCTCCCGAACCGTTCCTTTTGCAACTGCCGAATGTGTGGCATCTGGCGAGCGATCTGCGGGGACGGATGCCCGCGGGGGCGAGCCCGCTCGACCTGGTTGAGGCGCTGCATCCAACCGCTGCTGTGGGCGGCACCCCCACTGCCGAGGCCATGAACACCATCCGTAAACTTGAGGGATGCGACCGTGGCCGCTACGCCGGCCCCACCGGTTGGGTGTCGGCAGCGGGTGATGGCGAGTGGGTGGTGGCGCTGCGCGGCGCGCAGTTTGCGACCGGGGGTGAAGTGGTGGCCTTCTCGGGCGGCGGCATCATGGCCGCCTCCCAGCCAGACGATGAGTGGCTCGAAACCGAGGTGAAGCTCGCCCCGATTCGCGCGGCGCTCGGGGGATGAAACCTCGATTCGTCCGACACTGGCTACGACTGTGCTAGCCGCTCGCGCTCGATCTGCTGATCGAAGCTCGCTTCGGGCCACTGCGGGTCGATTCGGCGCAGCTCGTTTTGCACGATGCTTTTCACCGCCAGCCGCGCATACCACTTCTTATTGGCCGGAATGACATACCAGGGCGCGACCGGCGTCGAAGTGCGTTCGAGCGCGATCTGGTAGGCCTCGGCATAGTCATCCCAGCGGGCGCGATCATCGATATCGCCGGGGTTGTACTTCCAGTGCTTGTCGGGGCGGTCGATTCGTTCGAGCAACCGCTTCGCCTGCTCATCGCGGTCGATGTGCAGCATGAACTTGAGCACCCGGGTGCCCGAGTCGACCAGTTCGCGCTCAAACTTCACGATTGCGCCGTAACGCCGATCGATCTCGTCGGCGGGCGCATACTGGTGCACCCGCTGCACCAGCACATCCTCGTAGTGTGAACGGTCAAACACTCCGATACGGCCGGGCTTCGGGAGCTGTTTGCGGATGCGCCAAAGAAAGTCGTGCTGCAGCTCTTCTTCGGTGGGGGCCTTAAACGAGGCGATCTGCAGCCCCTGCGGGTCAACCGACCCAAACACGTGCCGTACGATGCCGCCCTTACCGGCCGCGTCCATCCCCTGCAGCACCACGAGCAGGCTGGGAGCGTCGGCAAGACCGGCACGCGCACGCGCGTACATGCGCTCTTGCAGATCAGCCATTTCGGCGTCGCGAGCGCTGAACAGCTGCTGCCCTTCGAGCTTGGCATTGGTGCCAGTGAATCCCGGGGTCGAGTCGGGGTCGATATCGGCCAGGCAGAATCCGGCCCTCACCTCGAGCTGACCCAGCTGCGAAAGATCGACGGGAACATCCATGCCTTTTTTCTTACCCACCCCGCAATTCTAGGCAGTGCGGCACCGAGTCAGCCTGGAAGCGTGCAGAGTCGTTAGCGCGGAAGCGGCACGGCAATGATCTTGCGCATCGAACGCTGATCGGTCAGTGCCGCTTCAAGTTTGCCGCGGGTGTTAGCGAGTTCATACTCCCAACCGTAGGCCCTGGCAACCGCCTCGATATCGAAGCTCAGTGGCGTGAACTGCACCCGCTCATAGGCGGCTGCCTCGGCCGTATCCCGCACCTCGAGACTGTCGAACAGGCTGCCGCCGCCGTCAACCCCGACGATGATCTGCATCCGCGGTGCCGGTTCACCGCCCTGCCCCACCAGCAGCGACGCGGCATCGTAGGCAAAGGCGATATCGCCAATCAGCAACCGAGTGGTGCCGGTTGCGGCCCGCTCATCATCACCGAACTGGCTGGCTGTGGCCACACCGAGCGCGGTGGCAATCGTGCCGTCGATGCCGGCGAGCCCGCGGTTGGCGTGCACCCGGATGCGTTTACCCGCAACCTGCCCGTCGAGGTCACGAATCAGCCGCGATGCCGCCACCACGAGCCGGTCGTGGGGCCAGGTGACCCGCCACACCGCATCCGCCAGCAGCCGCCGGTGCACCGGTTCGCGAGACACGGCCAGCTCGGCGCGACCAAAGCGTGCCCGCTCACGCGAGTCGCTGCTGCGTGAGGCCGCAATATCTGGCGCTTCGGGGTCGGTATCGCGAGCGCGTTCGAGTTCGCGGGATGCGTGCAGCCAGCCCTGCAACCACTGGTCGGCTTCGGCTCGCAGCTCCATCGCCTCGCCACGGGAGAGTAGCTGCGTTGCCGCGAAGGCTGTCACTTTCACCCGGTCGAAATGTTCTTCTCCGCCGGGGCGCAGCGGTGGTGCGGCCGAATCTTCTACCACCAGCACGCGCACATTGGGGCGCTGCATGAGCGCCGTGGTTTCGCGGCTGAGAGTGGGGTGCCCGTACACGATCACCAGGTCGATGCTGTCGCGCAGCCCCGGAATGGGGCTGTTTGCGCCGAGCAGGTCACGATAGGCCACCACCAGGTTTCGGCCGTATCGCGCGCCGCTCGACACCTCGGCGATGAGCGGCCAGCCGCCCTTGCGGGCGGTGCGTTCGGGCTCTGCTCCGGCGCGGTCGCCGGCGATTACGATGGCGCGCGGATAGTCGGCCGGGTCAATTTCGAGGATGCGTTCGGGATCGGCCGCAGTTTGAGAGACAGTTACAGGCGGGCGGTTTTCGGAGCCGTGCGCCAGCTCACGGGTGATGGCTGCGGCCAGTTTGTCGCTGAGCCCGCGCGGCCCGGTGCCGAAATGGATGCGCCGGTCACCATGCTCGGGAAGATCGTGTTCGGCAGGCTCTGCAGCGCGGCGGAATCGATTGGGGGTCGACAGCTCGGGAACCGCACCCGAGAGCGGTTCGCGCATCGCCAGGTTGCAGTGCAGCGGGATGCGGGTGTGGGAGATCTGCTCGCCGAGGGTTCGCCAGGCGGCGAAGTTGTTGGCAGCGTCGGCCTCACTGGGCGCCGATAGCGACCGCGTGGGTAAAAGCGGCCCGAAAATACCGGGCTGGGTTGTTGTCTGGTTGGCACCGGTGCCCACCAGTTCGGCAGGCCGGTCGGCGGTGATGGCCACGAGCGGCACACCGGCGTGGTGCGCTTCGAGCATTGCGGGGTGCAGATTGGCAACCGCCGTACCCGAGGTGACGATCACCGGAACTGGCCGCTGTGATTCGCGGGCGAGCCCGAGTGCGAAAAACGCCGCCGCGCGTTCATCGAGACGCACATGCAGTCGTATCGTGCCGAGCTGTTCGAGTTTTGCGGCAACCAGTGCGAGGGCCTGCGAACGAGACCCCGGGCACACCACGACATCATGCACGCGTTCGGTGGCCGCGGTGAGCACGGCCACTGCCGCGGCCACGGCGGGTACTGTCATGAATGCTTGGCCTCGTCGCCCGCATCGTCGCTACCCTGTTCGTCGTCGGTGGGCTGCTGGTCGATAGTTGACGGATGGTTTTTCATGGTTTCGCGCCGGGCCTGGTCGATCTCGGCATCGAGCTGGCGCATCTGTTCTTCAAGTTCACGGATGCGCGCATCGTGTTCGGTTTCGCGTCGCAGCTGATCGAGGTAGGCGACATCTTCATCCGGCCCGATCGGCCGCGCTCGGGCTTCGGAAGACTGCTTACCCATGAACATCCACAGCAGCGCACCCACAACCGGTAGAAACAGGATGACAATCAGCCAGATTGGTTTCTGGAAAACTTTGGTGCGTCGTGCATCGGTCATGGCGCAGTCGACGACCGAGTACACCGTCAGCACGGCGACCACAACAGCGACCACAATAAGACCACGAATCATGCCGTCAGTCTACGAGTAGCCGCCTGGATGCATCCGTCACCCTTCGGTCGCGGCAGCGAACACCGTCGAGGCGGCCGCGTAGACTTGCCAGCATGACCGCGACTCGCGCTTGGATTATCTACACCATCACCCGGCTCGGCAGCTTTGTTGTGCCGTTTGTTGTGATCATGCTCATCCTGCCCGATTGGGAGTGGAACTGGGTCGTCGGTATCGTCGCGGGTGTCTTGGTGAGCGCGAGTATTTCGCAGATTTTCTTGGCGAAACCGCGTGCGGTGATGGCCGAGCAGTTGGCCGCCCGCCGAGCCAAAGACGGCGACCAGCGCACTGCCGCCGACGTTGAAGAGGATGCGCTACTCGACGAATACGAGGCGGCTCGAGACGAGCCGAACGAGACCGCTGAGAGCGCCGAGTCGATTGCGAGCGCTGAGTCGACTGAGGCGGAATCGACCGTGACTGCTGACCACCTCGACACGAGCGACGACGCTGAGCCGAGCGACCAGGCTCGCTAGTATGGCATCGGCGCAAACTGCATAAACGGCACCACGATGCCGATCGCCATCAAAATCGCCCAGGCCAGCGAGCCCAGCGAGGTGAGTTTAAGCGCCAACACCAGCTCTCGCGCGGTGCGGCCGGTGAGCCCAATGATGATCGCCGGAACGAGGATCAGCAGCGAAAACAGCGACAGATACACCCGCGGGTACAGCAGCCCGAACATCACGGTCGCGGCAAACGGCAGCACGGTCATCACCGCAAAGGTGATGCGCGCCGGAATATCGCCGATCAGCACTGCCAGCGTGCGTTTGCCCGCAACCGCATCCTGTTCAATATCGCGCACATTGTTGATCATCAGCACGGCACACGAGAACAGCCCCGCAGCCGCCGCCAAAATCCAGGTGTCTTCGGGCACGGTGAGAATCTGCACATAGGTGGTGCCCACAGTCGCCACAAGCCCGAAGAAAACGAACACGAACACTTCGCCAAGCCCGTAGTAACCGTAGGGACGCTTACCACCGGTGTAGAACCAGGCCGCCAGGATGCACACCGCACCCACCCCGAGCAGCCACCACTGCTGGGTGACGGCACACAGCGCGATACCCACCAGCCCGGCTGCCGCGAAGCAGCCAAACGCCACATTGCGCACCAGCTTGGGGGCAACGCGCCCCGAACCGGTCAGCCGCGGTGGCCCCTGCCGGTAGTCGTCAGTGCCCCGGATCCCGTCAGAGTAGTCGTTCGCGTAGTTCACGCCGATCTGCAGCAGCAGCGCCACCGCGAGCGCCGCGAGCGCCCGCACCCAGTGATACTCGCCGGGGGCAGCTGCCAGTGCCGCGGCCGTACCGAGCAGCACGGGCACGGCGGCCAGCGGGAGGGTTCGTAGCCGGGCGCCCTCGATCCAATCGCCGATGGTCACCGGCCCCTGATCGGCTGCCGTTTCGACGTGGCGTTTGCGCTGGGTGGGGTTGTGCTTGTTTTGCTGGCTGCGTTTACTCACGGCAACGATTGTCGCACTCAGTCACAAAAATCGGCGTGCTCGCCAGCGATTCGCTCAAGCTGCTGGCGATCGGGTTTGCCGCTGCTCAGCCGCGGAAGTGCCGGTAACTCAACCAGCAGGGCCACGCGCGCGGCCCGCCCAAGTGGCGCGCAGGCGTCTCGCACCGCTGCCGGAACGGAAGCCACCGCTGCCGCAGGGGCGGCCGGGTTCGGCACCACAACCCCCACCGACTGCCCCCATTCGGGATGCGCAACCGGCACCGCAACCGCCTGCTCAAAGCGCGGCACCGCCTGCACCGCACGTTCGACCGCACCCAGATGCACTTTTTCGCCACCCGAAATAATCACCTGGTCGATACGTCCGAGCACCTCCACCTGTTGGTGGCCCGAGACTTCACTGACCCTGCCGTAGTCGCTCGTGCGATACCAGCGCACACCGTCGGCGATCACGAAAGTGCGTGCCTGGCGCTCAGGATCACCGAGATAGCCGAGCGCGAGCTGGTCACCACCGAGCCAGATCTCACCCGCAACTTCGCGCACCCGCACTCCCGGAAGCGGCTCACCGTTGTAGACGCAGCCGCCTGCGGTTTCGCTGGCACCGTAGGTGGTTACCACTGGCCAGCCGCGTTCGCGGGCCGCGGCAAGCTGCGCGGGCGGGGTTTGCTGCCCGCCAACGAGCACCGCGCTAAAGCGTTGCATCACCCGGTCGATGTCAGCGGCAAGCGCCGTGTCGTCGGCAGCGGCACCGAGTAGCCGCTGCAGCTGCACCGGCACGAGGCTCGTATAGCGTGCGGCTGCGGCGAGCAGCTTTGCGGCGGCCACAAATGCGTCGGCGGTAAACCTGCCCTCGAGCACCACGGGCTGCGTTTTGGCGAGGATGGAACGCACCAGCACCTGGGCCCCGGCGATGTAGTGGGTGGGCAGGCACAGCAGCCACTGTCGCGATTCTGGCACCTTGCCTGCGCGCGCATCACACCAGCGATAGGTTGCTGCGGCGCTGGCACGTAACGCTGCCGCGCTCAGCGCGACGCGCTTGGGTGTGCCGGTTGAGCCACTGGTTTCAATCACCAGTGCAATATCACCGTCGGCTGGATCGGCACTGCTGGCGGATGCATCCGCGCCGGAAGTCACCGCATCGGAAGTCGCCGCGCTCCGGTCGCGTGGCAGCACCGGCGCACCGCCGGCAAGCGCTTCACGCAGCGCTGCCATCACCGCAGACACGTCACGCGAATCGATTTCGCGCAGCGCCGGCGGCCCGCCGATGGTTGCGGCTTCGCGCGCCATTAGAAGTGCCAGGGGTACGGCGACCAGTCTGGGTCGCGTTTTTCGAGAAACGAGTCGCGACCCTCCACCGCCTCATCGGTACCGTAAGCCAGACGCGTCGCCTCACCAGCAAACACCTGCTGGCCCATCAACCCGTCATCGGTGAGGTTGAATGCAAACTTCAGCATCCGAATGGCGGTCGGCGATTTCGTCAGGATGGTCTGCGCCATCTTGAGCGCCTCGGTTTCGAGTTCGGCATGCGGCACCACCCGGTTCACCGCACCCATCTCGTAGGCGCGCTGGGCATCGTAGGTTTCGGCTAAAAAGAACGCCTCGCGGGCGAACTTTTGCCCCACCTGTTTGGCGAAATACGCCGAACCGTAGCCCGCATCGAACGATCCCACATCGGCGTCGGTCTGTTTAAAACGGGCGTGCTCGCGAGAGGCGACGGTCAGATCGGTCACCACATACAGTGAGTGGCCGCCGCCAGCAGCCCAGCCGTTCACCACCGAAATAACGACCTTCGGCATCGTTCGAATCAACCGCTGCACTTCGAGGATGTGGAGGCGCCCCGAGCGGGCAGCGTCAATCGAATCGGCGGTCTCGCCGTCGGCATAGCGATAGCCGTCACGGCCGCGGATGCGCTGGTCACCACCCGAACAGAACGCGTAACCGCCGTCTTTCGGGCTCGGCCCGTTACCGGTGAGTAGCACCACACCCACCCGCGGATTGCAGCGGGCGTCGTCGAGGGCCCGGTAGAGCTCATCCACCGTTTGCGGGCGGAACGCGTTACGCACCTCGGGGCGGTCGAAAGCGATTCGCGCCACTCGACCAGAAGTGTCGAGGTGGTAGGTGATGTCGTCGAAATCGAAACCGTCGACCTCGCACCAACAGGTCGGATCGAAAGTGTCTGAAACCGGATGCGCCATAGCAACTACCGTAACGGCAACTACCAGCGCGCCAGCTACCAGTCGATTGGCGCGTACGGCAGCTGCCCGCCGTTAATGATCAGCTGCCAGATGGTGTTACCCACCAGCCAGGCCGGTGCCGCACCGAAAAAGAAACTCACAAAAAATGCCGGGATACCGACACCGCGGCCCGAGTTGAACACCACCGCGTAGAGCGACAGCGTGATCGCGGCGAAACCGAGCATCCCGCCCACCAGCAGCCACATTGAGATTTCAAACTGGCGCGAGAGCCCGAAAAAGTTGAAGACATACAGCGCCACGATAAGATCGGCGACCATCGTCATAATGCCGAGGAAGAACGCCCAGTGACCGAGTCGCCAGCTCAGCGGGTTCAGCAATTGCTCGGCCAGCGGCACCGGCACTTCGGCTGCGTGCCGGAATTGCGGACGGCGCTGTACAGCTGCCTGGTCGATCGTTGTCATCCTTGCAAGTATAGTTCGCATGCTGATCGATCTGCCAGGATTGCTTGCCCGCACCCACATCGTTTCGCTGCCGCTGCGCACCCGCTTCCGCGGGGTGACGCATCGCGAAGCGGCACTGTTTACGGGCACCGTCACGGTGGCAGGGCAACCGGTATGGTCAGAGTTTTCACCGTTTCTCGAATACGGGGTGCCCGAAGCATCCACCTGGTTGGCGGCGGCGCTCGAATACGGATTCGATCCCGCGCTGCAGCGGTTCGGGTCGGGCTCGGTGCTCGTGAATGCCACCGTGCCTGCGGTCAGGGCCGCCGAGGTGCCGCGCGTTCTCGCACCATTTGGCAACTGCGAGGTAGTCAAGGTGAAAGTTGCCGAAACCGGGCAGCAGCTGTGTGATGATCTGGCGCGGCTCGAGGCGGTGCGGGACGCGCTTCCCGGTGCGCGGATGCGAATCGATGCGAACCGGGGCTGGTCGCTGGATGCGGCAGCGGATGCATTAGTTGCCATCGCCGCAGCCGGTATCGAGCTGGAATATGCCGAACAGCCAGTGGCCACAATCGCCGAACTTGCGCAGCTGCGCGAGCGGCTACGCGAGCTCGGTATCGCCACCCCCATCGCGGCAGACGAGTCGGTGCGCAAGGCGAACGACCCGCTCGAAGTGGCCCGCGCGGGAGCGGCCGACCACGTGGTGGTGAAAGTGCAGCCGCTTGGCGGTATCACCCGTGCCGCCAAGGTGGTGGCACAAGCGCGCCTGACCGCCACTGTTTCGAGCGCGCTCGAAACCTCGGTGGGTACGGTCATGGGTGCTCAATTGGCCGCGCGGCTACCCGAACCACGGTTTGCCGCCGGGCTCGGCACCGTATCGCTTTTTGCTGCCGACGTGCTCGAGCATCCCCGCGTGCCAGAAAGCGGCCGCATCTCGCTGGCACCTGCCGTTCCATCGTCGGCGCTGCTGGCGGCGCACGCCGCCGCACCCGACCAGCAGCGGTGGTGGCGCGAGCGCATCACCCGCTGCTACGAGCATCTGGCCGCCAGCCAATAGCGCGACCGTGCAGCTAGTGGGCGGTGGTTAGAGCCCGCTGTAGGCGTGCAGTCCCTTAAAGAACACGTTCACGACGGCGAAGTTGAACAGCACCGTGAGGAAGCCCACGATCGACAACCAGGCCGAGGGCTTACCGCGCCAGCCGTGCGTGGTGCGGGCGTGCAGGTAACCGGCGTAGACCACCCAGATGATGAAGGTCCACACCTCCTTGGTGTCCCAGCCCCACGGGCGGCCCCAGGCACGCTCCGCCCAGATCGCACCGGCCACGAGCGTGAAAGTCCACAGGATGAATCCCACCACGTTGACGCGGAAGGCCAGGTCTTCGAGACGCACACTGGTGGGCAGAGCGGTCAACGGGCCGCCACTGGCCCGGCCGCTGCGCACGCGCGCCTCACGGCCGTGCTGGAAAAGCTGCAGCGTCGACAGCCCAAAACCAAGCGCCAAAAAGCCGGTTGACAGCGTTGCCACGAACACGTGAATGACCAGCCACACCGACTGTAGTGCCGGCTGCAGCGGCGCCACCGGCACATAGAAGGTGACGAGCGCGATGCCGAGTGTCAGCGTGGTGAATCCGGTAATAAACGCACCCAAAAAACGCAGGTCTTGCCACAGCTGCACGAGCAAGAACACCGCCACGATCAGCAGGGTCGCGGTGAGCCAAAACTCGTACATATTGGCCCACGGAACTCGCGCGGCGGCAATTCCGCGCAGCACAGTGCCAACCAGGTGCAGCACCCAGGCGGCCACGGTGAGCACCATCGCCACCGGCAGCAGCTTGGTCGACTTGGAGTCTTTCCACGTTGGCTCAGCGCTGCGATTGGCGCTCACACCACTGCCCGCGTCGTTACGTTTTGCCACCGTGATACCGGCATCGCTCGCAGCTGACGAACCGCCAGCAACTGCGGCGCCGACGAGCTCGCGGCTGCGCGCCGTGGCACCTGCCGCCGACGACTGCTTCGCAGCGGCTGCGGATTTCGATCCGCGCATTGCAAAATCGAGTGTGAACGTGACGAACGCCACAGCGTACACCGCCATTGCGATGTAAACGAAAACGTCCGACCAGTCCGACAACACCTGTGTCACTGTGGATCCCTTCGAGAGTCTGCCTTCCAAGATACAAGCACCGCTGTGTGCTCGTCCACGAGCGAGTTGACCGCGCGCGCGAGCTGATGGTCTTCGCCACGGGCAAGACCGGCATATTCGACGATCACACCACCCTCGTGTTCGCGGGCCGCCACCCACACGCGGCGACGCGGCACCAGCAGCGAACCGATCAACCCGAGGATGCTCAGCGCCACGAAAATACCGCCGGGGATGCGAGTGTGGTCGCTGTGCACATTGAATGAGGCGTAGCGATGAATCTCGGCATCCATCGTGATCGTGCCGAGCCCGTTCGGCAGTTCAACCGTCTCACCGGGATGCAATTGCAGCGGCTTCACATCCAGGTCGCGCGCCGCGATCGGAGTGAGGTTTTCGGTGTCGAGCGAATACACCGACACCGGCATACCCGTGTCAAGCCCGAGATCACCCGTGTAGACATTGAGGGTCAGCAGCGGGTTGCGCAGGTCTTGATGATCGGATGCAAACGCGCCCGACTCAAGTTCGTGCGCCGACGGATAGAAGAAGCCGAGCATCCCCACCTGTTCCGAAAGTCCATCCGGCACCTTCACCACACCGGTAGAGGTGAGGAACTGGTCTTGCGGAATGAACACGATCGAGTCGCGGAAAACCACCTCGCCGGCGGGGTTTCGCACCGTGATGGTGGGGGCGTAGCCGTTGGCGAGCAGATAAATATCGTTGCCGTCGATCCGCAGGGGCGAATTGACCTTGACGTTGTGTCTGCTCGGTTCCTCACCGGGCAGCTGCACCGTGACATGCGCGTCATAGTCGAGCGGTAGGCCAAGATGCTGCTCGTCTTCGGTTTCGTAGGTGACGTCGAGTTTTTCGAGACGCAGCGAAAACGGTTTCAGCTGATCGGGGCTGAAGAACCGATCGGGGCTGAAGGATGAATAGCTCACCAGGCCGTTCACGAACGTTTGCCCCTCAACCAGCACCCGCTGGCCGTGCCAGTTGAAGCCAGAAAGCAACCCAACCGACACGATCAGCCCGAGCATCCCGCCGTGAAACAGCAGGTTGCCGGTCTCGCGCAGATAGCCGCGCTCGGCCGACACCGAGACAGCCCCGCGCGACTCATAGTCGGCGACACGATAGCGGCGCCGTGCCAGCACCTGTTTCGCCGCCGCAACGATCTCGGCCTCGTGCCCGGCCCAGCGCTCATCCAGCCGCACTGTCGCATACGCATCCAGACGCGAAAGTCGTGCCGGGGTGCGCGGCGGAGCCGACCGCAGCGCCTTCCAGTGATGCACCAGGCGCGGCACGATACAGCCGACCAGCGACACAAATAGCAGCACGTAGATGGCCGAAAACCACCACGATGTGTACACGTTGAACAGCTGCAGCTTGTCGAGCAGCGGCGCAATATCGGGCTTGTCGTTGAACCAGGTGGTGACGCCGTTCGGGTCGCTCGAACGCTGCGGCACAAGTGAACCGGGCACCGCCGCAACCGCCAGCATCAGCAGCAAAATGAGTGCCGTGCGCATGCTCGTAAGCCACGCCCAGGCGCTGCGCCAGCCGCGCACCAGCGGATTGTTCGCGCGGGATGCTCGCGGAGATTTCGCGGCCGAGCGTTCGGCAGCGGGTGCGGAATCAGATTGGTGTGACATAGCCGGGAAGTACTGCTCCGAGTTGCGATATGAGGGCACTCCAGGCGCCGGTCACCATCAGCAGACCGATGAGCACCAGGATGCTACCCCCGATGATATTGATGATGCGCACATGCCGCTTCAGCCAGCCAAGCCAGCGGGTCGCCGCCTGCCAGCCGAAAGCCGCGAGCACAAACGGCGCTCCCAAACCAAGGCAGTAGGCGAAAGCCAGTAGCGCGCCACGCCAGGCAGACGCCTCTTGAAACGACAACGATTGGATGGCCACGAGCGTCGGACCCAAACACGGCGCCCAGCCCAACCCAAACACCATGCCCAGTAGCGGTGCTCCCATGAGCCCCGCGGGGGTGGCGCGCAGTCGCAGTGTGCGCTGCAGTGGGGTCACCAGGCCGAGAAACACGATGCCCATGAGTATGACAAGTACGCCCAGCACTCGGGTGATGGGATCTTGCCAGCGCAAAAACAGCACCCCGAGCTGCCCGAAAGCGGCCCCCGTAATCACGTAGATCACCGAAAAGCCGAGCACGAACAACAGCGACCCGAGCACCACCCGGCCGCCGTCGCGGCGCTGCGGCGTCTCAGCGCGCTGCTGAGTCACAGCGCTGGTGGCGCTTCTTTTAGCGCCGGTGTTGTCCGCATCCGATGCCGCACGCGCGACCGCGCCCTCGGCGGCCGCACCCTCGGTGGTTGCGCCAATCAGTCCCAGATAGGCCGGCACCACCGGCAGCACGCAGGGGGATGCAAACGAAACCAACCCCGCCAAAAGTGCCAGTGGCAGCGCCACCACAAGCTGCCCGCTGACGATAATCTCGCCGGGCGACGCCGCCAAAACCTCAATCATCAAGCAGCGTTTTCTTCGAGCACCCGATCAATCATCGCCGCGAGCACCGACGGATCGGCCACACCGCGGATCACCGCGGCCACCCGCCCCTCGCGGTCGAGCACGAGGGTTGAGGGGATCGCCTGCGGCGGCACATTATCGGCGAAGGCCAGCCGCACCTCGGCGTCATTGACATCAATAATCGACGGGTAGGTCACACCAAACTCGCTATTGAACGAGTTGATAGTTTCGGCCTGGTCGTAGACATTAACCCCGACGAAGTGCACCCGCTGTTCAGCGTATTTTTGATGCACCTGCTCAAGATCTTCGGCCTCGGCTCGGCAGGGCGGACAGGCGGCGTACCAAAAATTGACCACAACCACATCGCCGGCGAGCTCATCGCTCGAGATCGTGGCGCCGTCGGAGGTGGTGCCTCCATAAGCAACCGGTGCGGCACGCTCGCCGGGAGCAAACTCCTGCCACGAACCGTCGCCGGCCACATATCCCTGCTCTTCCGAAGCAGCGTACTTGTCAGCGAGCGAGTCATTCGTACAGCCAGCGAGCGTTCCCGCGACCAGCAGCAGGGCGGCTGCCGCGCTCATACGGCGGGCGGTGTATCGGTTCACACGGCTCCAAGGTCAGTGGCCCCAACCAGCAGTTCGGCTGCGGGTTCGCAGTAATCGATTTCCTGCAGGTCGGTGGCGGGGTGGTACTGCAGCGTCGTCACGCTCGAAAGCGCGCAGCGGCGGCGACCCGGATGATGTGCCAGCCGCTGCTGTGTTACGGCGCGATGCACCATCCAAATCGGCAGTTGGTGACTAACCACGATAACATCGCGCCCCGCAGCCGCGACAGCCTGATCGCGCAGTGCCGTAAGCATCCGGTCAGCAATGCTGCGAAACGGCTCACCCCAGCTCGGCCGCAGCGGGTTGCGCACCAGTGGCCAATTGCGCGGCGATTTCAGCGCGGTGCTGATGCGAGTACCGGCAAACCGGTTCCACGGTTCAATAACCCGCTCATCTGCTTCAGCGCTCACTCCGAAGGCGCGTTCGATCGGCGCCATTGACTCACGGGTGCGCTGCAGCGGCGACACCACGAGTTTCGGATTCTCGGTGACGCCAGCCAGGTAGTCGGCCGCCAGCTGTGCCATGGCCGCGCCACGATCGCTCAATCCATAGCCGGGTAGCCGCTCGTACAGCACGTGGTCGGGGTTATCGACCTCACCGTGACGCACCAAAAAAATCCGCTGTTCTCGCATACCGATGCAGTCTAGATGTGCCACCGCCGACGCATCCGATGCACACCGCTCGGGGCGCCTTTTTACCAAGGATTTCCGGCCCGTAAGCGCGTAAACTAGAGCCGGAGGGCTTACGAGGCCATCCAGAGCATCCACAACGACGCAACGAGAGTAGTGATGCAATGACTCAGCCGCAGTTTTCTCACCTCGACATCACCACCGAACCAGCCTGGCGAGGCTTCGCCCCGGGCGTTTGGAACGAGTCGATCGACGTGCGCGATTTCATCCAGCGCAACTACACACCCTACGATGGCGACGCGAGTTTCCTCGAGGGGCCAACCGAAAAGACGCTGCGCGTGTGGGACACGCTCGAGCGCGACTATCTGTCGGTTGAACGCCGCAAGCGCGTTTACGACGTCGACACCGACACCCCTTCGGATATTGATGCGTTCCCCGCTGGCTACATCAGCGAGGACGATGACGTGATCGTCGGTCTGCAAACCGATGTTCCCCTCAAACGCGCCATGATGCCGTTCGGCGGTTGGCGCATGGTTCGCACCGCGATCGAAGAGGCGGGCAAAGAGGTCAATCCCGATGTCGAGCGCATCTTCACCCGCTACCGCAAGACACACAACGATGCCGTTTTTGACATTTACACCCCGCGCATCCGTGCCGCCCGCAGCTCGCACATCATCACCGGCCTGCCCGACGCCTACGGGCGCGGCCGCATCATCGGTGACTACCGCCGCGTCGCGCTCTACGGTGTTGACGCACTGATCGAAGAAAAACAGCACGCCAAAGACGCGGTGGCAGACAAGCCGTTCAGCGAACACTGGGCCCGCTACCGCGAAGAGCACTCCGAGCAGATCAAGGCGCTGAAAAAGCTGCTGCACCTGGGCGAGATGTACGGGCTCGAGCTCGGCCGCCCGGCACGCAACGCTAAAGAAGCGGTGCAGTGGACCTATATGGCCTACCTCGCCGCGGTAAAAAGCCAGGATGGGGCCGCGATGTCGTTCGGCCGCCTCTCGGCATTTTTTGACATCTACTTTGAGCGTGACTTCGCCGAGGGCACTCTCACCGAATCGGAAGCCCAGGAAATCATTGATGCGCTGGTGATCAAGCTGCGCATCGTGCGGTTTTTGCGCACCATTTCGTATGACCAAATCTTTTCGGGCGACCCCTACTGGGCCACCTGGACAGATGCCGGTTTCGGTGAGGACGGCCGCTCGCTGGTCACCAAGACCTCGTTCCGGCTACTGCAGACGCTGATGAGCCTCGGCCCGGCACCCGAGCCGAACATCACCATCTTCTGGGACCCAAACCTCCCCGAGGGATACAAAGACTTCTGCTCGAAAGTGTCGATCGAAACCTCGTCACTGCAGTATGAATCCGATCGTCAGATTCGCGAGCAGTGGGGTGACGACGCGGCAATCGCCTGCTGCGTCTCGCCCATGCGTGTGGGCCGCCAGATGCAGTTTTTCGGCGCCCGCGTCAACGCCGCGAAGGCACTGCTGTACGCCATTAACGGCGGTCGCGATGAGATGAGCGGTAAGCAGATCGTCGAGGGCTACGAGCCGGTGCAGGGCGACGGCCCGCTCGACTTTGACGATGTGTGGGAACGCTACGAGCACATGCTCGACTGGGTTATTGGCACCTATGTTGAGGCCCTCAACATCATCCACTACTGCCACGACCGCTACGCCTACGAGGCCATCGAGATGGCGCTGCACGACAGCGAAATCGTGCGCACCATGGGATGCGGTATCGCCGGCCTGTCGATCGTGGCCGACTCGCTCGCGGCAATTAAGTACGCCAAGGTCACCCCGGTGCGTGACGAAACCGGGCTCGTGGTTGACTACATCACCGAGGGAGAGTTCCCGGTGTACGGCAACGATGATGACCGGGCTGACGATATTGCCGCCACTGTCGTGCACACCATCATGAGCAAGCTCAAGGAGGTGCCGATGTACCGCGATGCGATCCCCACGCAGTCGGTGCTGACCATCACCTCGAATGTTGTGTACGGCAAGAACACCGGTTCGTTCCCCTCAGGGCACGTGGCCGGCACCCCGTTCTCGCCGGGCGCCAACCCCGAGAACGCCATGGACACGCACGGCATGGTCGCGTCGATGCTCAGCGTCGGCAAGCTCGACTACAACGATGCCCTCGACGGCATCTCACTCACCAACACCATCACCCCGCAGGGGCTGGGACGTACCCCTGACGAACGCGTACAAAACCTGGTCGGCATCCTCGACGCCGGCTTCATCATGCAGGATTAGGAGAATCAATAATGTCGGTTAAAAGCTTTGATGAACGACTCGCCTCGATGCGCGCGAACCGCGCCGAGAACAATATGGAGTCGGGTCTCTACCACGCCAATATCAACGTGCTGAACCGCAACACGCTCGAGGACGCCATGGAGAACCCCGAGAAGTACCCCAACCTGACGGTGCGTGTTTCGGGTTATGCAGTGAACTTTGTGAAGCTCACTCCCGAGCAGCAGCGTGACGTGCTCAACCGCACCTTCCACCAGCACGCCTAATCGGTTCGCTCGTGGCCATCAACATCACTGAATTGCCGCAGGGCCCGCGTCGCGTTGGCGCGGGCCTTGACGGCGTTGACGACCTCGATCTTGAACGGCACGAGCGGCTGTCAACAATCCGCGCTGGTGAGCTCGGCTCGATTCACTCGTGGGAGCTGGTCACCGCGGTAGATGGGCCGGGCACGCGTCTCACAATCTTTTTCGCGGGATGTCCGCTGCGCTGTCTCTACTGCCACAACCCCGACACGCTGTACGCAAAAGACGGGCAGGATGTGGCGCTTGGTGAGCTGGTCAGCCTGGTCAAGCGCTACCGCACCGTGTTCAGCGCCACCGGCGGCGGGATCACGCTCTCGGGTGGTGAGGTGCTGCAGCAGCCGCAGTTTGCGGCTCGACTGTTGCGCGAGGCAAAAGCGCTCGGAGTGCACACCACCATTGACACATCCGGGTTTTTGGGGCGCAATGTCACCGATGAGATGCTCGCGGATATCGATCTGGTGCTGCTCGATGTGAAGTCGGGGGATGAAGCCACTTACGAGCGCATCACCTCCCGCCAGCTGGCGCCCACCATCGAGTTCGGCGACCGGCTCGCGGCGAGCGGCACCGAGATCTGGGGCCGCTTCGTGCTGGTTCCCGGCTACACGGATGCATTCGACAACGTTGAGCGTGTGGCCGACATTATGTCGCGCTGGTCGACACTTTCGCGTGCCGAGGTGCTGCCGTTTCACCAGATGGGTGTCGACAAGTGGAAGCGGCTCGGCCGCAAATACGAGCTCGAGGGTGTTGAGCCGCCGTCGTTTGAACTGCTCGAGCGGGTGCGCGCGCAGTTCCGCGAGCGCGGCCTGACCGTTTACTAGCGGTATTTCCCCGCTTCGCCTTCCCCTCGCGCGGTGCCATTTCCCGCGCATCCCCCGCGCGCATCCCACTCGCGCTTTTTCCCGCTAGTGCCCGCAATCTGCAACCGTTCTGCCCCTGCGGTACACCCAAAACACTCAGAGACACCCCTATTGCGGTGCACCCGAGCACCCGCGGTGTACCCGAACGCCGCGCGCACCCCGCCCGCACCGCCTGCGTGCATCCACCGTTCTGCCCTGCGGTACACCCAAAACACTCAGAGACACCCCTATTGCGGTGCACCCGAGCA
>NZ_CAUPDE010000014.1:0-51735 GCF_963509965.1 uncultured Gulosibacter sp.
CTGGCACGCGGGCAGTAAGTACGAAAAGGTCATCTGGCGGTGCGGCCACAAATACTCAGGCCAGGAAAAATGCGCCACCGGGCACATCAACGATCAGCGCCTCAAAGACCTGTTCCTCGACGCCATCCAACTGCGCTTCGATAAGCCAGCCGATGACAGCACAAGCCAGGCGTTATTAGAGGTACTCGATACTAGCGACCTGGAAGTTCAAGCCGCAGGTCTAGTCGCCCAAATCGATGAGGTGGCCAAGAAAATCCAAGCGTTGATCGCCCACAACGCACGCGTCGCACAAGACCAACACGCCTATGAGCAGAAGTTCAACGCAGTCCACCAGCAGCACCAAGCACTCCTCGCGCGACATGCCGAGGTATACGCCCAGATCCAGAGCAAACAGAATAGCCTCGCCGCTTACCGCTACTACCGGCAAGAAACTACCAACCTCGAGATCAACAATCTAACCTTCAGTCCCTACCTGTGCGTGACTCTCCTCGACCACGCCACCGTCAGCCAGCATGGCACAGTGACGTTCATCTTCCGTGACGGAAGCCAACAAGACATCGCCAAGGACTGACCAGCTCATCAGCTATTCCAGTTGGGCTGCGGCTGCCCTCTCCAGAGATCCATTGCCTGCTGTAGCCCGCTGTTGACGGAAGCGTTTGGAAGTTGAAGCTGTGGGAGTTTATTAGCAGCTATCCAGGCATACAAATCAGCCATACTCTCCTCCCACGCCAGCAAATTGTTGCTACTATTGAGCTCTCTGTAGCGTTGAACAATATCCGCGGCTGGTGCTGGATGGTAGAGGGCGTAGCAAATATGATCCCCTGAGGGTGCAAGTAGGAACTCTGCGGTATTCAGGGGCTCACCAACTGCCGAGGCTGGCGAAGTCAGCGACTTCCACAGTCCGCACTGGTTCCCAACGAGTGGCATCAAGCCAGACGGGCCGCGACGCTCGACAACATCGTCGAACTGCAGAACCGAGGCGTCAATAAAGTCGTCCTCCTCGGTGATAACTACAACGTGTCCATTAATGTTTCCCGCGCTGTCAAGCGTTGGGCATCTGTTTCCTCTCTCGAAGCGGGACCAAGAGACGCGTACGACAGCTGGAACCGCGATTGCCGGTATCTCGAACCTAGTCAACGCCGTGAGCATGGCAGACGCGGCAGGTACGCAGACCGCGCCAGACGTACTGGGAGCTGCGGTCAAGAAGAAGCAAGCCAGTCCGGCAGTGTGAAGGAGGCGTGGGGGAATCTCGGTAATGAAGCTTTCAAGCCTCTGACGGGTAGTTTGATTCAATTCCATTAGTCAATTCCTTCGGCGTGAACCAATCAAGCGGCTAAATCGTAGTTGGCGCGCGTTTGTATCCGTTGTGGCATGAAAGTTTCGAGAATGCGCACCCCTTCGTCTGACAGCGACTTACCAAACGCCGCCCGCAGCAGCACCTCAGCCGAACGCACAATGTAATCGACCACCGGCACCGGGGTGAACACAATGCCCAACCGGCCGGCAAGCCGCGGAAACGCCTTCGAAAAGAACTTGTCGTACAGCGTCAACAGCATCTGCTGCTTCGCAGCCATCCCCTGCAGGCCGCGAATGCGTGTGGTCACCTTCGCATAAAACCCCTCAAGCGGTTCAAGCTCGCGCGCAAACCCGGCATTCTCGCCAAACTGCGCCACCACCTTCTCGAGTGCCGACGACACCGGGTTTTCGCGCGCAAAATCGCGGTCGGGGAACATCGCATCGAAAATCGGCAGCGTAATCATGTGCTGCGCCACCAGCTCGATAACCTCGTCGCGGGTAATCTCGGGATTCACCGTCTGCGACAGCGCCTTCATGAAGCCCTCAAACGGGCGCACATCGGTGCCCGGTGCATCCAGGTGTGTGGTGATCAGCGTGATGAAACTGCGCGCCAGCTTGTCAATATCTTTCGTCCAGTCGTCCCAGTACATCCGGTCGCCGACCTTCTGCACGATCTTCGCGTACACCGAGTCTTTCCACGCCGCATCAAAATCACCGCCGAGCCCCGGCAGCGCCACATCCACCGCCCGAGGCTGCGGCAATTCATCCACGCCCTCGGTGCCGATCTCGCGACCAGAACCGGTCTCGGTGCGGCGCGGCTTCGACAGATCGATCGCCTTGACCACGATTGTTTCGGGAGCGACCCCCGACACCGACATCTGGTTGATCTTCGCATCCAGCCGCTCATCGTGCGCCCGCAGCGCCTGCAGCACCTGCCACACCACCTGATAGCGGTCGTTCTCGTTCAGGGCTGCATCGGCCTCCACTCCCGCCGGAATCACCACCGGCAAAATAATGTAGCCATAGCGTTTACCCTCGGCGCGGCGCATCACACGCCCCACAGCCTGCACCACATCCACCTGCGACTTACGCGGGTTGAGGAAGAGCACCGCATCAAGACTCGGCACATCCACGCCCTCGCTGAGGCACCGCGCGTTCGAGAGCACCCGCGCCACCGGGCGGCCCAGCCGATCGGTGCCCGGCTCTTCTTTCAACCAGTCGAGCAGCTCCTCACGCTGCGTCGAACGCATCGTGCCGTCGACATGCCGCACCTGCACCGTGAGGTCATCACTCGGATCGTCATTGTCAATATCCGAAAGGTGATCTTCTACCAGCGATTGGAACTCACTCGCCACCCGCTGCGAAGTGCGAATATCCTTCGCGAACGCCACTGCTCGACGCATCGGTTCAATATCGAGTCCGAAGTCTTCGACAAAACCGCCCACCTCACGCTTCGCCATCCCGTTCCAACAACCCACCAGCTTCGTCACATCATCAAGCGGGAGCTCGTAGGCGCTGTCGGCCACCTGCTGCTGAAATTGCTGCGCAATCTGGTCTTGCGACACCCCGAGCACCAGCACCTTGTAGTCGGTGAGGAGGTTCTCTTCCACCGCCTGCCCGAACGACAAGCGGTACAGCTCGGGGCCATACAGTGCCTCGTCGTCCATCGAAACGAGTTCGGCATCGTGCTGAGCCGCAGTGTTTTTCACTTGGTCGTTAAAGATGCGCGGCGTTGCGGTCATATAGATACGCCGCGTTGCCTGGATGTAGTCGTTATCGTGCACCCGCACAAACGAAGACTCGTCCTCGTCGCTCAGCGTCACGCCCGTGGTGCGGTGCGCCTCGTCGCAAATCACCAGATCGAACGCTTCCACACCGAGTTGCTGCGCCTCGTGCACCGCCTGAATCGACTGGTAGGTCGAAAACACCACCACCATCCCGTCGGCACCCGAAGCGAGATGGTCAAGCTCTTCAGCAAGCACGCGGCCGTTTGTTGTGGCCGGAGCCGCGAGCTCTTCAATCGCCACGCTGGTAATGTCACCAGTCTGTTTGCGACCGACCGTCGTATCCGAACCCACCACGAACGCCGTCAACGGCAGCTCGGGATCGTGCTGCTGCGACCACTCGTTGAGTGTCTGCTGCAGCAAAGCAAGCGACGGCACCATGAACAAAATCGTTGACCGGCCACCACCGGCAAACCGCTTGGTTACCCGCTCTGCGAGCTTCAGGGCGGTGAACGTCTTACCGGTACCACACGCCATGATCATCTTGCCGCGCTCGGTGCCGCGCTCAAACGCCGCCATCACCTGGCTCACCGCCTGGTGCTGGTGCGGCCGCAATTGCTTGAGTTCATGCATCCGCGGTGCCGTGCGCGGATCGAGCACGTTGTAGCTCGCCCAGTCAATATTCGAATGGCGCAACTGCTCGAGACCGATGCGTTTCACCGGTTTCGTGCGATTTTTCAGCGTCTCGAGCGCGTTCGCCGACCACGGCTGCGAAGTCGTGTCAACCCACAGCCCCTCAGCAAACTCATCACGCCCCACAAATTCAAGAAACGAATTGAGGTCGTCTTTGCGCACCCGATGCTCGGGCCGGAAAAACTTGGTTTGGATCGCCACAAGACGACCATCGCGACGCTGCGCCACAAGATCTGCGCCGGTGTCGGCACCGGTGCGATCCGGCCAGTCTTTCCACAGCCACACGTGAGCGAAGTCGCTCCCCCAGGTGCCGTCTTGCATCAGAAAGTGCCGCACCAACTCTTCGAAATAGTTGCCCTGCATCCGACGCGAATCGGCCAGCTCCCGCAACTGATCGAGAAGCTTGTCGAACTCAGCGTTTGGGGCGGCGGGGGTAAAAGCAACAGACAACGCGGCACTCCTTCATCGGATACCGCCTATTGTCGCCCACAAATCGCTACCGGCAGTACGCAACGGGCCGGGACACGCACATCCGCGCATCCCGGCCCGCAGCCCAAAGAATCATCCGTTAGAAGTCCCAGTCTTCATCCTCGGTCGACTCGGCCTTACCGATCACATACGACGAACCCGAGCCCGAGAAGAAGTCGTGGTTCTCGTCGGCGCCCGGCGACAGCGAGGCGAGGATAGCCGGGTTCACATTGCACACCTCGGCCGGGAACATCGCCTCGTAACCGAGGTTCATGAGCGCCTTGTTGGCGTTGTAGTGCAAGAAACGCTTCACGTCTTCCGACCAGCCAACACCGTCGTACAGGTCGTGGGTGTACTCAATCTCGTTGTCGTACAGCTCCATCAGCAGCTCAAAGGTGTAGTCCTTCAGCTCTTGCTGACGCTCGGGCGACTGCTTCTCAACCTCGCGCTGGAACTTGTAGCCGATGTAGTAGCCGTGCACCGCCTCATCACGAATGATCAGGCGAATAATGTCGGCGGTGTTCGTCAGTTTCGCCTGCGACGACCAGTACATCGGCAGATAGAAACCCGAATAGAACAAGAACGATTCGAGCAGCGTCGAGGCCACCTTCTTCTTCGCCGAGTCATCACCGTGGTAGTAGCCCATGATGATCTGCGCCTTCTTCTGCAGCTGCTCGTTCTCGCGGCCCCAGCGGAATGCGGCGTCAATCTGCGGGGTGTTCGCCAGCGTCGAGAAGATCGACGAATAGCTTTTGGCGTGCACCGACTCCATGAACGCGATGTTCGTATACACGGCCTCTTCGTGCTGCGTCACCGCGTCGGGAATCAGCGAGACCGCACCCACCGTGCCCTGCAGAGTGTCGAGCAGTGTCAGCCCGGTGAACACGCGCATCGTCAGCGTCTGCTCATCCTCGGTGAGTGTGTTCCACGACTGAATATCGTTCGACAGCGGCACCTTTTCGGGAAGCCAGAAGTTATTGGTGAGACGGTTCCAGACCTCGAGGTCTTTCGGGTCGTCAATTCGGTTCCAGTTGATCGCTTCAACTGAGTCGAGCAGGTGGTCGCCCATGACGTTGAGTCCTCCGTGTGATTGCGTGCGAAATAGGCTATGGATCAGCGATTCAGCTGAATCTCTAGTTGGTGAGCGTGGGCAGTTCGGCGTGGTGGTCGTACTCGGCGACCCCAACCTGCCAGTAGCCATTGAACTGCCCGAACAGTCCCTCGCGGGCCAGTGTGCTGGCACAGTCGCGCAGCTGCGCCACCCCGTGGGCTTCGCCAGCGCCCCAGAGGAGCACGCGCTCATCGACGGGGATGCGCGACACAACCTCGGCCGCCACCGCGCGCCAATCGTCGGGATGCGCGAGTTCGTGTTCGTATAACTCGATACCGTCCGGCAAATCGAGTGCCGCCACATCACGAATCCCGAGCAGGTGCAGCTCCCCCGGCAGCCGGCAGTCATCCAGTCGCCGCTCGGCGGCGGGAAGCGCGGCCGCATCCACCACCGCAATAATGCGGTCGAGCGGCTCCACCACCCGACGCGAACCGCGCGGGCCACGAATGGCGCACTCGTCGCCGGGCTGGGCACGGTTGAGCCACTGCCCCACTACGCCGCCGGCATGCGCGACAATATCGATGCGCAGGCGATGGTCGTCACTGTCAACAGCCCGTGGCGTCATATCCCGCAGCCCGAGTTCGGTACGGTTCGTAATGCGGCCGGTTTCAGGGTCGGTCTGTGCCGCCACAAGTTCACCGGCAGCGTTCGGCACCTGCAGTTTGATGTGGTCGCCACCCGCGGGCGAAACAAAATCGTGCAGTTCGGGGCCGGTAAACCAGCAGCTGACGAGATTATCGGCACGCCAGTGCATCGATTCGAGCCGAACCTGGCGGGTGCGTGGCTCGAACCGCGTGAGTTCAGTGGCTGGGTTTGCGAGTTTGCTCATGGTGATCCGCTCCTACCGGCGACGGGGCCGCCGCATCGGCAACGGCCCCGCTGTCGGGGTGTTTTTGCTAGAGCATGCAGCTCACGCACTGGTCAACTTCGGTTCCCTCCAGCGCCATCTGGCGCAGGCGGATGTAGTAGATCGTCTTAATGCCCTTGGTCCAGGCATAGATCTGCGCGCGGTTAATATCGCGCGTTGTTGCCGTGTCTTTGAAGAACAGCGTCAGCGACAGGCCCTGATCGACGTGCTGGGTGGCCGCCGCATAGGTGTCGATGATCTTCTCGTAACCGATCTCGTAGGCATCCTCGAAATACTCGAGGTTGTCGTTGGTGAGGAACGGCGCCGGGTAGTACACGCGCCCGAGCTTGCCTTCCTTGCGAATCTCAATCTTCGACGCGATCGGGTGGATCGACGAGGTCGAGTTGTTGATGTACGAGATCGACCCGGTGGGCGGCACCGCCTGCAGGTTGCGGTTGTACATGCCGTACTGCTGCACGTCGGCTTTGAGCTGGCGCCAATCGTCCTGCGTGGGAATATCGTGCCCCTCGAACAGTTCGCGCACACGCTCGGTGGCGGGTGCCCACTCTTGGTCGATGTACTTGTCAAAGAACTCTCCGGTGGCGTACTTCGACTCTTCAAACCCGTCGAACCGTTCACCCCGCTCACGAGCGATGGTCATCGACGCGCGAATTGCGTGGAACAGCACGGTGTAGAAGTAGATGTTCGTGAAATCGAGACCCTCTTCCGAACCGTAGTGGATGCGCTCGCGCCCGAGATAACCGTGCAGGTTCATCTGACCGAGACCGATGGCGTGCGATTTGGCGTTGCCGTCACGGATCGAGGGCACCGAGTCGATCGAGCTCATGTCGCTCACCGCGGTAAGGCCGCGGATAGCCACCTCGACCGTCTCACCAAGGTTCTCGCTATCCATGGCCATGGCGATGTTCATCGAACCGAGGTTGCACGAAATATCGTCACCGATGTGCTCGTAGCTCAGGTCGGCATTGTAGGTGGAGGGCGAGTTCACCTGCAGAATCTCGCTGCAGAGGTTCGACATGTTGATCCGACCGGCAATCGGGTTGGCCCGGTTGGCGGTGTCTTCAAACAGGATGTAGGGGTAACCCGACTCGAACTGAATCTCGGCAATCGTCTGGAAGAACTGACGGGCATCGATTCGCGTTTTGCGGATGCGATCGTCATCGACCATGTCGTAGTAGTGCTCGCTGATTGCGATGTCACCGAAGGGTTTGCCGTACACGCGCTCGACATCATAGGGCGAGAACAGGTACATCGGCTCGTTCTTTTTCGCCAGCTGGAAGGTGATGTCGGGAATGACGATACCGAGCGAGAGGGTCTTGATGCGGATCTTCTCGTCGGCATTCTCACGCTTGGTGTCGAGGAAGCTGAGGATGTCGGGGTGGTGAGCCGAGAGGTAAACAGCACCGGCGCCCTGCCGCGCACCGAGCTGGTTCGCGTACGAGAACGAGTCTTCAAGCAGCTTCATGACCGGGATGATGCCCGACGACTGGTTCTCAATCTGCTTGATGGGCGCACCCGACTCGCGGATGTTCGAGAGGTTAAAGGCAACGCCACCGCCACGTTTCGACAGCTGCAGCGCCGAGTTGATCGAACGGCCGATCGACTCCATATTGTCTTCGATGCGCAGCAGGAAGCAGGAGACAAACTCGCCGCGCTGGCGCTTACCAACGTTGAGGAAGGTGGGGGTTGCCGGCTGGAAGCGCCCCGAGATCATTTCGTCGACGAGCTTGCGGGCAAGTTTCTCGTCACCCCGCGCGAGGCCGAGCGCCACCATCAGCACGCGGTCTTCGAAGCGTTCGAGGTAGCGGCCGCCGTCGAACGTTTTGAGCGCGTACGAGGTGTAAAACTTGAAGGCCCCCAGGAAGGTGGGGAAGCGAAACTTTTGGCTGAAGGCGTGATCACGCAGCTCGGCGATGAACTCGCGCGAGTACTGGTCGATGACCTCGGCCTCGTAATACTCGTTGTCGATGAGGTAGCCCAGCCGCTCGTCAAGATCGTGGAAGAACACCGTGTTCTGGTTGACGTGCTGCAGGAAGTATGCGCGCGCGGCCTCGCGGTCTTTGTCGAACTGGATCTGGCCGTTCGCGTCATACAGGTTGAGCATCGCGTTCAACGCGTGAAAGTCGAGCTCACCGTGAGGGTTCTGATCAGTACCGGCCATTACGCCACTGCCTCCATTTGTTGCCAAAACTGGTCGAGCCCCCGGTTGACCTTCTGGGTGTCTTCCGGGGTGCCGAACAGTTCGAATCGATAGAGCACCGGCACGTTGCACTTGCGGGCGATAATATCGCCCGCAAGGCAGTAGCCGACGCCGAAGTTAGTGTTGCCGCTAACGATCACTCCCCGCAGGAGCTCTCGGTTAGCTGGCACGTTGAGAAACTTGATCACCTGTTTTGGGACGGCGCCTTTGACGGTGCCGCCACCGTAGGTGGGAACGATGAGCACGAAGGGTTCATCGGCGAGAATCGTTTCGTCGCCCGTGCGCAGTGGGATGCGACGAGCTTCTCGACCAAGTTTCTCCACGAATCGCTGCGTGTTTCCCGACACGCTCGAAAAGTAGATCAGCCTGGCCATTGCAGCTCCTAGGCCGAGCGCAGCTTCTTGAGCTCGTTGATTTTGTCGGGGCGGAATCCCGACCACGAGTCGTCACCGGCCACTACGACCGGAGCCTGCAGGTAGCCGAGCTCCTTCACCGTCTGCAGTGCCTTCTCGTCTTCTGACAGGTCGAACACCTCGTACTCGATGCCCTGCTTATCGAGGGCGCGGTAGGTCGCAGTGCACTGAACGCAGGAGGGTTTGCTGTACACAGAAATAGTCATTTGAAGTGCCTCGATTTAGTGAATTGAATGAGAACTTATCGGCGGGATGCGGAGCTGATGCGAGATCAGCTCAGGCCCGTTAGTGAATCGGTTGCGACCGCCGCTACATCTCCGTCAGCCACAACATGTTGTGCTTGATGAGGCTAACACCACTAGATGCTGTATTACAAGCGTGTAGTTCTCCACATAAAATTCCACAGAAAACCGGCGTGTCGGCGAGCTTTTCCACGAATTATGAACAAGCAATTCACAGTTCCTCCTATTTGCTGTGGACAACTCCATCACCAGCCACCGACATTTCCGCCGCTTCCCGCACATCCGGCCCGCCGCATCCCGACCCGCCGACAAAATGCGAGAGAATGAACCGTTACCGCTTTGCATCCCAGCAAGATTGAGGACCCGTCATGACCGACCCCGCCGAAACTCCCGGCCGCACCCTGCAAGAACTCGTTGATCTGCTACCGGGTGCGCACCTCGTTTCAACGGCAGACGGGCAGCTGCGAGTGACCGGCGTCTCAAGCTCCACTAACTCGGTCAGCGCCGGGGATCTTTTTGTTGGGGTTCCCGGTGCCCGTCGTCACGGCGCCGAGTTCACCGCCGCCGCGCAACAAGCCGGTGCCGTTGCCGTGCTCACCGACGCTGCCGGCGCCGAATATGCGCGGCCAACCGGGCTGCCGATGATCGTGGTGGATGCGCCCCGCGAACTGCTCGGCAAAACCGCGGCCCTGGTCTACGGCACCCAGGCCGGGAACCCGACGCTGATTGGCATCACCGGCACCGACGGCAAAACCACCACCAGCTATCTGCTGCTCGCACTCCTTGATGCCCTGCACATTCGCAGCGGCCTGTCGAGCACTGTCGAGCAGCGCATCGGCGACCGGATCGTATCGACCGAGCGAAGCGGCGGGCTCACCACTCCCGAAAGCGACTATCTGCACGCACTCGTTGCCCAAATGCGCCGCGAACAGGTTGCGGTGGCCGCCATCGAGGTGTCTGCCCACGCACTCACCCGACACCGCGTGGATGGTTTCGTGTTCGATTCGGCGATCTTCACAAACCTCTCCCAAGACCACCTCGACGACTATGCCGATATGCGCGAATATTTCGCCGCCAAAGCCGAACTGTTCACCTCCGAACGCACCCGCCGCGGCGTGATTGCCATCGATGATGAGTGGGGACGAGAGCTTGCCACAATCGCCTCAGTGCCGGTTGACACCGTCACCACCCGCGCCGATCTCGATGCCGATTGGCACTTCACCGCCGAACAGGTCTCGCTTACCCGCACCGATTTCACCCTCACCCACCGCGATGGCCGCCGCCTCACCAGCAGCGTGAGCCAGCCCGGCTGGTTTGTCGCCTTCGACGCCGCACTCGCGATTGTCTCGCTCACCCAAACCGGCACCCCGCTCGAACAGATTGCCGCAGCGCTCGATGCCACCGGTGGCCTGCAGGTGACTCTGCCCGGCCGGCTCGACGTGGTCAACCCCGACGGCCCCGGCCCGCGCATCTACACCGACTACGGTCACACTCCAGGCTCGATGCGCACCGTGCTGTCGAGCCTGCGTCAGCTCACCCCCGGCAGACTCTTCGCGGTGTTTGGCGCCGACGGCGACCGCGACACCACCAAGCGGCCCGATATGGCCCGCGCCGCAGCCATCGCCGATGTGGTGGTGATCACCGACTACAACCCGCGATTTGAAGACCCGGCGGCCATTCGTGCAACCCTGCTCGAAACCCTCCACACTGAGTTTCCCGAGCACGAGGTGTATGAGATCGCCGACCCGGCCGCGGGCATTGCCAAAGCAGTATCGATCGCCACCGAAGAAGATGTGATCTTCATCGGCGGCAACGGCCACGAACTTGCCCGCGAAGTGCGCGGCGAACACATCCCCTACTCG
The DNA here is from genome assembly GCF_963509965.1 of uncultured Gulosibacter sp. Lineage (NCBI taxonomy): Bacteria > Bacillati > Actinomycetota > Actinomycetes > Micrococcales > Microbacteriaceae > Gulosibacter > uncultured Gulosibacter sp. Next base: position 10,878 of record NZ_CAUPDE010000014.1, read on the forward strand.
GTGAAGGATGCCGCCCGCGCGGCACTGCGTGACGCGGGCTGGGATGTCGCTGGCCCCCGCTAGTATTTTTCTCACATCGAACTCGACGGGGCACGCATCCAACTGCCACACCGGCGGGTTCAGTCGTCCGCACCCGCATCGACCAACGAGAGGAGCCGCGTGCGCATCTATCTCGAAGCACTCCGCATCCGCTATGTCGCGCGGCTGTTGTTCTCACAGCTACTGGCGCGCTTTCCGGCCGGGATGCTGTCGGTGGCGCTACTCATTCACATCGAGCAGACCTACGGCGACTTCACCGCCGCCGGGTTTACGATCGCCGCGTTCGCAATCGGGCAGGGAATTGCCGGGCCCCTTGGCGGGCGGCTGCTCTCACGCTTCGGGATGCGCACCGTGCTCGTGCCCACCATCCTGCTGAGCTCGCTCACGCTCGCCATTCTGGGGCTCACCACTCCCCCGATGCAGCTGCTATTCCCGCTCGTGTTCATCACCGGTCTCACCATCCCGCCAATTCCGCCGGCAGTGCGCACCGTCTATCCCAAGATCGCCGACAGTTCGCGCATCAACACCGTGTTCGCCATCGACGCGACGCTGCAAGAGATCATTTGGATTCTGGGGCCGCTACTGACCACCATAATTGCAGCAACGCTCGGCCCACGCACCGGTATTCTGCTGTGCTCGGCAGTTCTGCTTGTTGGGGGCATCTGGTTCGTGACCTCGAAGCCAATCGGCCAGGTACGCATCCCCCAATCGCCGCGACAAATGGGGGCCGTGCTGCGCGAGCCGGTCGTGCTGATTATGACCGTCGTCTTCATGTTCGGAATCGGCACCTGGGGTGCGCTGGATGCCGCGGCAATCGCCCACTTCGGTCACGAAGATCCGTTCGTTGGCGCGGTGCTGGGTATTTCGGCAATTGGTTCACTCATCGGCGGCCTCGGCGCGGGATTGATGGCAATGCCCCGCTGGTCGCTCGCCGCGCGCGTAGGCGTGGGCGTGATCGGCACCGTATTGGCACTGTTCTCGCTCGAGAGCCCGCTCATGTTCATCATTGCGTTCTTCATTACCGGCATGGCGTCATCGCCGATGATCGCGCTCGCGAACTCGGCGGTCAGTGCCACCGTGCGGTTCAGCGACACCGCCGAAGCGTTCGGGTGGCTCGGCACCGCGCAGCTGGTTGGCGTAGCGATTGCCAGCGCCTTCGCAGGCATCGCCATCGACGCGATGGGCGCACTGGGTGGCCTGCTCATCGGTGCGGGGTTCTCGATCGCGGCACTTATCGTGGCGCTCGTGGCGATTCCCTGGCTACCCGACCTGAGCGCCGGAGCTGCGCTGCCGCGAGCCGACACCGCCCCGATTGTGCTCCCCGACACCGAGTAGCCCGCGGTCACCGCACGATTTCGACAAACCTGGTAACTGAGGGTGCACTTATTGTCGGCACCGACTACGGTGGCAGTCTGTGACCAATTCACTCGGCATTCGGCTCAACGACGGACGCACGATCCCACAACTCGGGCTCGGCACCTACAAAATGGATCCGGCCGCAACGGCAGATCTTGTGGCGCAGGCAATCGACATCGGCTATCGCCACATCGACACCGCCACGCTCTACAACAACGAAACCGGTGTGGGTGAGGGCCTGCGCCGTTCGGGCATCGACCGTGACGAGGTGTTCATCACCACCAAAGTGTGGCAAGACATGCAGGGCTACGACGCCACGCTGCGCGCCTTCGATGAGTCGCTCGAGCGGCTCGGTCTTGACGAAGTTGACCTCTATCTCATCCACTGGCCGGCTCCCGCGCTCGACCGTTACCTCGAAACCTGGGATGCACTCGAGCGGCTTCACGACGAAGGCCGGGCGCGTTCGATCGGTGTTGCCAACTTTAAAGCGCACCACCTCGAGCGCTTGATCCAGGAAGCCGATGTGGTGCCCGCCGTGAATCAAGTGGAGCTGCACCCGGCTTTCCAGCAGCCCGAGCTGCGGCACTTCCACCTGCAGCACGGCATTGCTACCGAGGCGTGGGCGCCGCTTCGTCGCGGGGATGCGCTCGCCAAACCGCTCGTGCAAGAACTCGCTGAGAAATACGGTCGCACCCCGGCACAGATTGTGTTGCGCTGGCACATCGAAATCGACAATATTGCGATTCCAAAATCGTCGCATCCCGAACGGATGCGCGAAAATCTCGGTGCCGCCGATTTCACGCTCGACGCTGACGATATTGCCCGGCTCACCCAGGTCGACACCGGCACCCGCACCGGTAAAGACCCCGACGACTTCAACTAGCGCGACTGCGCTGCTGAACTGGGTTTATTCACCTCCCTGCTCGACCCTGCGGGCGAGCGAGAGTGGTTCTGTCGAATGATCAGACCGAACCGCTCAGCTGATGTGCCGCGCAACGGTTACTGCGAAGCTGAGTGCATGGCGAAAAAACAGTGGTTGAAACAGGCACTCACGACGGTGACGGTTGCACTCGCAGCTATCGGCCTGCTGTCGGGATGTGCCGCTGGTTCGAGTGGCTCAGATAGCACCGCATCCGGGGCCGCCGCACAGAACTCGCGCGAATACCCCGAAGAGCACGGCCCCGATCAGCCTGAGGGTATCGCTCAAGACGGCGCCGAACACGACGCGAACGAACCCGGTTCTGGTTCGACCACGCCGCACGAACCCGCCATGGTGGTAACAACCACGGCCGAAGTCGAGGTCGACTCAGCCGAACAGGCAACGGCCGAGCTCGAAAGCCTCGCCCACAAGTACCAGGGCCGCATCGAATACCGTCACGAACAAATCGAGCGCAGGTACCCGAGTGCCGATTTCACGGTGCGCATCCCCGCCGATCAGCACGACACGTTCATCAGCGAACTAAAGGCGCTCGGCACCACGAAACACCTCACCACTGAAGCGAGCGATGTTTCCCTGCAAAAAGTGGATCTCGATGCCCAGATCGACAGCCTGAAAAGCTCGATCGAGTCACTGCGCAAGATGCTCTCTGAAGCTACCACTATCGGCGACCTGCTCGAGATCGAACGCGAACTCGACAGCCGCCAATCCGAGCTGCAGAGCTTGGAAGCGCAGCGCACCGAACTCAGCGACCGAATCAGTATGTCGAAAGTAGACCTGCGCATCGTACAAGCTCAGGCCGACACCACGGTCGACAGCGATGAAGCGCCGCCGTTCTTAGGTGGGCTCGGTCAGGGCTGGAACGACCTGGTGGCTGCTATTGGTGGAGTCGCCAACCTGATCGGCTATGTGCTGCCGGGGCTGGTTGTATGCGCGGTGCTGTTCGCAGGCCTGTGGTTCGGGCTGCTGCGGCCGCGCTACCGCAAAGCTCGCGCTAGTCAGCAGGCAAGTGCAGCTGCCGCGGCCGAGGCGACGAGCGATCAGCTACCGCCGCTGCCGGAGATTACCGATGAGCATCTTGATGCATCCAGCAACACCGAGGCAACCGAGGCGACCGAAACGCGCAGTTGACCTGCTCGGTAAGCCTGCGTCAAGGTACAGCCCGATACACTTCGGGTACTGACCACGAACAAAGGAACTCGTCTTCGATGGCTGCTGAGCAAGACCGCACGGAACTCGACGACAACGTTGATCTTCCCGAAGAGCACACCGACGACCTCACCGAGGCCGACCTCGAAGCTGAGGTGACTGAGAGCGACGCCGATAACGCCGCCGACTCAGACACGTCAGAATCGGATATCGCAAAGGACGAGGCAAGCGACGAAGCCAACACTGCAACGGATGCCGGCGACCCCCCCGAGGAGGCGGCCAAGCGCGAGGCTGAAGAGCGACTGCTGGAGCTTTTTCAGTCGACCGTCTACGGCACCGATGGGCAAAAGCTTGGCCGAGTTGGCCAGGTCTATCTCGACGATCAGACCCAAGAACCCAATTGGGTCACGGTTAAGACCGGTTTCTTTGGCATCAAAGAATACTTCGTTCCGCTCGATCTAGCCGAACGCGACGGCAAACGGATCACCGTTCCCTACACCAAAGACCAAGTGGTAAGCGCCCCGCGCACCGAAATCGACCAGAATCTCTCCCCCGCAGAAGAAGACGACCTGTACGCGCACTACCAGGTGCCCGGCAAGCTGCCCGAGCCCGATCCGCTGCTGGTTGAATCGGCCGACGCTGTGACTAGCGAGCTCGATGACGAGGTCAGCTTCGACACCGATCTTACCGAAACTGGCGAGGTCGCGGCAGCGTCAGCTGATGAAGCGGCCGATGAGGTTGCGGATACGGCGTTCGCACCTGACACGAGCAGCAGTGCCGCGGAGGCGGCAGCCGGCTTTGCCGACGACGCAGATGCCGAGCTCGACGCCACCTCACTCAATCTCGAAACCGATCCCGAGATCGAAAAACCCACAGACTAGTTTCAGCGCATCCCATTTCGTTGCGGCCGCACCTCACAGCAGGATTTGCGGCCGCATGGAATATCCGGCCCGACCGATTTGTTGGCCTCCGTACCGACCCCACCGCGAACCCTCCCGATCATCCGACGCTGACCGATCTCACCGACCGGACACACGATTTGAAAGGACTCCGGCATGGCTACTGTCGACCTCACGAATGACAACTTCCTCGAAACCGTCACCGGAAAGGGCATCCACTTCGTCGATTTTTGGGCGGGCTGGTGTGGCCCCTGCCAAATGTTTGCCCCCGTCTACGAAGAGGCGAGCAACAAGCACGAAGACATCACCTTCGCCAAGGTAGACACCGAAGCAAACCGCGAAATCTCCGCACAGCTGGGGATCCAGTCGATTCCCACCCTGATGGCGTTTCGCGATGGCGTGCTGCTCTACCGCGAGGCTGGCGCGCTGCCCGCGCAGGCACTCGAGCAGGTCATCGAAGCGGTCAAGAGCGTCGACATGGATGAGGTGCGCAAACAGATCGAGCAGCAGCAGGCCGCCGAAGGTGACAGCAACAATTAGAGCTGCAGAGTCGCACCCGCTTCGTTACCAAAATGGCCCCACCACGGTGGGGCCATTTTGGTATTCGAGGGTAATCGCTACGACTTAGTGTTCGTCGTAGTGGTCAACGTGCACTGCATGCCGGTGACCATCGTGAACGTAGTCGACGTGGTCGCCGTGTTCGATTGCTTCGTGCCCGCAGTTTACACCGTGCTGGTGTTCAGCTACCGAGTGCTCAGCAGCGTGGTGGTGCTCGTCGTAGTGGTCACCGTGGAGCGTGTGCAGGTGACCATCGTGCAGGTAGTCAACGTGATCGCCGCGGTCGATTGCTTCGTGCCCGCAGTTTGCACCGTGCTCATGTTCGGCGACGGTGTGCTCGGCAGTCTTGTGTTCGGTCATTGTCTTCTCCTTAATGCCTGGTCGAGTGACCAATGTTGTTAGCAGGGGCGTTTGATGCCATTCGTGGCAAGCCTGTCAGCTGGATATTGCACCTGACTCTGGCTGTTCGAGATGTTCGGCAGAGTGGACGAGCGCATCCGCCACCACGTGCCGAACATGTTCATCGGCGAGCTCGTAGATGCGATTGCGGCCACTCACTGTTACCGCCACGAGCCCCACATCCCGCAGCGTACGCAGGTGTTGCGACACCAGCGGTTGGGTCATCTGCAATTGTTCGGCAAGTTCACTCACGCTTCGACCGCCGTCGAAGAGTGTGACAACGAGCTCCAGTCGCCCAGCGTGCCCGAGCACGTGGAAGATGCTGGCAGCGCGATCAATCGCAGGGTTCTTCACGCATCCATCATGACACCATATATGCACATATTGCAATATACGCATGCATAATGTGATTGATTATCGCTAGCGGTCAAGACCGAATACACCAAGATCGCGCGGAAACTACCCGAGCCGCTGCGCAATCAGCGTTGCCAAATGCACGCCCTCACGGCCGATAAGCTGATCGGCCTGCGTGCGGCACGAGAACCCGTCAGCCAAAAATACCGCGTCATCCGACGCCTTCCGAAGCGCAGGTAGCAGCGAATTACCCGCAACTGCGACCGACATTTCGTAGTGGCCGCGTTCGAGACCGAAGTTGCCAGCCAGCCCGCAGCATCCCGAAAGCTGCGTCAATTCGGCGCCCATCTGCTGCAAGAGCTTACGGTCGGCATCGAAACCGATGACGGCGTGCTGGTGGCAGTGCGGCTGCACCACAATTTCGGTGCCGGCAAGATCAGGCAGGGCGAACTCGTCACTCGGTTTCACGGGCGCGCCACCGGTGAGCACCTCCGATAGCGTGAAAGTTGCTTCGGCAATCAGCTGCGCGCGGGGATCGTCTGCGAACAGCTCGAGCAGATCGCTGCGCAGCACCGCCGTACAGCTGGGTTCTACACCAATAATCGGGATGCCATCCTCAACCAGTGGGGTAAACACATCCAGCAGCTGCGCGAGGCGTTTACGGGCGCCGTCAAGTTGCCCGGTTGAAATCCAGGTGAGCCCGCAGCACACCTGCTGCGGCGGCGTCACCACCTCGAACCCGGCAGCTTCAAGCACCCGCACCACATCGTGGTCGATGCCCGGCGCGAACCCGTTCGAGAACGAGTCGGCCCACACCATCACCCGGGGGCGCTCGCCCCGCGGGGCTACAGCCGACACCGCTTTGCCTGCGCGTTCGGCACGACGCCGGTCACGATAGAACGTGGTGCGCGACACCCTCGGAATTGTGCGTCGACGATCGACACCAGCCAGCGGCAACATGAGCCGGCGCAGCCAGCCCACCGAAAACATCCCGTTCACCAGCGGCGCCAACGGCGACATCAGTTTCTGCCAGCGCGGCAACTGCCCGAACACATAGTGGCTCATGGGGCGCAGCCGGCCGCGATACTTGCGATACAGCGTCTCTGATTTCATCGCCGCCATATCCACCCCGGCAGGGCAGTCGGTCGAGCACGCCTTGCACGACAGGCACATGTCGAGCGAATCGGCGACCTCCCGCGAGCGCCAGCCGCCATCGACAAGTTTGCCGTTGATCATTTCTTGCAGCACGCGGGCGCGCCCGCGGGTCGAGTGGGTTTCGTCACGGCTGGCCAGGTAGCTCGGGCACATGAATCCACCGGAGGCCCGATTATCGGCCCGGCATTTCGCCATTCCCACGCACCGATGCGTGGCCCTGGTGAAATCGCCACCGTCATGCGCCCACGCAAACCCGCCGCGCACCTTCGGCATCGGCAGGGCCTGCGGGCGGCGCAGATCGCGGTCGAGGGGTGCCGGGTGCACGAGCACTTCGGGGTTGAGGAGGTTGCGCGGATCGAACAGCGATTTGAGCTCGCCGAACGCGGCGATAGCCTCATCGCTGTACATGAGCGGCAACAGCTCGCTTCGTGCCCGGCCATCACCGTGCTCACCCGACATTGAGCCACCGAAATCGGCGACGAGCCGGCCAGCATCGAGCATGAAGCGGCGCATTGCGGCGCCGTCGCGCTCGAGCGGAATCGAGAGCCGAATGTGGATGCAACCGTCACCAAAGTGTCCGTAAGGCATACCCTCGATGCCGTGGCTGGCGGTGAGTTTGTCGAACTCGCGCAGATAGGCGCCGAGCTGTTCGGGTGGAACGGCAGCGTCTTCGAAACCTGGCCAGCACTGTTCACCGTCGAGCGTGCGACTGGCAAGCCCCACACCGTCGGCACGCACCCGCCACAGGCGCGCTGCCGCAGCCGCATCGTCGACAATCGTGTGCGAGATAGCCGCCGAGTCGGCAACGAGCGCCTTCGCGCGAGCGAGCGCGTCGGCCGCATCCGTGCCGGGCATTTCGATGAGCAGCCAGCCACCACCGTCAGGTAGCGACTCGATCGCCGCCGCACCGTAGTGACGGCGCACAGCCTCGGTGAGCCGCGCATCCAGTCCCTCAATAGCGCCCGGTTTGTGGGCCAGCAGCGTGGGAATATCATCGGCCGCCTCAAACATCGACGGGTAGCCGAGCGCCACGGTCACCGGCGCCGAAGGCACCTCCACCAGGCGCACGGTTGCGCCGAGCACGGTGGCGAGTGTGCCTTCCGAGCCCACCAGCAACTGTGCCAGTGAATGCCCGCGTTCGGGCAGCAATGCTTCGAGCGCATAACCCGATACCTGCCGACCGAACCGCCCGAACTCGGTGCGGATCGTGGCCAGATGCCGCAGCGTGAACTCATCCAGCCCGGGCACCACCGACAGATCGTCGGTGGCTGTGTATCGCCGCCCGAGCCCATCCATCACGTCGAGGTCGATGATGTTGTCGGCAGTGCGACCGAACGCCAGCGAGTGCGAACCGCAGGCGTTGTTGCCGATCATGCCGCCGACAGTGCAGCGAGTCCAGGTGGAGGGGTCGGGGCCGAAACGCAGCCCATAGGGTTTGGCGGCGTTTTGCAGCTGGGCAACCACCACGCCCGGGTCGATTCTGGCGGTGCGGGCTTCAGGGTCGAGGCTGTGGATGCGGTTGAGGTGGCGGGAGGTATCAACGACGATGCCGCGGCCAATCGCGTTACCGGCAATTGACGTGCCCGCGCCACGCAGGTGCAGCGGCGTGCCGGTTTCGCGTGAGAGTTCGGTGATCGCGATGAGGTCTTCGGTGCTGCGTGGAAACACCACCACTTCGGGAACGATGCGGTAGTTCGAGGCGTCACTCGAATACTCGGCTCGCCGCAGTGTCGAGGCGTCGACCTCGCCAGCGATACGCTGACGTAGCAGTTCGACCAGATCCCGCTGTTCGGCGGTGGGTTGGGGCGCATTCGCCTGCATGGTCACGGTGAATCCTTCCATCAAGACCCTGTCTTCGATGGTAGTCGGCTTGCCCACCGCTCACGGTTACCGTGCAGCCGCGGCCGCGCGGCGCACTCGGCGCATGATGCACCGGGCAGGGAGCGCGCGGATCACCGGTGGCAGCAGGTGCGCGGCAATAATCAACGGAACCCAGGCCAGTGCCGCGATGAACCGGCGGATGCGCGTGGCCGGATGCCCGTATGCGGCGGCAATCTGTGGCGGCAGCAGATCAACTGCCAGCGTGGTCGCGTATGGCATCGCGGCGCGCAACCACAGCGGCGCATTGCGGGCGGCAAACAGTTCGCGTTTGGCGCGCATCGCCTCATCGGTGATGTGCAGCTCGTTAAGGGCGGCAGCGAAGCGGCGGTCAAACTCGGCGGCCGTGGCGGGCCAGGTTTCTGGCGGCAGCCGCAGCCCGGTGCCGAGCCTGCCGAAATCACGCACGATACGGTCGGCAGTGTGCCGGTTCACCACACGCCCACCGTACACGCGGCGATGCGCCCGAACCGCCGCCCAACACAGTGTCGCGGCAACCCACCACTGCAGCTCGGTGTCATCGGCGCGGTAGGGTTCGCCGGTACCGGTCTCGCCGGTAACCGCCGCATGCCGCCGGTTCACGCGCTCGCACACGAACCGCCACTCAGCTTCGTTACCGAAAGCGGCAGCGGTGACATATTCGAGCGTTCCCCACAGCCGCCGCATCGGCGCAGCCGCGAAGTTGGAGTGCTGGGCAACACCGGCCGCAACCGAAGGGTGAGCAAGCTGCAGCAAAATTGCCGTGCCGCCGCCGGCAAGCACCGCGGCCTCGGATGCGAGCGCGCGGAACGGCGAGTCGTCGGCCCTGGTCTGGTTGCTCATCGCTGTGGCCCCGCCTCAATCTGGCTCGCGGCGACCGCGTCCGTCTCGAACCGAAGCTGCGTCACCCGCCCCGCGAGATCAAACACCTCCACGAGCAGCGGCGCCGCCACCGCAAGCTTGGTTTCGGGCGCTTGCTGCGACGACCGCCAACTCGAGGTATAGCTGCCGTCGGCACCCGTCACCGCCCACCCCGCTAACGCGCTCAACCGCGACAGCGCTCCCGTGTTCTTCCCCGCCAGTAGCTCACCAAGCCCCGCCGCGGGCGCGTAGCCAACAATCCTCAGCCCGCCGTCAGCGTGGCGCACGTCGACAGTGCCCGGCGCATCCTCAGCGTCACGCCGCACCCGATAGCGCGCGCCCTGCGCATCCAGCCGCGCCCGGGTCACCACCTCGGCGCGCGCGCTCGCATCAATCGAAACGAATCGACGCCCCAACCTCGCAGCCACCGCGGCTGTGGTACCCGAGCCGGCAAACGCATCCACCACCAGGTCGCCCTCATCAGTGCACCAGCGAATAAGCAGCTCAAGCAGCCCCTCGGGCTTCTGGGTTGCATAACCGGTGCGCTCTGCCGAAACGTTCAGCACCGGCCGCACCGAAACCCTACGCACCCGGTCACCATCCACCAGGTTGATCACGCCCTCAAGCACATCGCGCAGAATAGTGTCGACGTAATAGTTGCCCGCCGCATCCTGTTTCGAACCCATAAACGATTTGTCGAGCAGCTGCCGCTCACGCTGCGTGCGGATACGGAAACGCGGGCTGCGCCGGTACAGCAGCAGCTCGTCGTGTTTGCGCGGCACCGAACTGGTGCGGGATGCGCCGCCGCTGCGATAGGCCCACACGAGCTGATTCACAAAATTGTCGCGACCAAACAGCTCATCGAGCACGATGCGCACCAGATGCGAGGCGTGCCAATCAAGATGCACGATCAGCGCGCCATCCTCACGCAGCAGCTGCCGGGCAAGCACCAGCCGAGAAATCAGCATCCGCAAATAGCCCACGGTGCCCTCATCCCACCGATCACGATAGGCAAGCTGAGTGAGCGCAATAGTTTCGCCATCCGCATCGGTTTCGATGCGATTGCGATAGTCGGCGCCCGAATCATAGGGCGGGTCGAGGTAGATCAGTTTTGCCCGCGTAGCCGGCTCGGTTTCAGCCGCCGCCACCAGGGATGCGAGCGCGGCAAGATTGTCGCCGCGCCAAACGAGATTTGGTTCGACGCTTCGGACGGTGGATGCGGTGCGGGTGTTGCGGGTGTTGCGGGCCTTGGCCAGCGCGGCAGCGGCCTCCGCGCGCCCCTGCTCGAGAAGCTGCGGCAGCTGGACAAGAAGCGATGCGGTCACACCCCCAGTGTGCCGCATCCAGTGCCGTCATCATTGCACTGCACGTTCGGTTGGTGTGGCACGCTCATGACATGACCGTATTGACCTGGCAGACGCATCCAACCCCGATAGGTGAGCTCGAAATCGCGGCAACAAGCCGGGGAATCGCGCTGGTCGCGTTCGGGCGCGCCGAAGGCGAGCGCAAGTTGCGGATGCATCCCGAGCTGCGGCTGGCAACTGAACCGGATGCGCGAGCGCAGGCACACCTACAGCTCGCGGCCCGCCAAATCGACGAGTATTTTGCCCGCGAGCGCCGCCAGTTCTCGGTGCCGCTCGACCTGCTCGGAGCCACTGGATTTCAAACGCTGGCACAGCAGACACTCGCCCGCATCCCCTATGGCGAGACCGTCAGCTATGGCGAACTTGCTGAGATGACAGGGCATCCGCGGGCGGCACGAGCGGCCGGCACCGCCTGCGCCACCAATTCGCTGCCGATTCTGCGGCCCTGCCACCGCGTGGTGCGCGCTGACGGATCACTCGGACAGTACGGCGGCACACCCGAGGTGAAGCGGTTTTTGCTCGAGCTTGAGAGCGGCGCTTAGCGGGGTCGGTGCGCTTCCCGCACCGCGCAGCGCCTCGCCTCTCCCCGCCGCACACCACTCCCCCCGCCTCGTGTGTGTCTCCGCGTCATTTGTATGCGCTCTGCCACATACAAGTGACGCGAACCCACACAGATCCCGCGATATGGGGCGCGAGGCGGGCGCTAGATGCCAGGTGGGGCGCGAGGCGGGCGCTAGATGCCAGGCGCAGCGCAAGCGCGACGTGCGCAGCGCATCCTCGTTAATTTGCTTCCGAGTGGAATCTGTTAGGCATGGTTTATGAGCTGGATTGACGATGATTTCGTTCCCGATCCGAAACGCCTCACCCGGCACAAGGGGGTGCTGTTTAACCCCTGGCTGAATATCTCGGTGTGTGCTGGTGCCACGCTCCTCTGCGCCGGAGTCGCGGCTTACATGGTGTTCTACATCATGGAGAATCTGATCTCGCAGCCCTCCGGCGACGGTAGAGGCGCCGAACTTATTGCACTGGTAATTGTGGCAGTCTTCAGTGGACTGCTCAGCATCCTGATGCTGGTGGTAACTTTTTTGACCGCGCGCTGGTGGCAACGGAAGTCGCGCGAGTTTTACGAGCGCCAACGCATCCCCCGTTAGTTTGCTTCCGAGTGAAGTCTGTTAGGCATAGTCCATGAGCTGGGTTGACGATGATTTCGTTCCCGACCCGAAACGCACCACGCGATATCGGGGTGTGGTGTTTAATCCCTGGGTCAATATTTCAACCTGCATCCTGCTCACTATCGCCGCCGGTGCGGCCACGGTCTGGATGACCGGAATCTTCGTCGAACTGAGTGAAAAACCCGACTATCCCGACCAGGGCTTGGACATTATCGGCGCATTAATCGGATTGCTCGCGGCAGCGGCAACCACCGTGTGCATGGTGATTGCGACCATTGTCACGATCCGCTGGTGGATACGAAACGCAAAAGAGCACAAAGAGCAGCAAGCGCAGTCGCCGAATCAACCGGGCTGGCAAGGCCCGCAAGACGGGCTGCACCCGCGGCAGGGACGCTAGCATCGGGAACGCACCGGCACTACGGCCCGGCCCTAACTCCTATGTGTCTCGGCGCCCGCTGCTACACAGCCCCACCTCGTGTGTGCTTCCACGCCCGCTTGGCCACTCCATACGCCACGGCCCCCTAGCTCGTGTGTGTCTTCGCGTCATTTGTGTGTGTTCTGCCACATACAAATGACGCGAACCCACACAAATCCGTGCGAGGAGGCGCCGCGGGGCGGGGATGCGGTGCGCGCGGGGATGCGCGAGGCGCCGCGGGGCGGGGGCGGCGACGCGCACCGAAAGCGCGAACAAAACGCGAGCGCCCCACGGTCGGGCACGAGGCCGGCCGTGGGGCGCAGAGCGTAGAACTTAGAACGCGGGGACGATCTCACCGTCCGGGTACTTTTCACGGATGAAGTCGGCCACCTTCGGGTCGTGCAGCAGCTTCTCGAGCTTCGCAATCGCTTCGGCCTTGTCGGCATCCTTATTCCAGGCGAGCACGTTCGCGTACGGGTTGTCTTTACCCGATTCGAGAGCCAGCGCATCCTTTGCCGGGTTCAGGTCGTGTTCGAGGGCGTAGTTACCGTTGATCACCGCGATGTCGACATCTGGCAGCTGCACCGGAATCACTGCTGCTTCAGCCTCGGTGAACTTGAGGTTTTTCGGGTTGTCGGCAATCTCGTAGATGGTGGGGTTTTCGGCGCCACCGAGGCCGATGATGCCCTCCTGTTCGAGCAGCTTCAGCGCGCGGGCCTGGTTCGACGGGTCGTTGTTGACGAGCACCTTGCCACCCTCGGGGAGGTCTTTCAGGTCGGTGAGCTGCTTCGAGTAGATGCCGTATGGCTCGATCTGCACGCCCTCACCGTGCTCGAAGTTGTAGCCCTTCTCGGCCACCTCAGCGTCGAAGTAGGGCACGTGCTGGAAGAAGTTCGCATCCAATTCACCCTCCGACAGCGCCACGTTGGGCTGCACATAGTCGGTGTACTCCACGATCTCGAGCTTGAGACCGGCATCTTCAGCGAGGTTGTCGTTGATGAAGTTGAGGATGTCGGCGTGCGGCACCGGTGAGGCGCCAACCTTGAGCGTCACCACTTCACCTTCAGCGGTGGTGGCGTCGGAGGTGTCATCACCGGCGGTGCAGCCGGTGAGTGCGAGTGCGGCGGCTGCGGTTGCAGCAGCGATCTTGGCGATCTTTGTGATCTTCATGGGATTCCTTCGTTTGGATAGTTCCCGCGCACGGCGGGAATTGAATCGGGATGGGTTGTGCTTGGCCACTAATTGCCGGTCGGTGGCGCCTAGCGGTGATCCACCAGCCGGCTGAGCATGTCGCCCAGCCACTGCACGAGCTGCACAATGATCAGGATGATGACGACAGTGATGACGATGACGTCGAAATTGTTGCGCTGATACCCCTGGTTGATGGCGAGCGCGCCGAGCCCGCCGCCACCGACCGCGGTTGCCATGGCCGAGTAGCCGATGATCGTGATGGTGAGGATGGTGGCCGATTGAATCAGCGAGGGCAGGGCTTCGCGCACGAGCACGCCCGACATGATGGCGCTGCGTGAGGCACCGGCCATCTGCGCGGCCTCGACTTTGCCGTGATCAACTGCGAGCACGTTCGATTCGACCATGCGCGCCATATAGGGCACGGCGCTGGCAACCAGCGCGATAGTGAATGCGGGCCAGCCGACTGTTTTGAGCCAGGGTAGGTCGAGGAAGCGGATGAAGTACAAGACGATCACGGCCAGGATGATGAACGGGATGGCGCGGCCGATGTTGACGAGCGCGCCGAGCATCCGATGCACGGCGGGTTGTTCGATGAGCCCACCGCGCCGTGTCTCGGCAAGGATCACCCCGGTTGGCAGGCCGATCAGCACGCTAAAGAATGTGGCGGCGCCGGTCATATAGAGCGTTTCGAGAATCGCGATGCCGAGGTTCTTGCGCACGGCGGGACGGTTGAACCAGGTTTCGTCGCCGGTGACGGCAATCACGTCCTGACTGAACGAAGCGAGCTGCTGCAACAAGTCGATCATGCTGCCCTCACTTGTGCGTGGATGTTGTGGCTGGCGAACGTTTCGAGTGCGCCCGCGACTGCGTCGGCGGCGACGGTGACCACGAGCCGTCCCACCTGAACGTCGCCGACGGTTTCGAACGTGCCGGCGGCAATATCGCCCGAAACTTGCTGCACCTGCGCCATCACTTTTGACCCCATCGGTTCGCCGGGGTGCGAGGTGAAAAACAGGTCGATTGCGCGCTGGTTGCCCGTCGCATCCGCACCAAATTCGGGCAGCGGGATGAGTTTGCGGGCGAGTTCAGAGTTGGGATTCGTGACAATATCGCTGAGCCGACCCGACTCACGTACGTCGCCGCGGTCGAGCAGTGTGACCGAGTCGCAAATCTCGCGCACCACCGACATTTCGTGGGTGATGACCACGACGGTCACGCCGGTGCGGTCGCGCACGCTTTTGAGCAGCGCGAGGATCTGCGCGGTGGTGTCGCTGTCGAGCGCCGAGGTGGGTTCGTCGGCGAGCAGCACTGCGGGGTCGTCAGCGAGGGCGCGGGCGATACCGACGCGCTGGCGCTGACCGCCCGAAAGCTGCGCCGGATACGAGTCGCCGCGGCCGGTGAGCCCAACCAAGTCGAGAAGTTCGTTGACGCGGCGTTCGCGCTCTGCGACCGGCACTTTGGCGATGCGCAGCGGATACGCGATGTTTTCGAATGCGGTGCGTGATTCGAACAGGTTGGCGCCCTGAAACACCATGCCGATGCGACGCCGCGCCGTGCGCAGGTCTTGGTTGCGCAGCGTGGTGAGGTCTTGCCCAGCAACCAGAATTGACCCGGAGGTGGGGCGTTCGAGCGCGGTAAGGCAGCGAATAAGAGTGGATTTACCGGCACCGGACTCACCGACGATGCCGTGAATACTGCCGGCTTCGACCGACAGGCTGAGGCCGTCGAGTGCGGTCACGGGGTCAGTGCCCTTGCGCGTATACACCTTGGTCACGTCGCGCAGTTCAATCACGTGCTGGCCTCCATCGTTCCCGGCAGTAGCACCTTGCTTGCCAAGGTTGCTGCAGCGTCACAGAGCCGGGTCTCTCAGCTACTCGAGATGAATGCAGTTAGATTCGCACGAATTACTACCCAGCACAAACTTGCCGGTGGCTATGTGACGGTTCATTACGCGAACATCGTGTTCGCATCCCCGTTGCTGCTCGTTCACATCCGCGGGCTCCAATATGACTTCGATAGCGGATCCGGCGACGGCCGGTTCCAATCGACAGGGAGATTCCGGATGCAAAGCGCCGATTTTGTCAATCAACTCGACCAGCGTCTCGCCAAAATCCAACACGTCACCCCGCAGGTGGCGGTGCGCTCGCAATCGCTCGGCATCGACTATCGATACGGCGACACCGACCTCCCCTTCCACGCCACGAGCGTCGGCAAGCTCGTCACGACCGCACTCGTGATGCAGCAGGTTGAAGCGGGCCGTTTTGCCCTCGCAACACCCATTGCCGAGCTGCTGCCCGCATCCGAAATTGAAGGCCTGTTCGCGGATGACGCCGCGGCCGAGGTGACCATCGAGCAGCTGCTCACCCACACCTCTGGCTGCAACGATTTTTATGAGGGACGCACGAAGTCTGGCCCGCGATTTGTTGCCGAACTCAAGCGCGACCTCGATCACGAGTGGTCGCCGGCCGAGCTGATTGCATTCACGCGCGACCGGCAGCAGCCGGTGGGCCGGCCCGGTGAGAGGTTCCGCTATAGCGACACCGGGTTCGTGCTGCTCGGCCGGGCGCTCGAGACGGTGACGGGCGAACTATTCGGTGAGCTCGTGCATCACCGAGTTTTTGCACCGCTGGGTATGGGCCGCAGCTTCCTGCCGTTCCGCACTCAGCCCGCATCCGGCTCCGACGAGATCGCGCCGCTTTCGCTCGCCGGAATTGATATCGGGACGCACCGCGCGATCACCTGCGACTGGGCCGGTGGCGGTATTGCCGGCACGCTGGATGATTTTTTGCAGCTGATGGCCGGGATGCGTAATGGCAAGCTCATCAGCGCCGAGTCGTGGGCGGTGCTGCAGGAGCCGCGACACCGCTTCCGCCCAGGACTCTGGTACGGCACCGGCACGATGACGGTGCGTTTTGAGGGGCTCGTTCCGTGGGCACGCAATTGGCCGCGGCTGGTGGGGCATCTGGGGACTTCATCTGCGCACCTGTGGTTTGACCCGGTGCACGAGGCTGAGATCGCCATCAACTTCGGTTCGTCGAAGGCGCTGTCACGCAGCTTCCGCACGCTGTTTGAAGTGGTCGGGCTACTGCGTCAGCTCTAGTTCTTTAGTTCACCAGTTGACGGTGGCGGCGCATCTTGTGGCGCGCTCGCTCGTTTTGCGGCGGGGCAGCCTCGCTGGCAGCCTAGGCTGATCGCATGTCTGGCGCGATTCATCACATCGAGCTGTGGACGTCAAACTTGGCGGTCAGCGAACCCGAGTTTCACTGGTTGCTCACGTCACTGGGTTGGGCAGCGACACCGGTCGAAGGTTGGGATGACGGTCGGGTGTGGACAGCGCCCTCGGGCGAGTACCTGGTGTTGGAGCAGTCTCGAGCACTTCGCGGCGAGCATGACCGAATGCGGGCGGGGCTCAACCACCTCGCGCTCTGCGTGCGCGACCGCTCGCTCTTAGACCGCTTACGCAATGAGGCATCGGCTCAGGGATGGCGGGAACTGTTTGCAGAGCGCTATCCGCACGCCGGTGGTGAGCAGCATGTGGCGCTCTACCTCGAAAACTCCGAGGGCTTTGAGGTGGAGTTGGTGGTCGCCTAGTTCGCTGCTGCGACCTTCACTCGGGATGAGGTCGCGGGAAGATTTTGGCCCCAGGATGCTTCTGAGCGCATCCTGGGGCCGAAATCTTCCGCTGAGCTCACGGTAATTACCGCAGCGCACGCTCGTCCGCGAGCGCAAACAGCCGCTCAACCACGCGTCGGCCGCTCGTGCGCAGGCCGCTGTGCTCGTATTCGCTGGTGATCCACTGCTTGACGCCCGGCAGCAGCGCCCCGGTTTCACGCGAAAACTCGAGTGGCACATAGGCATCGTTCACATACACCGCCGCGGCGCCAATCGCACCACTGGCTTTGAGCGCTTCGGCATCGTAGAGCTTCGGCCACTCGTGCTTGGCGAGGATGCGCGTCACCTCAGCCCACGGCTGGAACGCCGGCACCGTGTCGCACCATTCTTCTCGCACATGTTCACCGGTGAGCAGCGTCACGTCTTCGCGAAAGTCGTCGGGCTCGACGCGCTGCGCCGACCAATCGGTGACGCAGCCATCGGCGTACGACGACTCGTGGAACACGTAGTAGAGCGGGTTGCGACCGCCGTAGGCCATCGCGTTCGCCAGGTCGTGGCGGAATGCGTTCGAGCCGGGGTCGAGTTCGAGCAGCCAGTGCAGGCGGGCCCAGCCATTATCCGAGCCGAGCAGGTGGCCCAGGTTGCGGGCCCGGCTCGGCGAAAGCACTTCACCGTCGGGCAGCACGATTTCGCCACGTTCGGCGAGCTCGACCACGCGGCGCATCCGGTCGCGATCTTCTGGGAACCGGCGGTAGTAGGCCAACGAGAGTTCCCGCATCCGGTCGTAGCACAGCCGGTAAACATCGTCGCAGTGGCGGCCCACCGCCGACAGGCCGCCGGTGAAATAGGCGCGCTCTACCGAGTCGGCAAAGTAGCTCAGGTAGTGCAGCAGCGTGAATCCGCCGAATGATTGGCCGAGCACCCGCCAGGTTTTTGCGCCCAGGTGCTCGCGCACCGCTTCGGCATCGCGCACGATCGAGTCGGCGCGCAGATGCGTGAGGTGCTCGGCGACCTCCTCGGCGCTGCGCCCCTCGAGAAAGCCGTCGCCGACCGGGGTCGAACGGCCGGTTCCGCGCTGGTCGAGCAGCACCACCCGGTGATCCTCGAGCGCGGCGTCGATCCAGGCGGCCTGGTCGGGACCGGGTCGCGGATCTTCGCTACCCGGGCCGCCCTGCAAAAACACCAGGTAGGGCAGGCCTTCTCCCCCGCTCCGGGTAACTACGCGAGCGAAAATATCGATCGTGCGATCGTCGGCCTCATCGCCGCCGGCAAGATCGGGCCACACCAGTGGCACGGTTAGTGTGTGTTCGGTCAAAGTAATTGCGCCAAAGCTCATGTGCATGACCCTAGCGACCAATTATTGAGAACGGATGCAGCTTGCCGGCTCAGTCGTGCAACTCGTCACACCGCTCGCTGGCCGCAATTGCCGGCGTTTCAAGTTGGAATGTCGAGTGCACCACCGACACCGGGAAGTGTTCGGCCACGCACTGTTTCGCCGCCTGCAGAATCTCGATGGCGTGCAAATCGGTGAAACAACCGTCGTCGACCACCAGATGCGCCGACAAAATCGGCAGCCCGGTCGCGACCGTGGACGCGTGCAGATCGTGCACATCAATAACGTGGTCGATACCGAGCAGGTGTTCGTGCACATCGTCGAGGTTGAGCCCGTCGGGGCTGAATTCCATAAGCACGCGCACTGTTTCGCGCAGTAGTTTCACCGCACGAGGCACGATCAGCGCCGCGATGAACAGGCTCGCGATCGCATCCGCTTGATAAAAGCCGGTGGTGGCGATCATGATTGCGGCAATGATCACCCCGAGGGAACCGAGCGCGTCGTTGAGCACTTCAAGGAAGGCTGCGCGCATATTGAAATTTGCGCTGCGGTTCGACGAGAGCACGATGATGCCGATGAGGTTGGCGATAAGCCCCAGCACACCAAACACCAGCAGTTCGACGCCCTGAATCTCGGGCGGCTCGAATAGGCGGCGAACTCCTTCGACGGCGGCATAGGTGCCGACCACGGTTAGCAGCGTCGCCTGCGCGAGCGCCGCGATCACCTCGATGCGGCGAAACCCCCAGGTGTGGGTTGAGCTGGCGGGTTTGTGCATGAGACTGGCCGCGATCAGCGCCAGCAGCAGCCCGGATGCATCCACCACCGCGTGCACGGTGTCGGTAAACAGCGCCAGCGAGCCGGTGATGATCGAACCGATGGCCTGGGCGACGACAATCGTCGCGGTGATCGAAAAGATGATCCACAGGCGCTTTCGCAGACCTTCGGGAGCCTCTGCATCCAGATTGACATGCGCGTGGTCGTGCCCCGCACCCATGTGTACCTCCCTCAGATCTCTCCCTAGCCTGATCCTATAACTTTCGCGGGAGTTTGGTCGCGGGTGCGGCGGGCACTACGGCGAGGCTTCTCGGCTGAGCTCGCTCGCGTCATGTTGTGGGCGACTGGCGGTCATCTCTGAGCCCCCGGCGCAGGATGACCTCATTGTGGTCGCCCTCTCGGCGCAGCTCGACATCGACAAATCCCAGACGTCGCGCAAGGTTCAGTGACCGCGCATTGTGCTCGTGAATCTCAACCTGGGCTTCAGTGACCTCGTAGTCATCACGCAACTGGTCCATTAGCCACTGTGTGGCCCTCGAGGCGATCCCCCGGCCCCACATTTTGGGCAACAGCACGTAGGCGATGGATGCACGCTGAGGTTTTTCATCGATGGTCGCCTGAAGTGTGCCAAGCGGTTCATCGTTCTCGGCATTCAGGATGATCCAGTTGAGCCACCTCTCGCCGCGCCCTGGCGGCGCTCCCCCGCAGAGCACCCCGTAGCGCTCTTGTAAATGTTCGAGACTCTCGGGAGGGCGTTCATCGATGAAGGTGTAGATGCGCAGGTCTTGGAGCTCGGCAAACATCGCGCCAGCATCAGAGACTTCGAGCGGCCGGATCGTGAGTTCGATTTCGCCTGCCATTGGCACCTTCCTACGGCCAGTTCAAAAGGCTTGTGCCAAGGCTATTCTCGTCGCTCGTCGCTTCGCCAGTGCCACCGGCACGCCACCATCTTGCGGCAAGGCCGTGTTTATCGGTCGCCGTTTATCGATCGCCGCCAAGAACCAACCCGAGGCCGCGCTCGAGATCGCTACGCATTTGTCTCAGCGTGGCGGTATCAGTTGGGGCGTTGAGATAGTCGAGCGTCAGACCGCACCAGCGCGGTTATGAGTCGTGCGCCGGCGTGCTCGTCGATTCCGGAGACCAGCTCTCCCGCATCCCGAGCCGCCCGCAATGCAGCTGCTACGCGCTCTTGAAAAAGTTCAAGCTCGCGCGACATCACGCCAGCGAGCCAATCGCGAGTTGACGCGGCGGCATTGAAGGTTACCCACATCACCGCATCCTCTCGCTGCACGCCACCGGTCGGCAGCAGCTCCATAAGGGATGCAGCCAGCCGGTCGCGGATGCTGCCGGCGAGACGATGTGTCTTCACGCGTTCGTGTTGCCGATATGTGGAGTACATCAGCGCTTTCGCAAGCAGCTCATCGCGCGTGCCCATGTGGTACTGCACGCTTCCCGCGGCAACTTGCGCTTCAGCCGCAACGGTACGCACGCTCACCGCGTCAAAACCGGAGTTCACGATGACACGAATGGCGGCCTGCGCAATCGAAACCGTCTGCGCGGTCCACGCACTTGGGTCTTGCATCCGCGCCTCCGCTCCGAAATTGAACACGTTGATTGCACCACATTGACGGACGTAATACAACTGTATTAATTTTTGTACGTTCGTATTACACCCTGTAGGAGCCTCACGGATGCTCGACATCATCCCCCTTTATCGGCCTCGCTCTCGTCGACAGCCTGAGCGTCGGCACCCTGGTGATCCCACTCACTCTGTTGCTGCGCTGGGGCAAATTGCGAACGATCCCCTACGCCACATACCTCGGCACTATCACCGTCGCGTATTTCGCTCTGGGCATCACGCTAATGCTCGGATTTGCCGGCATTGGCCCGATCATCACGGAAGCAACACAGACGGATTGGTTCCCCTGGGTCACACTCGTCCTCGGAGCCGCGCTCGCTGCGTTCGGCATTTTCGCGCCGAATCCGAAAAAGCCCGAGCCGGGTGAGACGAACGTGCCCACCGACACTTCCAAGATGCAGAAGGCCACCCGAGCCGGACTGGCAGGTATGGTGTCGCTCGCGCTGGGCGCCGCAGTGATCGAAGCCGCCACGATGCTTCCGTACCTCGCAGCAATTGGCATCATGCAGTCGTTCGAGATCACCCCGCTACTGCGACTCGCTTTGCTGGCGGCGTATTGCATCATCATGGTGCTGCCTGCGATGCTCGCGGGTGCCACCATGGGCCTGGTCGGCGACCGACTGACCGATCGCCTGCAGCGATGGATTCCGCGACTGAACTACGAGGCGAAAGTGACACTGCTATGGATTGCCGCGATCGTCGGCATCACCATGCTCTATCGCAGCGCCAATGCGCTCAACCTTTGGTAGCGAGCGACACAGCCCTAAAACCACCAACCGCGCCGACCAATACGCCCCCTTGTTTAATGCTCACACAACCCACAATCGGGATGCTTTGGCACACGTCCGAAGCCACGTAGCTAGATCATGCCCACCTAGTGCAATATTATGCACTGCATGGATATCAACGCAGAGTCGTTGGCGCGTGCGATCGGCACGAGAGTCAGGCAGCAGCGCAAAGACCGGGGTTGGACGCTCGATCAGCTCGCCGAGCTCGCCGAGGTCAGCCGCCGCATGCTCGTGAACGTCGAACAAGGCGCGGTGAATCCAAGCGTGGGCACTCTGCTGCGGATCTCAGATTCCCTCGGAATCGGCCTCCCGGCCCTGGTCGAACCCCCGAGTCCACGCGCTGTGAAGCTCACCCGACATGGACAGGGTGCAGTCCTCTGGAGCGGCGACGCGGGAGGCAAGGGCGTGCTGGTTGCGGGCACGGAGCCACCGGATGTGGTCGAGTTGTGGGACTGGACGCTCGCGCCAGGTGAGCGTCACGCCAGCGAGGCACACAGCACCGGCACCCGCGAGCTCCTGCAGGTCCTAGAAGGAAGCCTCACGATCGAGGTTGACGGCGACCAGTATGACCTCGCCCCCGGCGACGCCCTGTCGTTCCACGGCGATGTTCCTCATGCTTATGCCAACACGACCGATGCTTCGACGCGGTTCTCACTGACGGTATTCGAACCAAATGTGGGAGCGGAGACTCGACACGGAGAGAGCCGAACATCCGCACCCGATACGCCAACTAACCCACCCGCACCTACAGCGAAGGAAACCCGATGACCGCCACCCCGAAATACAGTTCGACGTTCATCTTCGAGGCCCATAATCTCACCGAAGAATTCGATCGGATCGACAGCGAGATCGCGACCCGTGCCCGCCAAATCCCTGGCTTCCTCGGGGAAGAGGCCTGGCACAACGAAGACACGGGTCTGCACGCGGAGGTCTACTACTGGACCGACATGGATGCTCTGAAACAGCTCATAGACATGGACACCCACCGCCTCGCGAAGTCTCGGTATGGGGAGTGGCTGGGCGAGTATCGAGTGGTGATCTCCGAGGTGCAATCGGTGTATGGCAATCCGATCCTCGGCCTCGAACACCGCCCCGGCCAGGAGCAGTCATGACCAGCCAGCTTTTCACCGGCCTATCCGCATTCCCCCTCACCCCGCTCCACGACGACCAGATCGACGAGCAGGCGTTCACGGGCCTCATCACGCGCCTGGCCGCGGCAGGAGTGGATTCGATCACCGCGCTCGGCTCGACCGGTTCTTACGCCTACCTCACTGCGGAGGAACGCGCCCGCGTCGCACAGCTCGCGGTCGAACATGCCGGGTCGACGCCGGTGTTCGTCGGCGTCGGAGACTTGCGCACCTCGCACATCCTCGCCCATATCGATGCCGCTGAACGGGCGGGAGCTTCGGGAGTGCTGTTGGCCCCGATGACCTATCAGGCGCTCACCTCAGACGACGTGTTCAAGCTGTATCGCAACGTCGCCGAACACACGGAACTGCCGATGATCGTCTACGACAACCCCGGCACCACCCACTTCACGTTCACCACCGACCTCTACGCCCGCATCGCCGAACTCCCAGGGATTGCGTCAATCAAGATTCCCGGTGTCCCCACCAACCCGAAACAAGCGATCGAGCACATCGCAGCGATTCGTGCGGTGGTGCCGGAGCATGTCACAATCGGCGTTTCCGGGGATGCGTTCGCCGCGACCGGCTTGAACGCCGGCTGTGATGCTTGGTACTCGGTGATCGGCGGCACGCTGCCCGAACCGGCCCTCGCCATCACCCGTGCCGCACAAGCGGGCCGCGCGAGCGAGGCGGTGGCAAAGTCGGAGCGCCTCGCGCCCCTGTGGGAATTGTTTGCCAAGTTTGGGGGAAGTCTGCGCGTGACCGCGGCGATCGCTGAGCACCTCGGCTTGGCAACGCACGGGTGCCTGCCGCTGCCAATCCAGGGCCTCACTGAGGCGCAGCGTGCCCGTGTCGTGCAGGTGGTCGACGTGCTCGGGCTTGTCTGACCAGTCGAACAACGCCGCCGCATCCCGTGGCTCCGGGTCAGTGTTGGCCCGGTATCTGCTCGCCCAATCAGGGATCGCCAAGGTTGACGCGGCAAGGTTGGGCGGAGTTGACCTCGTGAAGCGACTCGCTGTTGAAAAGGAATCCGCAGATGCGCATACCGCTTCTTGACACCGAACGGCCTATTGTTGCCGCGCCAATGGCGGGTGGCCCCACCACCGTCGCGCTCGCGACCGCTGTGGCAGATGCTGGCGGGTTTCCGTTCTTGGCGGGCGGCTACAAAACCGCCGCCGGGCTGCGGGATGAAATTGTTGCGCTGCGTGCGAGCGGAGCGCCATTCGGGGTGAATCTTTTCGTTCCCGGTGACACTGAGTTTGACCGGGCCGCGTTCGCTGCCTATGCCGCCGAACTTGAACCCGAAGCATCCCGTTTCGGTGTGTCCGTCGACCCCGAACCGGTGACTGACGACGATAACTGGGACGAAAAATTCGCGTTGCTGGTCCAGCAGCCAGTACCGGTGGTGTCATTCACATTTGGGCTCCCTGTGGCTACAGATATTGGCTTGCTGCGTGAGCGCGGCACGCGTGTGCTGGCCACCGTGACGACACCGGAAGAGGCGGCTGGGGCCACCGCCCGCGGTGTTGATGGTCTGGTGGTACAGGGTGCGGATGCTGGTGGGCACAGCGCCACTTTTGATCCGGAGCGCGACCCGGCACCGCTTGCGTTGACCGAGCTGATCGCCGGGGTGCGCAAGAAAAGCGAGCTACCGTTGATTGCTGCCGGTGGGATCACTTCCTCGGATGCGGTGCGCGAGGTGCTGACCGCGGGTGCGATTGCCGCCGCCGTTGGCACGCTACTGTTGCGCACGGATGAGGCGGGGACCTCAGCTGTGCACCGCGCGGCGCTTTCCGACCCCGAGTTTGACCACACCGTGATCACTCGGGCATTCACCGGGCGACCCGCGCGGGCCCTGCACAACGATTTCATTGCCGCGCACGGTGCGAACGCGCCGGTTGCCTACCCTGCCGTGCATCATCTGACCCGCCCCATTCGACAGGCCGCCGCCAAAGCAGGCGACGCGCAACGGGTGCATCTTTGGGCAGGTGCCGGCTACAGTGAGGCGCCCACGGGACCGGCAGCAGATGTGATCCGTGCACTATGGCCGAACGAGTGAACAAGGTTATGGGATATCCGATACCGTCGCTGTGCGAGTTCACCATCTACGACACGACATCAAGACCAACTACATCTAGTACGTCGAGTTCAGCTTCGACGCGATCGTGTTGAGGGCATTTTTATTTCTCTCGTAATTGCTAGGTTGTTCGCTATGCGTTTGGTTCGGATGACCGCAGCGGCCGGGATCGCACTGATGTTGACTTCGTGCGCCGCAACGACCGTCGAAGTAACTCCCACGGAGAGCAGCGCGCCAAGCACACAGCTACCCGACTACCGACAAGCTGCGCCACAACTGCCGCTACCTGATGCTGCCAGCATGTGCGCCACAGAAATCGATAGCGTGGTATTCCTCGATGTCATGCGCGATGGCGTATCAAACCGTGATGGCTTCGACCCGCACTACGACGCCGAACTGTTCAACGTGACAGTGGTGGACGGCGAGTGGCACTTTGAGTTTCTCCCCACTCACGAAAACATCGCAGCGGCCACGTGCCACACCGACGGTGACCAGGTGGTTTCGATGACTCGAGCTGAATTCGAGGAAGCCATGAAAGGTCGCGCCTATGACGGGTACGTCGAGGTCACCGAATAGCCGATTCTCATTTGGATGCGGTTAACTGCACTTTCTCGTGAGGCTGTGAGCACGGCCCGCGCAGACTTGGCGGCCGATACGGGCGCGGGGCGATGGCGCGTGTGGTACCGCCGGAGGTCTTCATCTGTCTACGAGTTGTTCACAGCATCCATAGGAACTACAGGTCCACGTCTACGTGCCCTGGTTTCGTAGGAAATGTGGGCAAATTGTGGGCACGGCCGGTTTTGGGGAAGAAGAACACCCCGACTTCCGCTTGTTTAAGCCGAATTCGGGGGTCCTGGGAGTGGACCTAACGGGATTCGACTCCCCATGGGCTCCCCCACGCGCCAACAGCGCGCGGGGCCCCTCGCCGACGGGGCCCCACTACGGGTTCTCATACCCTGCCAAATTCACTAATAAAAACGGCCCCTCGCTGGGACCGCTTTTATTAGTGGACGCCGGTGGACTCAGCCCGAACACGTGGGAGCGGATCGAACGACTGAGTTCCATGTGGGAGCAGGCGAAGCAAGGCGTCGGAAGTGAGAGACCACGAGCGGGGGAACCAAATTTTGGGATGGTGTTCAACCCAACGAGACGGTCTCGAACACCACTCACCGAGAACGAGGTGGGCGCGATCCGAGCGGCGCGGGAGGCTGGCGAGACCGTGACGTCAATCGCGAGGCGTTTCGAGGTGCACCGGTTGACGGTTTGGGAACGTACAAGAGACTTGCCTGTTTCGAAGTAGTCCTTTCAGCCGAAACACCTGCGTCCTTCGTTGGCGGCGTTCCAACACCGCGCACGACAGGCCGGCGCTCTAGATGTTGTGGGTCATGACGTTGTGGTCACCGGGGTGTGGGTAGAAGGAACGGGCCTCTGACCGGCACGATGGGTGGTGTCGAAATCATCCGTCGTCCGGAAGGAGACCCGTTCCATGACCCACCGTAACGCCCCATTGGCCGTTGAGGGAAGACAACGAGCCGTAGACCAGGTCCTGAAACACCACCGTCCGATCGCGCACGTGGCAGCGCAGTTCCACATCGCCCGCTCAACACTGTCGAAATGGGTCGGCCGTTACCGCCAGTACGGACCGAACGGACTGCAAGACCGCTCCAGCGCCCCGCACCGGGTCCCGAACCGGCTGCCCGCACACACGGTCGCGTTGATCGAACACTGGCGCCGCGAATACAAATGGTCAGCACGTCGCATCACCCATGAACTCGCGCACCAACACCACATCCACTGCAGCCAACGCACCGTAACTCGCTGGCTGGACCGGCTCGGACTCAACCGCATCCGGGACATCACCCCAGACGGGCAGAACCTCCGCCGCCCAGGAAAGATCATTGCCCGCTATCCCGGGCACATGGCCCATATGGATGTGAAGAAAGTCGGGAAGATCCCCGACGGAGGCGGCTGGTGGGCCCATGGCCGAGGCAGCCAACAAGCACTGGCTGCCAAACGAGCCCACAAACAAAAAGTTGGCTACACCTACCTCCACTCGATCATCGACGGGTTCTCCCGCCTGGCCTACACCGAAGCACTCGAGGACGAAAAAGCGGCAACCGTGATCGAGTTCCTCCAACGAGCACAGGCCTACTTCGCCGCCCACGGCATCACCCACATCACCCGCCTGGTCACCGACAACGGCCCCAGCTACCGCTCCGCCACGTTCAAAGCTGCGATCAAAGGATTCATCGGCCGGCACCAACACACCCGCCCGTACACGCCACGACACAACGGCAAAGTTGAACGCTACAACCGGCTGTTGGCTGACGAGTGCCTCTATGCCCGGCCCTACACGTCAGAATAACAACGGCGAGAAGCTCTGAAAACCTGGAACCATCACTACAACTATCATCGACCCCACACCGCCTGCAGTGACCAGCCACCGGCCTCACGCCTCCACACCCGTGTCGACAACGTCATGACCAACTACAACTAGAGGCTGCCCTCGCACAGAGATAGGAACATATCCCTTCGATAGCGCGAAGTAGCGGAAGGCGGCACCACCTGGCAGGTCGGCCACGAGAGAGCACCCGAGCCGGAGACTAGCGTTGCCGGATTAAGCAGCGGGAAGTAGCGCCTCCGCAGCGGTGACACCGGGGGGCAGAAGTCGTACTGTCCGCGCCACCGTGTCATATTCGATGAGACGGCTCTGGTGTAGTTGTTTCAGGACATCTTTGCGGAAAGACGAAAGCCCGGGATGCTCAAGCCAGCGAAACAGGTCGCTTTCTTCGACGTCACCCACTTCGGTCAACAGCAACAAAAGGGTTTGCTGCTTCCAAGTGAGGCCCGTCCGCAGAACCCGCCTAATATTGTCGCGCGTCCACACCCACGCCACCTCACGCTGGATCAGGCCCTCCACCACGGCAGTGGCTTCATCCGTCGTCAGAGCGTGAAGCAGCCGCACCAACTCAGCAACGAGCCACTTGGCCGTGTAGAGCACTACGGTTGCGTCCATTTGGTTCGGGTCAACCTCGGAACCGGCGTGCCCCACGCCTCGGTTGTTCCGAACATCATAGAGCCCGATCATCATCCGCGGGATAAGAATGCGTGCAGAGCGGCTATTGGGAACTTGCTGATAGATGCTCTCCAACTCCCAACACTTTTGTGCAAAACGACTCGGTTTCTCTGCGCGCGCGGGATAAACCCCGCCCTCCAACCAACCCTTGCAAATGGTGTATACGACTTCGCAGAGCTTGCCACCGTTGAGCTCTGATGGTTCCCACCGATGCTCTCGATAGTTCTTGATGATCTCATTGAAGGCGGTGAGCAAGTCGTCGCGTAGAGTGTCAGGCAAGACAGTCAGCGCATCCCGTGGGGCGAGCCCCATTTCACTCGTCACTCTCGCTGTGCAACATGCCCTGAACATACGCAAGACCTTCGTGAGTCACTTTGTAGGTCTTGTTTGCCTGTCGACTATTGCCAGACTTCTTCAACTGAATCACGCGCTGCGGCTTCTTTCTCATGTTGCTGCTCAGCGCATCAGTAATATTGGGAATGGAGTGGCCTAGATTCTTGAGCTCAGCGTTGAGCAGGCGCGAGGCCCACGATTCATGACCCTCATGGAACTGAATCCAGTAGGCGGCGACGAGAGCCTTGTCCTCATTAGACTTGGGCGAAGCCGCAGCAAACAACTCCGCGAAGTGCTGGTAGCCGGGCACCTCTCCCGCGATCTCCTCTGCCGCCACGCGCGGGGAGCCTCCGTTGACGCCACCCCCGACCGCTTGACGGCCGCCAGTAGAAATAGTCACTCCGTAGCGGTCGGCAGCCCACCGCAGAACACGGTCGCGCGACTCCGCCTCCAGATCTGCGAGCGCGTCGGCAATTGCCGCCATCGCGTCGATCTCGGGGTCTCCCATTGACTCTCCTATTACTCAATGCACATCAAGAACTATGCCAATAGTAGCATCAGTGTCGTTCTTCAAGTCGACACAAGGGCTCCCGTGCTGCCGGGCATGCCCTGGATTCAACGCTAGGTCGGTCACTGGGGTCGGCCTCACGCGGCGGGGCCTCGATCAGGTCGGCCCTCAACGATTCAGCCGGTCCGCCAAGTCCACCAAGGCTGAATCGCGCATCCACTTAGCGGATCCCCCTTCCTGACAAGCACACCAGCGTCCGCTCACCCTCGATCTGCAAGACGCGTGGCAGCTCCATAGGAGGGCCACTCGCGGTGGTGTGGAGACTCGTCGGGCGCGGACGGCCTGTGACCTGGTTCTGGCCAGGGTGATCCGGATCTCCGCGTCTTTGGGCAGAGACGGGATATTGAGTCGCTGACCGGCAGCGGGGTCACCTATGCTGGTGGGCATGTTGTTCTACGGCACTGCTTCGCTGCGACTGCGCAGCCGCTAACAGCGGCGAGCACCCTCCACAGGTTGTTGCTCCCGCCCCGGTGATCACGGCCGGGCGGCTCTTTCAGCGTGCCCGGCTCCGCAACAACCATGGAGCAAACAGTGCCTACCTATCGAGGCGGCCGTCATGAGCACGGCCAGAACTTCCTGACTGACCCATCCACCATTGCCACGATCACACGACTCGTGGCTGCCACCGAGGGCCCGATCATCGAGATCGGCCCCGGTGCCGGAGCACTCACCACCCCGCTGGCCCGGCTTGGGCGACCGGTGACAGCCGTCGAGATCGACACCCGGCTCGCCCGACACCTGACCCAACGACTACCGTCGCACGTGGAGGTCGTCGCCGATGACTTCCTGGCCTACCGGCTTCCCACGTCTGCGCATGTGCTCGTCGGCAACCTACCGTTTCACCAGACCACGGCCATACTGCGCCGCATTCTGCACGCCCCGGCATGGACTGATGCAATCGTGCTCGTGCAATGGGAGGTTGCGCGGCGCAGAGCGGGCGTCGGCGGTGCCACGATGATGACGGCGCAATGGGCGCCTTGGTTCGAGTTCACGCTGCACAGTCGTGTTCCCGCTCGCGCGTTCACCCCGCGTCCGGGAGTCGACGGCGGAATCCTCACCATCCACCGTCGCGAACATCCGCTGCTGTCCCCGACACAGCGACGCCAGTTCCATGCCCTAGTCCACCGCGTCTACACCGGCCCCGGCCGCGGGCTGGCCCAGATCCTCGCGCGCACCACCTCACTCGGGTCACCACAGACCGCACAGGCGTGGCTGACACGCCACGGCATGACCGCTGCAGGGCTCCCGAAGGACATGCCCGTCGAGGCATGGGTGGACTTGTTCAAGACCACCGGTTCTTCACCGCCTGCACACCGTGCGCAGACGCAGCAGGTGAAGTCGAGGAGGCGCCGTCGATGACCATCGCTGCGCGGCACCAGGCCTGCCGCTACACGTCAACAGCTAGGAGTGCCACGGAGCAACGTTCCGGTGAAACATCCACAGAACTGGCAGCGCGGCTGCTCGCAGAAGCACCTCAACGGGATTGGCGGCTCCGTGACCTTGCCGCGCTGGTTCACCTCTCGGTGTCACAGCTGGGCAGAGCGTTCACACAACGATTCGGGATGCCGCCCATGCGGTACCTGGCTCACATTCGGGCCCATCGGCTGGCTGAGCTCCTGGTCGAGACTGATCTTCCAATCGGCGTCGCCATGACAAAAGTCGGGTGGCGCAGCCGTGGGCATGCCGCACGGCAGTTCACCGACGTCGTCGGAATCAGCCCGTCCGAATATCGGCGCACTGCGATTGGGCGCACTCTCACAGAGACCAGCCCGTGGCCATCAGCAACGCAGGGCAGCCCCGAATCAAAAGACCCCTCACGACAGGAGTGCCGTGATGCCGTCGGAGAGAATCTCGCGTGAGCTGATGTGGTGCGTCGCGTGGAGCCGCGCATAGGTAGGAGCTTGGTCAGGGTCAATGGCGACGCGCTTCTCGTCAGACGCCATGGGTGCGGTCAGCGAGGAGCCAATCACCAGGTTGGACAATCGGTAGGCAGTTCCCAGCGGATCCGGGGTACCCGCTTGTTCGAGCAGGACGCACATCCGCTCGGAAAGGGCCAGGTACGCCGGGCCCCTGGGAGCGCGCATACCGATGACCTGACCGGCCCACCGGTGGGTCGTGAGGTGCGCGAAGAAGGTGTGCATCAGGGCAGGCAGGTCGGCGTTGCGGATCGACTCGGACATCACGGGATCGTCTGCAAGCGCTATGTCGAGGGCGAGGTCGAACAGATCGTCGACGGATTCGACGCGGGAGTACAGGCTGGCTGGAGCGACACCCACCTGTTGCGCCACAGATCGCAGGGTGAGGGCCCTCAACCCGCCTTCGTCTAGTAACCGTACCGATGCCCTCGCAACCTCCCCGATGTCCACTGCGCGGAGACGTTGCACAGGTTTGCGGTGTTCCCAGTAGCTCACCCCACCAGCCTAACCAAACACGCTTCAGTTAGCTATCCATTTTATGTTAGGTTTAGCGCATGCTGGATGCCACCACCCTTCCGATCACCTATGAGAACACTCGCCTACGCCCCCTCTCAGAGCTGGACGCAGACACGTATGCAGCCGGCACCAAGGATGAAGCTGTGCGGCGCTTCGGCCACCTGCCCGAGCCCGACTACACCCCCGAGTCCGTGCAACGCATGATCCGCGAAGAAGTTGCGGCGGGCCTGTCGTCGGGCACCTTGGCAGTCCTCGCACTTGCCGACGCCGAGACGGACCGGTTCGTGGGCTCCTTGGTGCTCTTCGACGTCAGCTCCCAGGCCGCCGAGGTCGGATTCTGGATTCACCCCGATGCACGCGGAGAGGGGCACGCCCGTCGAGGACTGGAGCTGGCATCGCGCTTCGCACACAACAGTGGACTTCGAACCTTGACGGCACGCACACTCCCGGAGAACAAGGCCTCCCAGCGATGCTTGACGACCGCAGGGTTCCGTGAGGTCGAGCGATCCGCAGGGACCACGCCCGCAGGACAGTGCGAGGAACTATTCCATTACCGGCGCGACCTCAAGCCCACCGCCCAGTGGCCGTTGGCGACGGAGCGGCTTCGGCTCCGTCCACATAACGCCCACGATGCCGAATGGCTTCACGAGCTGTACTCGCGACCCGACGTTGCCCGCTACCTGCTGG
Organism: uncultured Gulosibacter sp.; assembly: GCF_963509965.1. Taxonomy (NCBI): domain Bacteria; kingdom Bacillati; phylum Actinomycetota; class Actinomycetes; order Micrococcales; family Microbacteriaceae; genus Gulosibacter; species uncultured Gulosibacter sp. The sequence continues at coordinate 43,030 of NZ_CAUPDE010000014.1, forward strand.
ACGAGCCATGGACCGCGGAAGTCACCCACGACAAGCTCACCGAACGCCTAGCGAAGACCGATATCGATGGCGAGAGCGGTGCGCTTGCCCTAGTCATCGAGCATGACGGCGTCCCGATCGGAGACGTCACCCTCTGGCTCACCGATCACGAGCACCGCCAGGGCGAGATCGGGTGGGTTCTCGACCCGGCGCACGGTAAGCAAGGTTTCGCCAGCGAAGCCGTCCGAGCAGTACTCACCCTCGGGTTTGACCAATACCGGCTCCACCGCATCACCGCGCAGATGGACGCTCGCAACAGCGCCTCGGCAGCACTCGCTCGCCGCGTCGGGCTCCGACTCGAAGCACACCACGTCCAGGACTGGTTCAGCAAGGGCGAATGGACCGACACCCTCATCTTCGCGCGGCTTGCCACCGAAAACAAGTATCAATGATCGAGAGCCTGGCTTTCGTATTCCCGCACGCGGCTCCCGAATCTGCCGAGCCCTGACAACGTATCGGCACACTGAAAACCTGAGCTAACCCAAGCCCCCGCACCGGCATCGCAATGCACACGGTGACCCACTCTCCCGCCGCCTCGCAGATTACTGCCGTCGCTTCGATCCTCTACCTGGCCGCGTCTGCCCGGACGGATACCAGTACCAAGGCTACTTGTCCACGGCAGCGGCGAGCGTGCGGCACCGTACTCAGTGGGTGGTTGCCGTCTGCTGGTATAGCGCTCCAAAGCGCATCCAGCGTCAGCGTGCCCATATCATGACGCTACCCGAAGAACATTCGCAACCAATAGCCCGGATGCATCCACCAATGCGTACACAGAGTCAGTAAACAGCGGCAACGAACCGGTACTGAGCGAAACGATGACCTGGGCGATAACGACTGGAGCGGTGCTCGAGACTATGCCCCAGTGGCGCTTGCGCAAACCGGCAGGAGCCTCTGCATCCAGATCGGCATGCGCATGGTTGTACCGCGCACCCATGTTTACTTTCTCAGGCCGCTCCCGAGCTGTAGTTCCGGCTAGCGGAGACTCAACGACAGGGTGTGGACGTTGCGGGAGGTTTGTCGAAACTTGCCCCGCCGGTGGTTCGGATCGGTTCGATGCACCAATCGATTCGCATCCGCGTGCTCAAGGCCAGCCGCAAGGAGCCGCTCCCGCGTAGGATCCCTCGGCCTCGACGTGGCACAGAGACAGTACGAGGCAGGCGCCAGGCAACTGTTGCTGTCCGATCGGGCAAGATGGATCCATGGAACTAGATCGGGTCAGCGATGAGCGGCTGCGGATTCTGTCGTTCTGGTGGATGCTGGAGCTGTTCAGCCCACAGCAGGTGCCGGCTTTGACGCGTCGAGCAACCCGCCCGTCGGATAGTCAGGTGATCGCGTGGCAGGTCGGGGATCCTCTTCCCTGGGAGGTGCTGGCTCCGCCCGAGCCGTTCAACGGGACGCGAAGGGTCTGGCGTCACACCGTGTATCTGGGCGTTTACAAGCTTGAGGCAACTTACGAGGCGTTGGGTCGTGTGTTCGGCGAGGATCCCGATGCCTACGACAAGCGGCCTGAGGGTGAGAGCGCCTGTGCCGGGCTCCTGATCGATCACGACGGTCGTCTCATCACCGATTCGGCGGTGCTGTCTTCGGCGCTCTGGGCTGCCGGTCGTACACGAGATCCAGGACCGAGCAACCCGCGCTGGATGGACGGGTTCGACGAGACCGCGGCAAAATTCGTCGACTCGATCGACGCATTTGAAGGCGCCCGCCGTGATGCCGATGGTGGAGAGCAGCCCCCGCCTTACGACTCAGACTCGCTGAACAAGTTACTGAAGCTCTCCCATGTCACTGCCGGAGTCGACGGCTTCGATGACCTCGCGGTCGAGCGAGTGGTCATCAAGAGCGTGGCGGTGTCGGCACAACGAGCCGAGGACGGCACGGACACCGACTTCTTGAACAGCTTCTACCTCGACGATCTCGCGGCCGTACGCGACCATGTCGCACGCGGAGATCTCGGCCCCGGCCTCGCCACGTATCTCACCGGCGACCAGACACTGCCTGTGTCCGAACGGATCGATGTCGTCACACACCCGGACGCGGTCGACGCAGGAACCGGGATCGAGCGCCTCCCCAAGGGCCGATGGCCGGCTAACCCGAACCACTCGCTGGCCCTGAGCCAGCAGTTCTCCGTCAATCGAGCGCTGAACGACCTCGGGCACAGCAGTGCTCTAATGGGCGTCAACGGTCCGCCGGGCACGGGAAAGACGACCATGCTGCGCGATATCCTCGCAGGGAACGTCGTCGAGCGAGCCCGACGACTCGCAGCGCTGACTCGGCCATCGCATGCCTTCACCGAAGTCACCCATCGATGGTCCGACGGCGAAGGCCCCGACCGGATCGTGCGCCAGCTCAAACCCGAGCTGACAGGGTTCGAGATGGTCATCGCCTCGGCGAACAACGCGGCCGTCGAGAACGTCACCATCGAGATCCCCGACGAGAACGCAATCGAAGCGCCGTGGCGCGGCCACATCGACTACTTCGGTGATATCGCGACCGAGATCCTCCAAGACGTGACTGGCAGCGACTCCACCAGCAACGCGACACCGCCAACAGCCTGGGGTCTCGTCGCCGCCCGACTCGGCAAAAAGAAGAACCGTTCGGACTTCCGCTCAGCGTTCTGGTTCGACGAAAAGGACCCCAAGACCAAGCAGCCTGTCGAAAACGGCGTCCCGAGGATGCAGACAAGGCTGAGGCAGTGGCAAGACGGCGAGGTCCCCTATACGCCCTGGGCGCAAGCACGCGAGGCGTTCCACGCTGCCGAACATCGCGTCGACGCACTCATCCGGCAACGCGCTCAGGCCCAAGACCGGCTCCGGCGAGTCCGAGAACTGGCCGAACGGGAACGCGGTCTGGAATCAGCGATCGAACAGGAACTCCGAGGTCTGAACCGGGCCCAACACGATCTGTCCCAGCATCAGCCGGTTCAGCGGCAGGCAGACGCAGTCCGAACGCAAGCTACCACCAGCCACGACCGGCACTTCGCCGCTAAGCCCGGCGTGTTGGAGACGATGTTCTCCTTCGGACGAGCCGTCCGAGCATGGCGCACCCGCCTCGTCGACCTCGCGCGAGCACTGGACAGCGCTGAGCAACACTATCTAGATGTAGTTGGTCATGACGTTGTCGACACGGGTGTGGAGGCGTGAGGCCGGTGGCTGGTCACTGCAGGCGGTGTGGGGTCGATGATAGTTGTAGTGATGGTTCCAGGTTTTCAGAGCTTCTCGCCGTTGTTATTCTGACGTGTAGGGCCGGGCATAGAGGCACTCGTCAGCCAACAGCCGGTTGTAGCGTTCAACTTTGCCGTTGTGTCGTGGCGTGTACGGGCGGGTGTGTTGGTGCCGGCCGCGGAATCCTTTGATCGCGGTCTTAAACACGGCTCAGCTGTAGCAGGATTCGTTGTTAGTAACCAGTCGTCTGTTGTGGATGATGTCCCGGACGCGGTTCAGCCCGAGCCGATCAAGCCAGCGAGTTACGGTGCGTTGGCTGCAGTGGATGTGGCGTTGGCGCATCAGTTCATGGACGATGCGACGTGCGGACCATTTGTGTTCGCGATGCCATTGCTTGATCAACGCGCGACCGTGGGTGCAGGGACCCGGTGCGGAGCGCTGGAGCGGTCTTCCAGCCCGTTCGGCCCGAACTGGCGGTAACAGCCGACCCATTTCGACAGTGTTGAACGAGCGATGTGGAACTCGACAGCCACGTGCGCGATCGGACGGTTGTGTTTGAGCACCTGGTCTACGGCTCGTTGTCTTCCCTCAACGGTCAATGGGGCGTTACGGTGGGTCATGGAACGGGTCTCCTTTCGGAAGACGGATGTTTAGACACATGCCATCGTGCCGACCACGCACGCCTGGTCACCTCTGCTACCGACGTCGAAGGATGCACACTGACCGCCATACCCAATGTCAGGGGTTGCCGGCTGAGCTCGCTCACCGCGCGGTGCCGGCGGCTGGTCCGCCGGCACCGGTCTCTGTAGCTCCACGGGCGGGTTGTGGGGATTCACATCATCCGTTTGGACATACTCGGACCTGTTTATAGAACACCTGTGCCACCAGGCGCGTCCCACACTTGGAGGTTCACTGCGGTGCGGCGCGACGTGACGTTTCCCACTGGGGCACCGTATCTCCATTGCTCGCGCTCGCGGCGGGGTTTTAGTTCTGTGTGCCGTGACATGGTAGTCACCACCATCGCGGGTTGAAGGAACAGGCTCGTGACCGGAACGATGGGAGGGTGTCTCGCATCAGAGGGTCCCGGAGGAGATCCGTTCTGTGCCCCTTCACCCGGTTAACCAACATCCGCGAACAGCCCATCACCTGCGAGGGCCCCGTTCTGATATGTGCCACACAGTTTTGCACCCCAACTAGCATCGAGCGCTGGAGTCTGGGCGTCAGGGTTTACTGACATGCAGTAGCAGCGCCTGCGCCGCGAATTCGGCAGCTTCGGGGCCTCCAAACACGGGGTGAAAATCGGGGTTGGTGGTGTAGAGGTGTGCCATTCCCTTGACCATGGCGGTCGCGGCTGCCGAATCGTTGGCGTGAGTTGGCGTGCCAGGGATTTGCGTGAACCATGCCACATGCGCGGCGGCATGCTCCTGTGCTTCAGGGCTCGACGGACTGTAGCCCGCCGCATGCAGCTCGCCCCAACGGGCGAGGAGTTGCTCGGCATCGGCCTGAAACCGTTGCTGTTGCGCGAGAGTCTTCTCGTGCCACCACCGGTTGGATGCATCGAATGCCGATTGCCCCCACTCGGCCACAACTTCGGCCTCATAACGATCATTGAACCCCTCAAGCATCATGTCCACGCGCGGCTTGCGTCCCGCGCGACGCATGGCAATGGTGTGCTCCACGGCCTCGATGCGTCGATCCAGCGCCTTGCGATCGTGCCGTAGCTTGATGAGGTGCCGCTCTAAGGCGGGTATTTCGTCGGCTTGGTCACGCTCGGAATCGAGAACGGTAGCAATTTCATCCAAAGAAAGCCCTGCATCACGCAACAACAAGATCCGCTGGAGACGCGCCACGGAGGTTTGCCCGTAATAGCGGTAGCCGTTGGTACCGATGCGGTCAGGCTTCAGCAGCCCAATTTGGTGGTAGTGCCGCAAAGCCCGCGGGGTTACCCCGGCACGTTGAGCCAGCTCCTGAACGGTCCACTCCACGATTGACTCACTCTCATCAGTGCCCGATCGCTTCGAACCCCAACCGCGGCAAGGCGACGGCTAGGATGTCGGCTGCGGGCAACGTCGCGCACTCTGCCGCGCTTCGACCTGACACACGCAGGTACTCGCCAACAATACGCGCACCAGCAGCATAACCCGCACCAGTGGGCAGCCCAACGGGTTGCGCACCGAACAAGCGTGCGCTCGCATCGCCCAGCACCCAAGCGCTGAAGTCTTGCATCCCGGTGACATCCAGACCCTCAACCACTCGTTCCAACACTTCGTCGCTCGCACGAGTCTCGTCACTGACGAAGTGGGTGAGCCCCCGCGTACCGCAGATGTCGACAGCGAATAGCTCGGCCAACCCCTCAGCCACGACGTGCTCACCCACGGTAACCGTCTGAGGGTTCCACAGCACTCCGCTGGGCGAATAGCGCACATTGTGGTGCAGTTCGTGCAGGGCAATCCCTTCCAAGCGATTCAGCACCTCTGAGGTTGGCCAGATGGTGATCGTAATGAAACCACTGATTCCGCCGAAAGCCGACAGCCCTCGAAGCTCATCCATAAAATGCGTGTTGCTGGGGTCGCCGAGTACGAGCAGCACCCGAAGGTCTGGCATGCGCATACTCGGATTAGCTGCAGCCAAACGATCCAAGCCGTCATGCAGGGCGAGTTCGATCCGTTTCCAGGCGTCGGCTGATTCCAAGGTGCGCAGGGCTTCAAGGATCACATCATTTGGAGTTTCGTGTCCAAAACCGAAGTTCTGCGCATGCACCTGGGCAAAATCAGGATTGCCTGCCATGAAAGAGTACATATCGGTCATCGGCGCCCACAGGTCACGGGCAGCCTCATCCCATTCCCCGGGCAGAGCCTTCGCGAGGCGCCGCATTCCAGCGAGGCTGTCGATCATGAAAATTGTCATGCTCAATACCGTAAACATTGACGTAGCGAGAAGGTCAACTGTCTTCTCGATGTGCGCGTCAGATCAGCAGGGCTGCGGTGCCGGAAGCGGAATGGATTGGCCTTCTTCGTCTGCCTTCCGGGCACATCACCCCCAGAGTGTGACACCTTTTGCCGGTGCTACACTTGCTCCATGCCAACCACCAAACCCCGCCATGCTGTTACCGAGACGCCTGAAGTCGCCGAAGCGCTGCGCGCTGCCGCACTGAGGTGGCCGGACGACCGTGACAAGCCCGCTCGGCTACTGCGACACCTGATCGAGGAAGGCCATAAAAGCATCGTTCCAGCTGCCACTGAGCGCCAGAACAACCGGCTGGCCACAGTGCGACGGGTAAGCGGTTCCTACACTGGCCTCTACGAGCCAGGCTATCTTGACGAACTGCGCTCGGAGTGGCCCGAATGATTGCCCTCGACTCGGGGGCGCTCATCGCACTGTTCGACGCCAACGACGCGCACCACAGTAAAGCCGAAACACTGTTCACAACTCACATCTCAGAGCCTATGACCATCGGGCCGATTAACTTGGCAGAGGTGCTAGTCAGAGCCGCGCGCGAAAACCGGGATCACGAGATGCTGGCCGACCTTCGAGCTCTCGACGTCACCACAACTCCCCTGCCAGATGATGCCGCCACCCGACTCGCGCGGCTTCGCGCAATCACCAGGTCGAAGATGCCCGACTGTTGTGTCCTGCTCACAGCCGAACAGACTTCGGCCCGCATCGCCACCTTTGACGAAGGGCTAAAGGCGTCAGCGCGAGCTCTCGGCATAGAAACCATCTGATTCCCCACGCGCCAAGAGCGCGATACCCTCACAGGGGTCAGTTTTGGTCGGTGGAGCTAACGAGAGGCTTGTGGAAACATGCCCATCTACCGTCCGGCAGTTCGAGCACCGCATCAACCTCGAGCCCGGTCTGGGAGTCACGCCACGATGACGGCGTCCCGGCGATTGGTTGTGCGCAGACTTGAATGTCGCGCATCACAAGCGACTCGAAGTGGAGGCCTGCCGCCGGAAGATCCTGCCGCAGGGCATCACTCCCCGCGCCAAGCGCAGCGACAAGTCTGTGAATACTACCGGGATTCAGGCGTGGCCCGAGACCGGGAACATCGATTTCCACAACGGTGCGCAGGTAGTCCCGCAGCCACAACGATGCCTCGTGCTCACCTGCTTCAAGCAGATCTGGCGATCCGCCCGGCACCGGAGTGCATCCTCGAGTCATGCCGCGGACGAGAGGAGCCGGTCAATACATAAAGCCCCTTACCATCTTGATCGTCGACCCCGCGACGCACGCAATTCCACAACTCCGGAGTTTCCTGCCACTCGTCGAACACGATAGGCGTTGGATTGTTGAACAACTGATCGGGCGCCACCTGCAGGGCGGCTCGCGTAGCGTTGTCAACGTCCATGCGGTGCACCGTACGAGCGATCTGCTCAGCGGTCCTCGTTTTCCCGACTGCCTTAGGCCCGTCGATGAGCACCGCCCCCATGGCCGACATACTCTGTGCGAGTTCACCATCCACAACACGACGTCATGACTCAACTCGATAATCGGTCGTGCTTGAAATCGACATTTTGTCGCCGACGATACACCACTGACGACGGAGGAGTGCGGTCCGTCACGGGTTGCCTGCAACTCACCGCTAGCATTATCGGCATGACGGGCCATCCACCGGCATCCCCCTACGGGTCTGCGCGCGATCTCCCCTCAGTCAGGGAGTTGGAGCAGCAGCTGGCGGCGTTCAGACTGCTGCGATTCTTGCTGCCACGAGACCAGCGAAAAGAACTCAAACGCCTCCGAAAAGAGCATCGGCGGATCACGGATATTGTCGACGCATTCTACGCCCTACTGGGCCCCCGCAGCTGGGTCTTCACTGACGATCTAAATCTAGAAGCCATCGCTGAAATCATCTCAGCTCAAGACCCTGAGGTCGCTGAGCGGCGGCTCATCGAGTATTACCAAACGCAGGATCGAATTTCATTCCCGCTTCGCCGCCTCAACCGGTTCGACGAGATGCGGCCGCGCATGCCCTTGCTCCAAAAAGCTCTGATTGACTACGAAGCAGGTCGCTTCTACAGCACCGTTCTCGTTTTACTCTCAGTTATGGATGGGTTCGTCAATGACTTGGACACCGCCCAACGCAAGGGGTTGCATGCGCGGTCACCCGAGGACATGGTTGCTTGGGACAGCGTCGTTGGGCACCACCTCGGCCTCAGCCACGCCCACCAGTCATTCATCAAAGGCCACTACAAGATCAACGTGGATGAAACCACCGAACTTGCCCGTAACGGGATCATGCACGGAACACTGGTGAACTACGACAATGAAGTCGTCGCAACAAAGGCATGGAACAGATTGTTCGCAGTGGCCGACTGGGCCGACTCCCGAAGACGCCAAGCAGCTCCAGTTGAACCCGGCCCAACGTTTCACGAAGCGCTGGCACGTTGGTGCGAAGTACAAGCAGACAAGACCAGACTTGACCAATGGGAACCCCATGAACATGAGAAGGGATTGGGCTGACCCCGTTTCGTAGGTCCGGTGGTTCTGAGAGTCGTCCTGTCGCCCG
>NZ_CAUPDE010000015.1:0-45584 GCF_963509965.1 uncultured Gulosibacter sp.
GGGGTGCATGATCCGTTTTGGCGGGTTGTGTGCCCCACCATTTTTTTGTTTCCCACAAACACACCACGGGTGTGACCAGCCACATATCGAGTGGAACGGCAAGGGCGAGCTGTGCCGAACACCGCGGCGTGGTCAGGGCTTACCGAAGGCGTCGCGACTAGACTGATTCCAAACTTCACAGCGCACCGATAGCACGGGAAGGACACTTATGAGCAACCAGCGACACGGCGGTGACCGCGGAGGTAAGCGGTATGGCGGTGGTGGCCGTGACCGCAACAACCACCGGGGTGGTTCGCGGCGCGGTAAGGGTGGGCCTTCGAACCCTGGATATCGTGGCGGTGGCCGCAGCGACAGTTATCGGTCGCGCGAACGGTTCGACGAGCGTTCGAGCGAGGCGCGGGGGAAGGACCACTCTCGCGGCAGCGGGAAGTACCGTGACCGTCGGGAGGATCGCGACTATCGCGACCGATGGGACGACCGCAGTAAGCGCGGTTACCGTGATCGCCGGGATGACCGCGGTAGTCGTGACTACCGCGACCAGCGTGATCAGGGCCGAGACGGACGCAGACGTCGATACGATGACGACCGTCGATACAGCACCGACCGTGATAATCGCCCGAAACGAAACCGTGGCGACTGGCAAGAACGCGACAAGCGAAGCGGTGGGGGCGGAGACTACCGCGGCCGATCAGACCGCCCACGAAATGAGCGTGGCGAGCGCCGCTATAACGACCGAAACTTCGACCGTGACCGAAGCGGTGGACGCAGCCACCGGCCAGAGTCGAAACGCGGTGGAGCCGAGCCGCGACGCGACTTCAGCTCGCGTCCACATGAACTGCGCGCCATCCGCGAAACTCATATCGACCCTGAGCTTCCCGACGAGATCACCGAGCGCGACCTGCCGATGCGGGCACGTGTCGAGCTCAAAACCCTCAGCCACGAAAACTATGTGACCGTCGCCCGCCACCTGGTGATGGCATCAATGCTGATCGATACCGACCCCGAACTCGCGCACGAGCATGCCCTCAGCGCATCCCGTCGAGGCGGACGGGTGGCGATGGTACGTGAGACGCTCGCAATCACGGCCTATCAAATCGGCGACTACGCGCTAGCGCTGCGCGAACTGCGCACCTATCGGCGCATCTCGGGCCGCGACGACGAGATCGCCCTAATGGTCGATTGTGAGCGCGGGCTCGGCCGTCCCGATCGGGCAATCGAACTCGGACAGTCGGTTGACCGCTCGAAACTTGATACCCAGCAGCAGGTGCTGCTGGCGATCGCCATGTCGGGCGCTCGGCTCGACCTGGGTGAAATCGAACTTGCTCGAGCTGAACTCGAAATCCCACAGCTTGATCGCACCCGTGCGTTCAGCTACTCGCCGGCACTTTTCCGCGCGTACGCAACAGTGCTCGACGAGCTCGGCGACAGCGAAGCCACACTGTGGGAATCGGCAGCCGATCGGGCCGAGGCCGCGCTGATAGCTGCCCAACACGATGAGTTTGAGACGGTCACGATCATCACTGAACGTCTCGAAACCGAACCCGACAAAGAGCCGGCGACGCCACTTGCCGAAGAATCGGTCGAATCGCAGATTCGCGCAGAATACGATGAACTCATCGCCGAAGTTGAACGCGCGGCAACCGACGCCGCGGCCAGCAACGATGCTCCAAAAGCTGACGCCGCCGAAACTATATCCGTCGGCAACTCGGCCCAGACGCTGGCGAACTGCGACCGTGAAGTTACTGAAGCGCCAGCACCGGCTGCGGCAGCACAGACCGAATCGGAGTCGGTACCACCTGAACCCAAGCCGTCATCAAACAGCAAATCTGATGACGACCAACCATCGCTTTTCGACCTCTAGGGGGACCTGCTATGCGGTTGTTTGGAACCAAATCAGACGACCTGCCGGCACCGGCTTCGGCCGCTGACGCGCTGCTTGTCGACCTCGACGGCGTCGTCTATCGCGGCGCGAACGCCGTACCGCACGCGGTTCAAGCACTCAACGCGGCGAGTAAACGAGGTATGCGTGTCGGTTACATCACCAACAATGCGTCACGCACCGACGCTGATGTGGCCGAACACCTGCGCACACTCGGTCTGCACACCGAAGCACAGGACGTGGTCACGAGTCCTCAGGCGGCAGTACGACTACTCAGCGAGCAGGTACCCACCGGCTCTCTGGTGCTGGTTGTTGGGGGAGCCGGCCTCGTCGACGAGCTCGTTAAAGCCGGATACAGGGTCACGCGCCAGGCAGCTGACGAACCCGATGCGGTGCTGCAGGGGTTTGCTCCCGAAGTGAACTGGTTGCAGCTCGCCGAAGCCTCATACGCGCTGCAGCGCGATATCCCCTGGATCGCCACCAACCAAGACTGGACCATTCCCCGTGAGCAGGGCATCGCGCCGGGTAACGGCACGCTCGTGTCGGCGGTGCACACCGCCACCCAGAAAATGGCGCAGGTGGCTGGCAAACCCGAAACCGCGCTATTCACCGCAGCTCAGGAACGGTTCGGTGCTGAGCATCCGCTCATGATTGGTGACCGCCTCGACACCGATATTCGGGGCGCAAACCGGGCGGGCATCGCATCCGTTCTCGTGCTCACCGGTATCGACCAGGCCAAGCAACTGTTTGCATCCGGCCCCGAAGATCGACCCGACTACATCATTCGCGACCTGCGCGGTCTCACCGAGACCTACCCGAAGGTGGAATTGTCGGTGCAGCCCGAGCTGGTCGAAGCCTGGGTGCGTAAGTCGCGCGTGGTGCTTGACGGCATCAGCCTGAAGGTGCGCAGTGCCGGCAACAATGAGGTCGATCTCTTGCGAGCGGCCTGTGCGGCAATCTGGAACTCTGACAAAATCATTTACGCGCTCGAAATTCCCCCATCGCTGCTCGAAATGGACTTTTCGGTATGAGTGGCGAAACCTCGGCAAACGCAGGCCACGATTTCACCGCAATTGAGCAGCTGCCGCTGCCAGAACGAGCTGCCGCCTATAGGCAGCAGCTCGAACAGCTATCACGCGCGCTCGACGACGTCGATGAGCCACTCGATTTCGACGAGCTCGAACTCGCAGAGGATGCGCGCGAGCATGCCTGAACGACTCGACCACGCACTCGCCAGCCGCAGCCTGTGTCGTAGCCGCACCGCTGCAGCGCGCAGCATTGCGGCCGGTCAGGTGCGCGTCAACGGACGCCTCGCCACCAAACCAGCAATGCCGGTTGTCGAAACCGACCAGATTGAAGTGGTTGCCGGGCCCGGCTACGTGTCGCGGGCGGCGCAGAAACTGCTTGCCGCTGCCGAAGCGTTCGCGCTCGATATTTCGGGGCGTGCGGTGCTCGACCTGGGAGCATCTACGGGCGGGTTCACACAGGTGCTGCTCGAACGCGGGGCGCGGGAAGTGGTGGCACTGGATGTGGGCCACGGGCAGCTCGATGCGCTGCTGCGGGCTGACACTCGAGTTACCGTGGTTGAGGGTGAGAACGCACGCTATCTCACTGAGCCACGCCTCGCCAGTTGCATCGCCGCAGCGCGGGGCGAACGCGAACCGCTCACCGCGCATGAGCTCACGGCAGTGGTGGGTGACCTCTCATTCATTTCGCTGCGGCATATTCTGCCAGCAGCTCGCGCATCACTACCCGCGCTGAACTGGGCGGTGTTGCTGGTGAAACCGCAGTTTGAGGTGGGGCGCAAGTTTGTTCGCGGCGGTATCGTGACCGATGCTGAAATAGCTGCCGACGCGACAGCCGACGTGGTGCGGGATGCGCTTGAGCTCGGCTTTCGGGTGCGGGGGTTTCAGCCCTCACCGATCACCGGAACACACGGCAACCACGAATACTTGCTGTGGCTGCAGCTGCCGAACGAGGCAGACGCGGCGCAATACCCGGTTCGGGGTGCAGTGGCCAGCTTGGCTGCGAGACAATCGCATGATGAGATCGATATCGCGCAGATTCGCGAAACAGTGGTGAAAGGGAACTCATGACCGCAACAACACCGTCGGCCGACACGATGCGGCGGGTTCTGGTGGTCAGCCACTTTGCGCGCGAAGACGCTATCGAATCGGCATTGAACACCATGGAGATGCTCGCAGCCGCCGGAGTCATCCCAGTGATTGAGCGAGAGACTCCCGAAGTGCTCGGCGTCGAAGAACGGTTGCGGCTGCCGAAGTCGGCGCAGCTGCTTGAAGTCGACTGCTCGATCGAGCAGTGCGAGATCGTGATCGTGCTCGGTGGTGACGGTACGATTCTGCTGGCTGTCGAGCTGGCGCGCGCGGCCGATGTGCCGGTGCTCGGCGTGAACCTGGGGCATGTGGGCTTCCTCGCCGAAAGCGAGAAAGACGTGCTCAGCACGGTTGTTGAACGTGTGATCGACCGTGAATATGACGTTGAAGAGCGGCTGACGGTCGAGTTTGTCGCCGAAACCGAAACCGGTGAACGATTTACCGGCTGGGCGCTCAACGAGGTCAGTGTAGAAAAAGGCAACCGTGAGCGGATGCTTGACGCCGTGATTGAAGTGGACGGTCAACCGCTTTCGAGTTTCGGCTGTGATGGCGTCTTGTTCGCCACCCCGACAGGCTCAACCGCCTACTCGTTCTCATCGGGCGGGCCGGTGGTGTGGCCGCAGGTGGAGGCGCTGCTATTGGTACCGGTATCGGCGCACGCACTGTTTGCGCGGCCGCTGGTTACCGCACCCGACTCGACTCTCGGCGTGGAGGTGTACACGCGCGACGGATCTGATGGGGTCATCTGGTGTGACGGGCGCCGCAGTCACACTGTGCCCTCGGGCACACGGATTACCGTGACGCGTTCAGTGCAGCCGGTGCGATTGGCGCGGTTGCATCAGGTGCCGTTCACCACCCGATTGGTGAAAAAGTTCCAGCTGCCGATCGTGGGTTGGCGAGGTCCACGCTAGTGCTTACTGAACTCGAGATCCGCGGCCTCGGCGTTATCGACAGCGCACAGCTGCCGCTATCGGCAGGTTTTACGGCGATTACCGGTGAGACCGGGGCCGGTAAAACTATGGTGGTGACAGCATTGGGGCTGCTGCTCGGTGGCCGCGGCTCGGCGCAGCTGGTGCGGCAGGGTGCCGACCGGGCACGGGTAGAGGGGCGCGTGCTTGTTGCCGCACACGGCGAAATCGCCGCCCAGGTTGACGAGTCGGGTGGCGAACTGGATATTGCGTCGACAACCGAAGGCGCGCATCCCGAAGCAGAGCTGGTATTGGCTCGCCAGGTGCTCGAGAACGGCCGCTCTCGTGCCTGGCTCGGAGGCCAGAGCGTACCGGCCGGAAAGCTCGGCGAAGTGGGTGCTCAGCTGGTTGCCGTGCACGGGCAGTCGGAACAGTTGCGGCTGGCGCAAGAACCGGTGCAGCGTGCCGCACTCGACGCTTTCGGTGGCAGTGAACTACTGGGCGTGCGGGATGTCGTAGCCGAGCGCTTTGATCGGCTGCAGCAGCTGCGTGGTGAATTGCGCGAACTGCAGGATGCAGCCGAAACCCGAGCCGTGCAGCGTGAACAGCTGCAGCTGCTCATCGATGAGTTTGAGCAGGTAGATCCGCAACCGGACGAAGATCGGCAGTTGCTGGCCCGCATCGAGCGGCTGTCGAACCGTGAAGAGTTGCGCGCACTGATGGGCGAGGCGCACGAACTGCTGGCCGGTGAGGAGCATCCGGGCGGTAGCGTGCGCGAGCTCAGCCGCACCATCACCACCCGCATTGAACGGGCGTACCGTTCGGACGGCTCGCTCGACACCACTGTTGAAGCGGCAAACGACCTGGTTTTTGCGGTTGAAGACCTCGCCACGCGCTTGGCTGGCTACCTCGCTGATCTGGATGTGGAGGGAATCGGCGAACTCGCTTCACTCAACGACCGATTGGCGGCGATAGAGTCGCTGAAAACCCGCCATCGAGTCGGCCTCGAAGAGCTGCTAGAACAATATGCTGCCGCCGGTGCGCGGCTTCTGGAACTCGCCGGTGACGACCAGCGCATCCCACAATTGGTGGCACAGGTGAGCGAGCTTGAAAGCGAACTGGCCGATGCTGCCAGTCGGCTGACCGAATTGCGTCGACAGGCGGGTGATGAGCTTGCCGCGCGGGTCACCGAAGAGCTGCACGCCCTGGCGATGCCAAACGCGAAACTCTCGGTGGCGATCACCACCGAGCAGGAGATTCGTCGGCAGGGGCAAGACCGTGTCTCGCTGCTACTGGCACCGCATCCGGGTGCCGCACCGGCACCGCTAGCCACCAGCGCATCCGGTGGTGAACTCAGCCGTGTGATGCTGGCGCTCGAGGTGGTGCTCTCGGCAGCGAACCCGGTGCCGACGCTCGTGTTCGACGAGATCGATGCCGGCGTGGGTGGGGCCGCGGCGCTTGAAATTGGTGCCCGGCTGCAGCGCCTGGCCGCCACCCGACAGGTGATTGTGGTCACCCACCTCGCGCAGGTGGCGGCGTTTGCCGATCAACATCTGCGAATCGAGAAAACCACCGACGGGCAGGTGACCACCTCGTCGATCCGACCGCTCGACAGCGAGGGAAGGGTGGCTGAGATGACGCGATTGCTCTCGGGGCTGCCCGAGTCTGAATCTGGCCGCGAGCATGCAAAAGAACTGCTTCGCCGCGCCGCCGAGACCGCTGCCGCTGACTGAGACGTGCGATAGTATTAAACCCCGTGAATGACTCAGTTGCAGCCCCCGTCACGGGCCACCAGAACGCTGGCACCGAGGCGCTCGCCCCGGTCAAACAGATCTTCGTCACCGGTGGTGTTGTTTCTTCCCTGGGCAAGGGGCTGACCGCGGCCTCGCTCGGTAATCTGTTGACTGCGCGCGGGCTTCGAGTGGTCATGCAAAAGCTTGACCCCTATCTCAATGTCGACCCGGGCACGATGAACCCGTTTCAGCACGGCGAGGTGTTCGTCACGAACGACGGCGCCGAAACCGACCTCGACATTGGCCACTATGAGCGTTTTCTCGACGTGAACCTGAGCGCCGCCGCGAACGTCACCACCGGGCAGGTGTACTCGACGGTCATCGCCCGTGAGCGCCGCGGCGAGTTCCTTGGCGACACCGTGCAGGTCATCCCGCACATCACCGACGAGATCAAGCGCCGGATGCGGCTGCAGGCCAGCGAAACCCCGCGTCCGGACGTGATCATCACCGAGGTTGGCGGCACGATCGGCGATATCGAGTCGCAGCCGTTTATCGAGTCGGCGCGGCAGATTCGGCACGAACTCGGTCGCAACAATGTGTTCTTCGTGCACGTGTCGCTCGTACCGTTCATGGGTGCCTCGGGTGAGCAGAAAACCAAGCCCACGCAGCATTCGGTGGCGGCACTGCGCTCGGCCGGTATTCAGCCCGACGCGCTGGTGCTGCGAAGCGACCGTCCGGTAACCGAGTCGAACCGCGCCAAGATTGCGCTCATGTGTGACGTCGATGAGGATGCGGTGGTCAACACCCCCGATCTCTCATCGATCTATGACATCCCGGCGACGTTGCGCGAGCAGGGGCTGGATGAGGTGATCATCCGTCAGCTCAACCTCCCGGTGCGTGAGTTTGACTACTCCAGCGGTTGGCAGCAGCTGCTGGATGTGGTGCACAACCCCAAACACACCGTCACGATCGCGCTCGTGGGTAAGTACATTGATCTGCCCGATGCCTATCTCTCGGTTGCCGAGGCGCTGCGTGCCGGTGGGTTCGCCAACCAAGCCAAGATCGACCTGCGCTGGGTGGCGGCCGATGACTGCGCCACACCCGAGGGTGCAGCCGCACAGCTTTCGGACGTGGACGGTGTGTGTGTGCCAGGCGGATTCGGTATCCGCGGTATCGAGGGCAAACTTGGTGCGCTGCGCTACTGCCGCGAAAACAAGATTCCGCTACTGGGGCTGTGCCTCGGGTTGCAGACGATGGTGATCGAGTATGCGCGGAATGTCGCCGGCATCGAAGACGCTTCCTCGACCGAGTTTGACCCCGAAACTCCGTCGCCGGTGGTGGCAACGATGGAAGAACAGATCGCGATTCTCGGCGACGGTGACCTCGGCGGCACTATGCGCCTGGGCACCTATCCCGCGGTGCTCACTGAAGGGTCGGTGGCGGCTGAAACATACGGCAGCACCGAGGTGGAAGAGCGTCACCGTCACCGCTACGAGGTGAACAACGCCTACCGCGAGCAGCTCACCGAAGCTGGACTGCGCTTCTCTGGCACTTCGCCTGACGGCAAACTCGTCGAGTTTGTTGAGTTGCCGGCAAACGTGCATCCCTTCTATGTGGCCACCCAGGCACATCCCGAGCTGAAATCGCGACCCAACCGCGCGCATCCACTCTTTGCCGGGCTCGTGGCGGCAGCGCTTGAGCGTCAGCGCGCCAGCCGACTCGTGGAGATCGACGATACCGATATCGAAGACTAGCCATGCAGATCATCGATTCTGGTGCCGTTGCTGACCAGCCGCAGTCGTATCCGGTCACCGCAACCGGGATGCTCCATCACGGCTGGGTGTGGAACGTGGTGTCAGAAACGTTTCGCTATGGCGATGAAGAACTCACCCGCGAGTTCATCGCGCATACCGGTGCGGTGGCGGTGTTGGCACTCGATGAACACGATCGGGCACTGCTTTTGCAGCAATACCGTCACCCGGCTCGCAGCCGCGACTGGGAACTGCCGGCGGGACTGTTGGATGCACCGGGTGAAGATCCACTGGCTGCGGCGAAGCGGGAGCTGGCTGAAGAGGCCGATCTGCAGGCATCCGAGTGGTATTTGCTACTTGATTTTTGGACCTCACCGGGCGGTTCTAACGAATCGATCCGTATCTATTTGGCGCGCGGGTTGCAACCGGCCGCCGAGGCATTTGATCGGCAGGCAGAGGAAGCCGATATTCGTCTCGCCTGGGTTTCGCTCGACGAGGCCATCGAACGTATCTTTGCGGGCCAGTTGCACAACCCCGCAGCGCTGCAGGCGATCTTCGCCGCCAACGAGTCGCGGCGACAGCACTGGGCGACGCTGCGGCCGGCCGACACCCCTTGGGATACGCGCCCGGAAGCACAGGCGGTGCTGCCTCGTGCGATTGCCGGCGGGCGGCGAGCCTGACCGTGCAGCGGCTGACGCTCGACCGTGAAATCGAACAGTATCTGCGTCATGTCACCATCGAACGTGGGCTGTCAAACAACTCGATTGCCGCCTACCGACGCGACCTCACCCGCTACCGCGATTGGCTTGTCGAGCAGCAGATAACCGCACTGGTAGAGGTTGCCCCGGCGCAGGTGCAGCAGTTTATTGCCTGGTTGCGCACACCGGCCGCTGAGGGCGGGCTGACATTGGCTGCGAGTTCGGTGTCACGTATCGCGTCGAGCGTGCGCGGCCTGCATCGCTTCGCGCTCGACGAACAGCTGGTGCAATACGACGCCACCGCAGATATTGTGACGCCGAAGCTGCCGTCGCGGCTACCCAAAGCGCTCACGATCGCACAGGTAGAGCAGCTGCTCGAAGCGAGCGGTGGCGACGAGCCGGTGCAGCTTCGTAATCGTGCCCTGCTTGAGCTGCTCTACGCCACCGGCGCTCGGATTTCGGAGGCCGTGGCACTAGACGTCGACGATGTTATCGATCAAGATCTGATTCGCGTTCGAGGCAAGGGCGATAAGCAACGGATCGTACCACTGGGAAGCTATGCGCGGCAGGCACTCGACGCCTATCTGGTGCGCGCCAGGCCACAGTTCGCCGCGGTGGGCAGATCGGGTGGGGCGCTCTTTTTGGGAGTTCGTGGTAAACGGCTCAGTCGCACCGGTGCATTCAACATCCTGCAACAGGTGGCGCAGCGGGCGCGGCTGAGCGAACATGTGTCGCCGCATGTGCTGCGGCACTCGTTCGCAACCCACCTGATGCAGGGTGGTGCCGATGTGCGGGTGGTGCAAGAACTACTCGGGCACGCGTCGGTATCAACGACCCAGATCTACACCCGGGTAACGGCAGACGCGCTGCGTGATATGTACCTCAGCAGCCATCCGCGGGCGCGCAGCTAATTCACGGCTGTGGCGGCTCGGGGTCGGGGGTGAACTTCGGAGGCGGTGCCGGCACGATCGATTCTTCAAACAGTGCCTCGCTGCCGGAATCGGTGGCGGTCATACTGAGCGAGAAATGCATCTGCGACCTGGTGGCTTCGCGTAGCGAAGCGACGCGATCGCAGAACTGCAGCCACTCGTCGGTCGTAATCTCTCGCTCGGCGTGTAGCGCAAGTCGAGGCCAGGTGCCGTTGGTGGTTTCGTATTCGAGCTGCCCGATGGTGACCCAATCGGGCAGCGGCTGGTCGTGCAGCTGCTCGTAGGAAGCAATCACATCTTGTGATAGTGAGCTGATCTCAAGCTGAAACTGCGCGATGCTGTCGGGACCGAACTGAGCCAACCGCATGCGGGCATATTCGAGCTGGTCAACGCTGTCGATAAGATCGGCCCACTGCTGCGCATCGCGTTGCGCGTGCACCACATCGATGCTCGAAGTGGCGCTGAACTCGAACCGCACAAGCGCCACATCGCAACCATCACTAAATAGCTTGGTGAGCAACTGTCCGAGCTGGGCAGGAGAGTAGTTGGTGGTGAGCGTCACCACCACATGGGTGCCGAGCACCACGGTCGAGGAAGGATCTTCGTGCAACTGGCTGATCGAATAGCCGGCAACACCGGGCGCACCTGCAAGTTCGTGATCGATCTGCACGCGATGCTGCTGGGCGAGCACCCGATCATCTTCAACCTGGATGATATTTGGCGTCCCGTACGCCACGGCGCCCGTGGCAAGCACCGCGACAACCGCGCTGAGCGCGCGTGGTAACACGGGGAGCGACCGAGGCATGGTGACAGGGTAGTCGTTGAAGGGGAAAGTTTCGAAACTGTGCTATGCGGCGACCCGGTAAATGACTGCATGAGACATCCCTGCCAGGATGGCACCCGACTGCGACAGGTTCAACCACAGCTTGAAGCCCAATCGCCGACACCCCTGGGGTGGCAGGTGCAACGATCGTCGTCGGCGATAGCATGCCAGCAGCACTCGAGAGTTTTGCAAACCTCAAGCAATGCCGACGGGGCGGAGAGATAGTCCGGCGAACCCGAGGAATATACAGGAGGGCACCGATGGTGAAACCAGACGCTGATATGCCCGAGCTGCCGGGGCTGGAAGTGTCAGAAGCACTGCTGACAGCGGGAACCGAACGCATCAACTATGCCGAAGGCAGTGAACCCGGCCAGATCCGCTCAGCTGAATCGGTATCGACACGGCTCTACAACAAGTTTTCCGACCCCGAACCGCTCGAATCGCATGGGCCGGCACGAGTGATTGCCATGTGCAACCAAAAAGGCGGCGTCGGTAAAACCACCACCTCAATCAACCTCGCCGCCTCGCTGGCGGGCTACGGGCGGCGCGTGCTGTGCGTCGACTTTGACCCGCAGGGCGCACTCTCGGCAGGGCTCGGCATTTCGACACACAATGTGTCGACCATCTATGACCTGTTGATCGGTCGCGAAAACGATCCGCACAATGCGATCCAGCCGACCGACTTTGAAGGCCTTGACGTCATTCCCGCAAACATCGACCTGTCGGCCGCCGAAGTGCACCTGGTCACCGAGGTGGCTCGCGAACAAATACTGGCGAGCCTGCTGCGGCAGGTGGCAGGCGAATACGACGTCATCATCATCGACTGCCAACCGTCGCTGGGGTTACTCACCGTGAACGCGCTCACAGCCAGTCACGGTGTCATGATCCCGCTCGAATGCGAGTATTTCGCGCTGCGCGGGGTGGCGCTGCTGATCGAGACGATCGAAAAGGTGCGCTCACGGCTCAACCCGGCTCTCGAACTCGACGGCATCCTGCCGACCATGTTTGACGGCCGCACCCTGCACGCCCGCGAAGTGCTCGACCGTGTCTACGAAGTGTTCGGCGACAAGGTCTTCGACACCGTTATCGGCCGCACCGTGAAGTTCCCCGATGCATCCGTTGCCGGTGTGCCGATCGTGGCATTTGCGCCAAATCATCCGGCAGCACAGGCGTACCGTCAGCTCGCCCGCGAACTGGTGGCGCGCGGTGCCGCAGCCTGATGCCACTCCGGTCGCCGACGACGGCTCGCTGACTCAACCGAGCCTCGACAGCCCCGATGCATTCCAGGTTTCGCTCGAAGTATTCGAGGGGCCGTTCGATCTGCTGCTGCAGTTGATCGCGAAACACGAGCTCGATATCACCGAGATTTCGTTGTCGAAGGTGACCGATGAGTTCATCAGCCACGTTGCCAGCCTCGAAACTGCGGGCGAACTCGACCAGGCCAGCGAATTCATCGTCGTGGCTGCGACGCTGCTCGATATGAAACTCGTAAGCCTGCTGCCACAGGGTGACTATGTCGATGCTGAGGATGTGGCCGTGTTAGAGGCGCGCGACGTGCTGTTTGCACGGCTGCTGCAATATCGCGCCTACAAAGAAGCCGCAAAGTGGCTGCAGTCGAGGTTCGATGTCGAAGAACACCGGCACGCCCGCACCGTGCCGCTCGAACCGCAGCTGCGGGAACGCGAACCTGAGCTCGTTTTTCCGCTCAGTCTTACCGATTTTGCCGCACTCGCGGCAATCGTGTTCACACCGAAAGCGATTCCCACGGTGGGGCTCGACCACCTGCACGCGCCGCTGGTGTCGATTCGTGAGCAGGCGACCGTTCTGGTGCGTCGATTGCGCGAAAACGGGCCGGCGCCGTTTACCGAACTGGTGGCCGATGCCGACACTCCGGGTGTGGTTATCGCACGTTTTTTGGCGGTGCTCGAACTGTATCGCCGGGCAGTGGTCGCACTCGAACAAGAACAACCGCTTGGCTCGCTTACTGTGAGCTGGCAGGCCGAGCACTGGAGTGACGAAGAACTTGGAACACTGGGAGCCGACTATGAGGGATGAACCAACAGCGGGTTCGGCGGTCAATACCGCAGCCGAGCCGACCGCACCCCGCAACCCCGAGCACACAGTCGATCTTGACCGGGCACTCGAAGCGATTCTATTCATCAGTGATGAGCCGGTGCCGCTGGTTGCCCTGGCAGCGGCGGTTTCGCATCCGGTCGCCAGGGTGCGTGAAGCGATCGCCCGGCTGCGCGCCGACTACGATGGAGAAGAAGGCGGGACGCCGCGCGGTTTCGAACTGCGTGAGGTGGGTGGCGGCTATCGCATGTATGTGCGCAGCGGCTACGAAGATATCGTGGGTGACTTCGTTGCGGTGCAGCAGCCGGCTCGGCTGTCGCAGGCCGCGCTCGAAACACTCACGGTGATTGCGTATCGCCAACCGGTCACCCGATCACAGGTCGCGCAGGTGCGTGCGGTGAACGTCGACTCGGTGGTGCGCACGCTACTTGCGCGCGGACTCATCACCGAGAGCGGTAATGACGCGCACACCGGTGCGATTCTGTATGAAACCACCGAGCTGCTGCTCGAACTGCTCGGAATCAACTCACTGGATGAACTGCCAAAGATTTCACCATTCTTGGATGATGGAAGGGACGGATTTAGTGACTGAGCGTCGTGACGACACCCAGTATTCGAAGGCCGAACGGTCTGCGCACACCGCAGCGGATGCGGGGGAGCTGGCGCAACTGGCTGCCGCAGTGGCCCGAGCCGAGGCCGAGCGTCCAGCCGGCGGCTATCAGCTCAGCGACTTTGACGACATCCCATTCCCGCCCGATCACCGGCCCGCAAATGCGGCACCGGCGCAACAGCTTCCCGAAGGGGTGCGGCTGCAGAAAGCCCTCGCCCACGCGGGGGTGGCCAGCCGCCGCGTATGTGAACAGCTCATCACCGCGGGGCGAGTGAAAGTGAACGGCTCGGTGGTCACCGAACTCGGCACCCGCATCGATCCCGAACACGACCGCGTGGTCGTCGACGGCACACCCGTTCAGCTCGACCAAACCAAGCGGTATCTCATTTTGAACAAACCCGTGAAAGTGGTCTCGTCGATGCATGACGAGCACGGCCGCCGTGATCTGCGCGAGTTCACCGAACAGTATCCCGAACGGCTCTACAACGTGGGGCGTCTCGACTACGAAACCAGTGGCCTGCTCATCATCACCAATGATGGTGAGCTCGCGCATGTGCTGGCGCACCCCTCATTCGGGGTGTCAAAGACCTATGTGGCCAAGGTCGATGGCCGGATGCCGGCCGCCGCTGTTCAACAGCTGCGTGACGGGGTCGAACTTGAAGACGGGTTTATTCGCGCCGATTCGGCACGGATTCTCGCGGGCGGTTCGTCAGCTAAATTGACGCTCGTTGAGATCACCCTGCACTCGGGCAAAAACCGTATTGTGCGTCGGATGCTCGCGCATGTGGGCCATCCGGTGCGTGAACTCGTGCGTCGCAGCTTCGGGCCGCTGCATCTGGGCACACTGCGCCAGGGCGAGATCCGCGAATTGACGGCGGATGAACTCGGCGAACTACTGCGCCTAGGAAGCGGTGAACCAGACGATAACACCGCCACACAACAACGTAACAATCGCGGCTCCGATGGCGGCCAGCACTATCGCAACAAGAACACCGGTCGCGGTCACGGTTCGCATCCACGCAGCAAAAGCGGCGGCACCCGCGGCGGACACGCTCGCGGCGACCGCAACGGCAAGCCGAAAAGCCGGCGCGGTAACCCGCGCGGTCAACAGCGTCGCGACGGTCATGGCGATGGCCAGCGCAGGGGAGGGAAACGATGAATAGCGTTCGGGCGCAGGCACCGGTGCGCACCGTATCACCGGTGCTCGTAGTTGGTACGGGGCTGCTTGGCACCTCGATCGGGTTGGGGCTGCGGCGACTCGGTGTGGATGTGCTGCTGCGCGATCTGTCACCAACGGCAATGCGGCTCGCCGCCGACTACGGGGCCGGTCGCATCGCCCCAGCTGAAAGTGCAGCCGAGGCAAAGCCCGAAGACATCCCGCGCCTTGTGGTGGTGTGTGTACCACCCGACGCGGTCGGTGCTGTCGTGCTCGAACAGCTGCACAAGTGGCCGAATGCCATCGTCACCGATGTTGCCAGCGTCAAGACGCTGCCGCTCGAAGTGGTGCGTGGCGGCGGAGGGGATGTGAGCCGCTATGTGGGATCGCATCCCATGGCCGGCCGCGAAACCGGCGGGCCGCTCTCGGGCCGTGCCGATCTCTTTCTTGGCCGGCCGTGGGTCATTGCCAGCAACCCCGAAACTACGGTCGAATGCCTGCAAGAGGTTGAGGGGTTGGCGCTCGATTTAGGCGCCAGCGTCGTCAACCTCACGGCGGAAGACCACGACGAGGCGGTGGCGCTCATCTCGCATGTGCCGCAGCTGATGTCGAGTGTGATGGCGGCACAGTTGCTCGGCGACGATCTGGATGCCGCCAGCCTCGCCGGCGGGGGACTGCGCGACGTCACTCGCATTGCGGCTAGCGACCCGACCATGTGGAACCAGATTCTGGCGGCGAACGGTTCGCGAGTGGCTCGTATCCTGCGCAGCGTAGCTCACGATATTGGCACGCTCGCCGACGCACTCGACGATATTGAAGCCGAGGGCGCTCGTCGCGTGGTTGCCGACCAGATGCAGGCCGGTAACGAGGGCGTCTCGCGCATCCCCGGCAAACACGGTTCGCGTCGCACCTACGCCTCGGTGACCGTGATGGTCGACGACCGTCCCGGCCAGCTTGCGCGGCTCTTCAACGAAATTGGCGAGGCCGATATCAACGTTGAAGAGATCATGCTCGAACACTCACCGGGCGCGAACCTCGGCCTGGTCGAAGTGTGGGTGCTGCCCGAGGCACGCCAGCGCCTGGTTGATGAGCTCGACAGTCGCGGCTGGCGCGTGGCACAGTAACCGAACGACCTGACCCCGCCCGGCCCCACAAAGGAGACACGTTGTCAAACCACCTGATTGTCGCGATCGACGGCCCGTCTGGCTCGGGTAAGTCGACGGTTTCGCGCGCCGCGGCACAGCAGCTTGGCTGGCATCTGCTCGACACCGGTTCGGTGTACCGGGCACTCACCTGGTTCGCGCTCGACCGGCAGATAGACCCCGCCGACCAGGAGGCCGTGGTGGCGCTTTTGCCCGAGTTTTTTGCGCAATGGCGGCTCTCACTCGAGCCCGACGAGCGCTGGGTGTGCATCGGTGACACTGACATCACCGAGGCCATTCGCGAAACGCGCATCTCAGAGCTTGTCTCGGCCGTCGCCACCAACTTGCGGGTGCGTGCTGCGGTCAACGAACGATTTCGACAGACTCTGCATGAGGATGAAGCCGGCGGCATTATTGCTGAGGGACGCGACCTCACTACGGTGGTGGTTCCTGACGCGCCGCTGCGCATCCTCATCACCGCCAGCGAAGCCGAACGCATCCGTCGCCGTCAGGCAGAGCGTGCTGCCGACAATGCTGAGCGGGTGGCGGCCACCATTAGCGAACGGGATGCTCGCGACGCCACAGTGGCGAACTTCACCAGCGCCGCCGACGGGGTCGTCGAACTCGATACCACCAACCTGACACTCGAGGCCGCGATTGCGGCCGTGATCGATCTCATCCGAAAGGCACAGCAATGAGCGACCAGCACAACCCAATGGCACCGCTCGGTGACCCCGAGGGCCCGCGCGAACGCACTCCCTACCAGCCCGAGCTGGTTGCCGACGATCGTGACATCGAGGTGCACTACGCCGAAAGTGCCGAAGACTTTGTGGAACGTGTGACAGCCATCGACGACGACCTCGCCGACCAGCGCGCCGAAATGTTGCGGCAGGGGCTGCACGACTATGAACTCGACGACGATGATCTCGCCATGCTCGAGGCCGACGCATCCGGCCAAGACAGCGTCTACTATCTACCGGCGCTGCCCGTGCTGGCGGTGGTGGGGCGCCCGAACGTGGGCAAGTCGGCACTGGTTAACCGTATCCTCGGACGCCGCGAAGCGGTGGTAGAAGACGTTCCGGGCGTCACTCGCGACCGGGTCAGCTATCGCGCCGAATGGGGCGGGCGCGGATTCACCGTTGTCGACACCGGCGGTTGGGAACCGGATGCAAAAGGCATCGACCGCTCGGTTGCCGAACAGGCCGAGATCGCCATCGAACTCGCCGATGCGGTGCTGTTCGTGGTGGATGCGAATGTCGGTGCCACGGCCACCGATGAACAGGTGGTGCGGATGCTGCGCAAAACCGACCGCCCGGTGATTCTCGCCGCGAACAAGATTGACGATGTGGTGCAAGAACCCAACGCTGCACCGCTGTGGAGCCTGGGGCTCGGCGAGCCCTGGCCAACCTCAGCGCTGCACGGACGCGGCGTGGCCGACCTACTCGATGAAGTGATGCGAGTGCTGCCACAAGAATCGCAAGTTGCCGAACGCGAGGTTGGTGGTCCACGCCGGGTGGCCATTGTGGGCCGCCCCAACGTGGGTAAATCAAGCCTGCTCAACAAGGCCGCCGGTGAAGAACGGGTGGTGGTCAACGACCTTGCCGGCACCACCCGCGACCCGGTCGACTCGCTCGTTGAGGTGGGCGGCAGGCTGTGGCGATTTGTCGACACCGCCGGTATCCGCAAACGCGTACACCTGCAGCAGGGCGCCGACTTCTACGCTTCGCTGCGCACCGCCACCGCACTCGACAAAGCCGAAGTGGCGATCGTGGTGTTCGATGTCACCGAGCCGCTCGGTGTGCAAGATGTGCGCATCGTCGAGATGGTGTTGCAATCGGGTCGCGCGCTCGTGCTCGCGTTCAACAAGTGGGATCTCATCGATGACGAGCGCCGCTGGCAGCTCGAACGCGAAATCGAACAAGACCTCGTGCATGTGTCGTGGGCCCCACGCGTAAACATCTCGGCACACACCGGACGCCACCTCGAAAAACTTGTGCCAGCGCTCGAAACCGCGCTCGCCTCGTGGGATACCCGCATCCCCACCGGTAAGCTCAACGCCTTCCTCACCGAACTGGCGCAAGAGTTCCCGCACCCGCTGCGCGGCGGAAAGCAGCCACGCATCCTGTTCGCCACGCAGGCACAGACCCGCCCACCCACATTCGTGCTGTTCACCACCGGCTTCCTCGACCCCGGATACCGTCGCTTCATCCAGCGACGCCTCCGCGAAGTGTTCGGGTTTGTTGGCACGCCAATCGTTGTGAATATGCGCGTGCGCGAACGTCGCCGGAAGAAATAAAACTGGGCCGCTAACCGGGTCGCTTGTGATGGGGAAAGCTGCGCGCATCGTTGACTTGGTTGGGTAAGCTGAAAGCAGGAAAAATCGCCGCTGCGGTGCACTTCGCAGTGCCACGACACCCGATGGAGGGACGATCCGATGACCGATCAGTACACCCATGCTCAAACTGAATGGTTTGAACGCGTTGCGGCCGCCGAGCGGGTGATTCCGCTGGTTTCAAAGCTCTACCGCGAACACAATATTGTGACCTCGATTCACGGCCGTCGCCTCATTAACCGCTCGGCGGTCGACGTGATCAAGGCCCACCGCTACGCACGTCGCGTGCAGGGCGACGTGGTGCCCCTCGACCTCACCATCAAACTGCTCGAAGCGCTCTCAGAAATGAACTTCGACACCGCCTCGGTCGACCTCGGTGAGCTCGCCCGCCTCTACCGCGAACAGGGCGGCGACGGCGACATTGCAGCGTTCCTCGCCGAGCAGCTCGCAGAGGTCAAACCCGCCGACGTGAACGGTCAGGGTAAAGACGTTGTGCTCTACGGTTTCGGCCGTATCGGTCGACTGCTTGCCCGCATCCTTATTGAACAGGCCGCCACCGGCCCCGGTCTGCGCCTGCGCGCCATTGTGGTGCGGAAGAACGGTGACGACGACCTCGACAAACGCGCCGCGCTGCTACGTCGCGACTCGGTGCACGGCCCCTTCAACGGCACCATCCAGGTCGACAACGAGAACAACACGATTCTCGCCAATGGCACGCTGATTCAGGTCATCTACTCGAGCGACCCGGCATCGATCGACTACACCCAGTACGGCATCAACGACGCGATCGTCGTCGACAATACCGGCCGCTGGCGCGACGAAGCGGGCCTGTCGCAACACCTGCAGTCGAAGGGTGTTGGCCGTGTGCTGCTCACCGCCCCCGGTAAGGGCGATCTGCGCAACGTCGTGTTCGGCATCAACCACAACGACATCACCGATGACGAGAAGATTCTCTCGGCCGCATCGTGCACCACCAACGGCATCACCCCGACCCTGCACGCACTCGACAAGAAGTTTGGTGTGGTGCGTGGTCACGTCGAAACCGTGCACTCGTTCACGAACGACCAGAACCTCATCGACAACTACCACAAGGCTGCCCGCCGTGGCCGCGCCGCAACTCTCAACATGGTGCTCACCGAGACCGGTGCCGCCAAGGCTGTTGCGAAAGCGTTGCCCGAGTTCGCTGGCAAGCTCACCGGTAACGCCATTCGTGTTCCCACCCCGGACGTATCGATGGCGGTGCTCAACCTTGAGCTCGGCCGTGAAGTGACCCGTGAAGAGGTCAACGACTACCTGCGCGAAGTTTCGCTGCGTTCGAACCTGCGTCAGCAGATCGACTATGTTGAATCGCCCGACATCGTGTCGACCGACTTTGTTGGCCACGAACGCTGCGGCATCGTTGACGGCCTCGCCACCATCGCGAACGGCACCAGCCTCGTGCTCTACGTGTGGTACGACAACGAGTACGGCTACTCGAAGCAGGTTGTGCGCATCATCGAGCACCTCGGTGGTGTGCACCCGGCAGTGCTCCCGCACCGTCGCGACGTGCTCGAGGTCTAATCGCTACGGTTTAGCATCTGGCGGGCTCGGTCTTCGGATCGAGCCCGCCGGTTTTTGGGGGAGCGGCGCGCAGATGCGTGAGTTCAGCGGAAGATTTCGGGCACAGGATGCGCTGTGGGTCATCCTGTGGCCAAAATCTGCCGAGAACCTCCCTCTGTTTCGGTGGCGGCAGCTTTTTGGGCTGCCCGAATCACCTCGATGAGCCGGCCGCGCAGCAGTTGCGACCGCTCGGCATAGTCGCGCTGCCGCTGCACATACTCAGCTTTGCCCTGCGGAGTTTCGATGGCGATGGCGGCAACCCCGTAGTCGCTGACGTCGTAGGGGGAGGCCTGCATGTCGGTCCAGCGGATTTCGCGGGCGAGTTCAAACGTGTCGAGCAGCAAATCGCCCGGCACCAGCGGGCCGAGTTTCATAGCCCACTTGTAGAGGTCCATATTGGCGTGCAGACAGCCTGCCTGATCGAGATCGCACTGGCTGGCTCGGGTGGGCTGGAGCTGGTTGAGGGGTCGCGCATCCGGGGTGAAGAACCGAAAGGCATCGAAATGGCTGCAGTTAATGTCGTGCGATTCAACCACGGCATCAGTGCCCGCTTGGCCCAGTCGTAACGGAATGGGGTGGCGGTGTTCGGCCTGCCGATACACCATCGCCCACTCGTGCAGCCCGAAACAGCTGAAGCGGGGTTGCCGGCCAACGATCGCCTCGCTGAGTGCTTGTATTTGGCGGGCCACGTGCCCGCGGTCGGCGAGGAATGCGGCCGCATCCACCGTCACCGAGCCATGTTTGTCGGCGCGATACCAGCGTTTGTTGGTGTAGTCTTCGGCGTCGTCGAGCGCGGTACCGATGCCCGGATGCCATTTGCGCAGCACCGAGGGACGGTACGAGTAGTAGGTGAATAAGAAATCGTCGATTGCATGGCGGCGACCCGATGCGCGAGCGCTGCGATAGTCAGCCGTGAGCGCATCGGCTCGGCGCGCGTGGTCTGCTGCGAGCTGCCGCCAAGTGGCCGAGTAGAGTCGCTGCGTCATTGTGGTACCAGTTTAGTTGGGGTGGGTGCGTGCTTGCAGATTTTTGTTTCCTGGCCTCGGATTTTTGTTTCCTGAAATCAGAATTTTGGCTGCAAAACAGGGGATTTAGGGCCGGATGGAGGCGAAACAGCCTGTTTTGCAGCCAGGGAACAAATTTCTGCATCCGGATGCAGTCAGGAAACAATTTTCAGTTTTGGGATGCAGCCAGGAAACAAAAATCTGAGGGGCGGTGCAGCGGGCGCGAGCGGTTGCGGTACGTGCGGTTGCGGTGCGTGCGGTTGCGGTGCGCGCGCTGTCGCGGTGCGCGACTACGCAGCAGGTGCATGCTGGGCCTTCGTGAGGGCAAGTTCAGCTTGCAGCCGGGCAGCTTCTCGGGAAATGGCAGCGGGGTTGAGGCACTCGTCGTGCCAGCGCAGAGCGCTGCTGAGCGGGCCATCAAGGCTCGCCTCCAGGCGTTGCAGCGGCGTGAGCAGACTGTCAAATACGCGCACTTCGCTGCTGCCGGTCCATACCTTGTATTTCGCGCGCGTAATCGGCAATAGGTAATTGTGACGCTGGTCGAGCACTTCCCACAGTTGCGTTTGCAGTTGCGCCTGGCGCTCGTACATCGCCATTTCATGCGGGAGGCAATCGCACTGAACGGGTTGGTTCGCGTTCTCGGTGTCGCTGGTTGCAAACCTCGACGGCGAAACTGCAATGTTGCGCTCGTGAGCCCAGCTGATGAGCGAGAAGTTCAACAGCTCGCTGCCAGTATGAACATCAATACTGCGAAGCGGCACCGGGTTTGCCCGTACGAGTCGATTGAGCGCGGGAAAGAGCACGCGCGGGGATGTGCTTGGGGTGGCCACACGCATCCGCCAACCGGTGAGCTTGTCGTGCAAACCGAGCGAAATGATGTGGCTGCAGCTGCCGTTTGCGACGGGGTTAGCTGCGGCACACAACCGAAACCTGCCGGCCTCACCGACCGTCTCGTGCTCGGCCAAGCGCTGCTGCAGGCACGCGTCGGTGTCAGACAGCGTGGGTGTGCAGCGCTCACGAGCTGCCCGCAAATATCGGTCGATCGAAGCCGAACTCATTGTGAGAAGTTCGGTGCGCACTTCGGCAGTGGACAGCGCTTCACACAATTCACCGTGCTGGTCGAGGCGGCTCAATAGCTTCGGCATCATTGCCTGCAGCCGCCGGCCACTCGGCTGCCCGACCAGGTGCCACACCTGCTCGAGTGCCTCGGCGGCGCTGGTGGAATATTTGCGGCTGCCAGCCGGACGACCGGGTGTTGCCGTGGCTGTGGGATTTGCTGTCTTGCGAAGGCTTCGTCGGCAGTGGTCACGAGACCATCCGGTATCGGCCTGCATCCGTTCGAGGATGGCGCTCTTTTCAGCTCGAGAGGCGCGCTGGTAGTCGCGAGCAAGCTGGATCAACTGTGATTGATTTTGCGACATTGCACCTACAACTCCTCTGGGTCGTCATTGACCGGTTGTGCCATCTGCGATAGCCCGTAGTGGCGACTCTATTTCTCTGCCGTGCCGAGAACTACTGTCGCGGTGAGACATCAGTGGGAATGAAATTTCACACTCTGTGAAATCTCGATAGTGTGGTGAAGAACGACACCCACAACGGAGTGAGCATGTTGACGAATCCCGCAGCGGCTGCGGCCACCGCAAAAGCTGAACTGACCACCGAATATCGACTCGCCGAGATAGAACAACTTGATGAGCTCTCGCTAGCGATGCAGCAGCGAATCTTGCACGGGGAAGGGATGCGAGAAATGCTCGCAGAGCTTGCCGAGGCGACCGCCAAGCCGGCACTGTTCGATGACTTCACACAGCAACTCGTGGCCTATGCTCCAGGGCGGCACCTCACCGATGCGCAACTGCTCGAGCGCTGGGAACATCACGTTCAGCAGCCGCACGGCGCGAAGGGCGGAAGCGACTGCGTTTTTGCGCCGGTGCAGCTGCGTGACGAACAGTGGGGCACAGTGCACCTGCTGATGGGAGACGAGGTGTCCACCGATTTCGAACAGAAAGCGGTGGAGCGGGCGGCGCTCAACCTCACACTGTGGATGCTGACGCGCCGTGAATCAACCTCACTGATCGACACCGCGCGCAGCGAGTTCATTGCCGATCTGTGGCGTGGCCGCCGCTGGAGTCACGACATGCTGCTGCAGCGCTCGCGGAGTGTGGGTGCCGATCTCGAACGCCCCGTGCTTTTGGGGCTGGCGATTCGACTCGGCGGTACAACTGCGGGCGAGCGGGTGCTGCTGCAAACCGCGCTTGAACGGTTGCGCAAAAACGCTGACCATCACGATCTGAGCTGTATGGCAGCGGTAGTTGAATCAACCTGTCTCGGTATTGTGGGCATGTCACGGCAGCAGGCTGAGGCGCAGGCGGGTGAGCAGCTCGCAACCACTGTGCTCACCGCCCTCGGTGATCGCTTTGGCGACGTCACCATCTCGATCGGGCTCAGCCGTGAAGGCTCGGTTGGTCGGTTGCGCAAGCTCCTCACCGAGGCGGTAGACGCCGGTCGACACGGTGCCGAAGTGGTGCGCGCTTCTGGGCTGTATCGAAGCTCAGACCTGGGGCTATTGAGCCTGTTGGGTAACCTCGCTGAAGGCCCAGAACTTCAGCGCTATGTCGAGGATGAACTCGGTGCCGTGCTCGGGTTAAGCCCTGTTCAGCGAACACCGCTGCTAGAAACACTGCGGGCTTTTCTCGACAGTGGCGGCAACAAGACTGTCGCGGCAAAGCAGCTTCATATTGAACGGCGAACTCTCTATTACCGCATTGAGCGGCTTGAAACCCTGCTCGACAACAGCTTGGATGCTGCCGCCACACGACTACGACTACAAGTGGCGTTGCAGGGCCTCGAAGTGCTGCGGCAAATTGGTGTGCAACAGCAACGTGCGTGACCGGTCAATTCATGCTCGTAATGGGGCTGCCGAGCAGCCACGCCCGCTGCAGCATCCAGGCCTGTTCGATCTGAGCGACGCTGACCTCTTCATAATCAGTGTGCGCGAGACTCGGCACTCCCGGGCCAAAGTTGATTGAGGGGATATCCAAGCTCGATAGCCGCGCGACATCGGTCCATCCGAGCTTGGCTCGCACTGGCAGCCCCAGTTTTTCAATGAGCGCAGCAACCGCGGGTGAGTATCTGTTCGGGTGAGAGGCGGCGGCTACATCAAGCACCTCAAAATCGTCAGCGTCGAAGCAGATATTGCGCAGCAGTTGTTCGGCCTCTTGCACCGACCGACTGGGTGCGAAACGGAAGTTGATATCGACCTCGGTAAGGTCTGGCACCACATTCGCGGCCACTCCACCACTGCAGCGCACCGCCTGCATTCCTTCACGAAACTCAAGGCCATCAACGGCGGGACGATCGGGTTCGTATTCGTGCAAGAACTGCAGCAGCCGTCCGGCCCGATGGATCGAGTTGACTCCTTTCCACGCGCGCGCGGTGTGCGAACGGCGTCCCCGGTAGGTGGCGCGAACGGTAATCGTGCCGTTGCAGCCAAGCTCAATGCATCCGTTTGACGGCTCGCCGAGCACGGCGAGGTCGGCGTTGAACAGGTCGCGATGGTTACGCACCAATCGCCCGAGGCCATTTCGCTGTTCTTCCACCTCTTCGTGGTCGTACCAAACCCAGGTGATGTCAAACACTGGCGCAACTAGGTTGAGGGCGAGAGCGAGCTGTACCGCTACTCCCGATTTCATATCGACGGTGCCGCGTCCGCGCAGCATTGCCTCGCCCGTTTGGTCATGCGCCGCATCGACCACTGGCAGCAGCCCGTTGATTGGCACGGTGTCGAGATGGCCGGCGATCAGTACGCGCGTGTCGCGACCGAGTTCGGTGCGCGCAATAATCGCGTCGCCATCGCGCAGCACTGTGAGATGCGGGGCACGTCGCGCCAACAACTGCTCAATGGCGTTGGCGAGGCGCGTTTCTTGCCCAGATTCGGACGGAATATTGCACAGCTGGCGGGCAAGTTCGACCGGGCCGTTGTCGGGAGTTAGCAGGTCGATCACATCGCTCGGCTGCCCAGCGGATGCGGTTACCGAGCTAGTCATTGACGATCTCAATTCGGGGGTTGTCACCCTCGGCGATCAGCCGGGCCCGCACCCCCAGCGGGACGGGCTGAACCTGTTTACCATGGCCAAATGGAAGCCCCGCGACGATGGGAACACCGAGCGGTTTCAAATAGTCTTCGAGCACGAACATCACCTGCTCGGGGTCGCCACACTTCTCCCAGGTGCCGAGACCGATGCCTGCAACTCCGTCAAAGTATCCCGAACGAACCAGGGTCAGCAGCTGACCATCCAGCCGCCACGGCTCTTCACTGACGTCTTCGAGCAGAACAATTTTGCCGTCAGCATTTTGTGTTTCGGGCGGGAAGATGTTCATGCCGCGTGCCTGTCGAATGAGGCTCAGGGTGCCGCCGGTGAGGGTGCCCTCAGCGGTGCCTTCCTGGACGGTCACCGCATCGGGCGAGGTGAGTGAAGCGCTGTGGTAGTCACCGAAAACTGCTTCGTGGAGCTTTTCGACATTGTGGGTTGAGCGCAGCAGATCAAACGTCGCGAACATCGGAGCAAACCAGGTGGGCACCCGCAGGTGCTGCTCCCAATATTCGTGCACAGCCGTGAGGTCGCTCGAACCGATCAGCGGCTTTGGCTTGGCTGTTCGCAGCAGATCGGGGTCGAGGTGGTCAACCATGCGAAGGGTGCCATAGCCTCCGCGCAAACAAAAGATCGCGTCGATCGAGCTGTCTAGCCAGGCTTCGGTGAGGTCTTGCGCCCGATCTTGGTCGAGACCAGCGAGGTAGGCGGCGCGTGGATGCCGGTCGAGTGCGTGCTTACCGAGAACGGGCTCAAGCCCCCACGCATCCAGAATTGCCAGTGACTCGTCGACGAGATCTGGAGTGGGAGGAATTGAGGTGCTGATGAGGGCAACTCGGTCGCCACGCTGCAGCGGGCGAAGTGCAGGGTGCGAGGTCATTAGATTCCTTCCCGTTCTGCGGTGATGTCGGTTGATTTGCTGGTGGGGACAACCGAGAGGAGCTTGCGCGTGTAAGGGTGTTGCGGGTCGAGGAGCACTTCGTCGACAGGGCCGTGCTCAACGATTTCACCGCGGTACATCACTGCGACACGGTCGGCGATGTTCCACGCCAGTCCGAGGTCGTGCGTGATGATGAGCGCTCCGAGCCCTCGTTCGCTGCGTAACCGCAAAAAGAGTGCGAGTACACCGGCGCGTACGGACGCATCCAAGCTCGCAACTGGCTCATCGGCGATGATGAACTCGGGGTCGAGCGCGAGCGCGCCCGCGATGACCACTCGCTGCCGCTGGCCACCAGAGAGCTCAAACGGATATGAGTTAAAGAACTCTTCGGGCGGGTCGAGTTCGGCGGCGGCCAAGGCCCGGGCAACAAGTTCGCGTTCATCGCCCTTAATTCCCTGTACTCGGATGCCCTCGGCAACCTGCTCATATACGGTGTGCCGACTGTTGAGCGCTGCCATTGGGTCTTGCAACACATATTGCACTTTGCGCCGATATTCCTTGAGGTGGCGCTGCCTGGTTGGTAGGGGTTCGCCGCGATACATCACTTCGCCATTGGTGAGTTGCTGGAGACCGAGCAGGGTGCGGGCGAGGGTGGTTTTACCCGAACCCGATTGACCCACCAACGCAATTATCTCGCCGGGACGGCAGGTGAGGTTCACCTTGTTGACCGCGATATTGTGGGTGCTGCCGCGTCCAAACTCGACCGATAGATCGCGTGCAGCGAGCGTGACCTGGTCGAGCGAGATGCTCTGGGTCGACAGGTCGGCAAACGATTCGATCTGCCGAACCGCCTCGGTGAGCTTCACATTGGGGCCGGCGGTTGGGGCATCCGGAGCCGTGTAGCTAGGCAGCGAAAGCCTCGATTTGGGGTCGCCAATCAACGGAAACGCTGCGGCAAGTTTCGCGGTATGGGGATGCTGTGGGTTCGTCAACACTTCATCACTGGGGCCGTGCTCGATGAGCTCGCCCTTGTACATGACACCGATTTCGTCACACACCGTTGCCAGGACGGTGAGGTCGTGGCTGATCATGAGCAGTGTGAGGTTGCGTTCGGCCGCTTTGGCTTTGAGTAGGTCGAGCACCTGCGCCTGGACGATGACATCGAGCGCGGTGGTGGGTTCATCGGCGATGATCACGTTCGGTTCGCAAGCCAGCGCCATTGCAATCATCACGCGCTGTTTTTGCCCGCCAGAAAGCTGGTGGGGGAATGACCTGCCCTTGGCAGGGGTAAGGTCAACCTGGCGCAGCAGCTCGTTCACTCGCTCGGCGCGACGCTTCGGATCTTTCAGCTGCGCGAGTTCGTCAACGGCGTGCAGTTCAATCGCTTCTGCGATCTGCTCGTTGACTCGCTTCACCGGGTTGAGCGCGTGCATTGCGCCTTGGAACACCACCGCGGCCTCGGTCCAGCGTACAACGCGCAGCCGACCCCAACTCATGTCGGCAACTGGCTCGCCGTTGAGTAGAATTTCGCCTTCGATTTTGGCGTTCTTGGGTAGTAGCCGCAGCACGCTCATTGCGAGGGTTGACTTGCCACTACCCGATTCGCCGGCCAGCCCGAGCGCACCGCCCTCTTTCACTGCCAGTGAGACGTTTTTGACGGCAGCTATCGCACGGCGATTCGAGCCGGCCCGCTGTTCGTAGCGGATCGTGACGTTGTTGAACTCGAGCTTGTTCACTTTGCACCGCCTCTCAACGCGGGGTTAAAGACTGATTCCATTGATCGACCCACCAGTGTGAACGCCAATACCGCGA
This sequence comes from uncultured Gulosibacter sp., assembly GCF_963509965.1. NCBI lineage: Bacteria > Bacillati > Actinomycetota > Actinomycetes > Micrococcales > Microbacteriaceae > Gulosibacter > uncultured Gulosibacter sp. The sequence continues at coordinate 27,532 of NZ_CAUPDE010000015.1, forward strand.
TCACGATGGCGATACCGGGCGAAAGTACAACCCACCAATAGCCTGCGGTTGCTGCCCCCGCATCCATAGCGCCTTTCAGCATTGAGCCCCACGAGACGGTGCTGGGGTCGCCCAGCCCGAGGAACGAGAGGGTCGATTCGGCAATTACCGCAAGGGCCACAGTAAGCGTGGTGTTGGCAAGCACAAGCGGCATAACACCGGGGAGCACATGACGCATGAGGATGTGCGGGCTACCGGCACCGAGTGCTCGAGCACGCTCGATATACGCCTGCGTCTCGATTTGCATGGTTTGCGACCGCACCACACGGGCAGTGCTTGCCCACCCGGTTACCCCGATAGCAATGATGATGGTGGTGAGCCCCGACCCGATGACTGCCGAAAGGGTAATCGCCAGCACGAGCGAGGGGATCACTAGGAAGAAATCAATGATGCGCATGAGCACAGCCTGGGTGAACCCCTGGAAATGGCCGGCCGCCATTCCAAAAATGGTGCCGACGACCATCGAGATTGCGGTTGCGGCGAAGCCGACAAGCAGTGAAGCGCGCGCACCCCAGATAAGCTGGGCGAGCACATCGATCCCGCGATTGTCGGTGCCGAGGAGGAACTCACCGCTCGGCGGCAGGTTCGGCGGGTTGTTCGTTCTGGCGACGCTGAGCGAGTCGGCGGGAAAGAGCAGGGGAGCTGCGAGTGCTGCGGTAACGCACAGCACAATCAGCACGAGCCCGACAATGCCCGAAGCCTGACCAACATACTCTTTCCAAAAGCCCTGAAGGCGAGACAGATTCCGCTGGAGCGCCCCATTACGCACCGGCGCGGATTGCAGGGTAGTCATGACGTTCTCAACCTCGGATCAATAATGCGATAGGCGATGTCTGCCAAGAAATTCATCAGGATGACCACGCCCGAAAACACCACGAAGGTGCCCTGCAAGAGTGGGAAATCGGATGAGTTCAAGGCTTGGAAGGTGAGGTACCCAAGCCCCGGCCACGAAAACACGGTCTCAACGGTCACCGCGCCACCAATGAGGCCGCCGATCGTCATGAAAATGACGGTGATGGTTGGTAGCAGTGCGTTGGGTACGGCGTGACGCTGACGTACCAGGTCTTCACGCAGACCTTTGGCACGAGCGGTCAGGAGGTAGTCTTTCGGCAGTTCTTCCAGCAGCGACGCGCGCATGACCAGCAGGTAGTGGGCGTATGACACCGCCCCCATGGCGAGCGCGGGGAGCACCAGGTGGCGCGCCACATCAATCGCATGGTCGATTCCGGTGAGACGGGAACCGGGCGAGGTCATCCCGCCAGTGGGGAGCCATCCGAGCATCCCGCCGAACACCATGATCAGAATGAGGCCCAGCCAGAAGGTGGGTACCGACCAGAGTGTGAGCGCGATGCCCATGTTGACATTGTCGAAGGCGGTGCCGCGTCGCCACGCCGCCCGCTGCCCAATAGCAAGCCCAACCACGACAGCGATGAGCGAGGCCGTGCCGGTGAGCAGGATGGTTGGCCAAAAACGCTCGCCGATCAGCTGCGTGACGTCTTGCTGATACACCAGCGATGAACCGAGGTCGCCTGTGGCGAGGCCCTTCACATATCGGATGAACTGTTCAAACAGTGGCGCATCCAGCCCGTGCTCGGCTCGCAGGGCCGCGAGCTGCTCGGGCGTGGTGCGGCGGTCTTGCGCGAGCATCCGCACGGGGTCGCCGGGCAGGATGCGGAACGCGAAGAACCCCACCACGACCACCATCACCATTGAGATGGCTGCGCCACCCGCTCTGGCGAGAATGAACCGCGGCCAAGAGCTGCGTGATTTGGGTTCGTCAATGTCCACCTGGGAACCGTCGGGCAGGTCGACCTGCTCCGACGGTTCCGGCTGGACACGGTTTGTGTCACTCATGAGTTACCTTCACCGCGATTATTCGCGTTCTTCTGCCGACGCCTTCTTGCGGCGCGAGTTCAAGAACAGCAGCCCTGCGATGACTGCTACAGCGGCACCGGCACCGATCCAAATACCTGTCGAGTTTCCACCCGCAGCACCACCGTCGCCGCCACCCACAGGCTTTGCCGCGGCTAGGCTCCAGGCCCCGTTTTGCATGAGGATTGCGCCACCTTCGGCGGGCTGGGGCACGACGTTCTCAAGCTTGTCGCTGCGGTAGGCCTGGAAAGTGTCGGGGTAGAAGAACACCGGGAAGATCGCGGCCTGTTCGATATTGAGCTGCATCTGCTTCATCAGCTCGGCTCGGGCATCCGGATCGGTTTCAGATGCCTGCTGTGCATAGAGCTTGTCGAACTCTTCGTTGCAGTAGCCCGCGAGGCTGGTGGCTCCTGAACCATCGGCGGCCGGGCGTGAGTCGCACGTGTTCATACCGAACAGGTAGTCGGGGTTGGGGCGCACCGTCCAGCCACTGACGTAGATGTCGTAGTTACCCATCACGGTGTCGTCGTTGTACTGCCCCATCGAGGTGACGTTCAGTTCGGTTTTGATGCCGATCTCGTCGAACCCACCAGCAATCAGGTCGATCGTCTGCTGCGCTGAAGCGTGCTCGTAGGAGTACACGCGAAGCTTGATGGGGTTGCCATCGTGGTCGGTGCGAACCCCATCGGCACCGCGCTGATAACCGGCCTCATCAAGCAGCTGGTTGGCCTTGTCGAGATCAAACTCCAGCAGCCCCGAAGTTCCGGGCTCCACGTAGAAGTTCGGGTACAGCGGCGGGATCAAACCGGTTCCGGTCGTGCCGTAACCTTTGAGCACTCGCTCGTTGAGCGAATCGCGGTCGATCGCGTGCACGAGCGCCTGACGGAATTTGACGTCGTGGAGCACCTCGTGGCCGTCTCCCATCGGATTGCCGTTGATGTCGGTGGCGCCGGGGTTGATTTGTACACCGCGGAATCCGCGACCTGATGCCGCGACAACTTCAATCTTCTCGTCTTTCTGCAGCGCCTCGTACTGGGCAGTGGTGAGGCCGCTGATCATGTCGATCTCACCGGCTTTCAATGCCTGCACCGCGGCATCGGTGTTTTTATAGGGCACGAAGTTTATGCCGCCAAACGCGGGCTCGCCGCCGCGGTAGTGCGGGTTGGCAGTCATTTGGATGCCGCTTGAAACCGAGTAGCTGGTGACCTGGAAGGGGCCCGAACCAACAACATCCTTGTCGTTGGGGTGAGCTGCCGGATCGTCAATCGTCGACCAGACATGCTCGGGAACAATCGGAATATCGGTGCCGGGGTTTGCCGACTGTGGTTCGGAAAGGTGTATTTCAACCGTGTAGTCATCGACTGCAGCAACGTTTTCAACGTTGCTGGCGTAGGCGCCGAACGCTGAACTCAGCGACTCATTTTCGAGAATTGCGTTGTAGGTCCACTCGACATCTTCAGAAGTGATCGTCTCACCATCCGACCACTTTGCGCCCTCTTCGAGCTTGTAGGTCCAGGTGGTGCCATCGTCATTCGATTGCCACTCTTGCGCAAGGGCCGGGTGCTCGGCGTTGTCTTCAGGACCCCATGCCACCAGCGGCTCATATTGGATGCGATGGATGTGCATGGCGTCAGCAAGCACGCCGATAAAGGGGTTGACCGAGTCAACGTCAGAGGTGAGTGCGATATTGATCACCTGGTCAGTGCTGGTGCTAGCGGCGGCAGCTGTCGCGCTGACACCAAATCCACCCACTGCCAAGGCAGCGCCGGCCACACCGGCTAGGAGGCGATTCGATTGACGTCGAATCGGGTTCGGCCGAGGACTGTGTTTTTCCATGAGACGCCTTCGTTTCGGTTGCCGTGCGGCGACGTTGCCCACACGGGGATGGAAGTTGAGGGACTGAGCTTCGAAGCCCATTGGTTGAATGTTGCTTGAGGCTACCGCGCAGTTATGGCGGCCATCAATGCGTCACCCGAGCATCAGAATTGATGTCCGCGAACTCGCGGTCAGGGTTATTGATGCTCGGGCGAAGTTTCGTCAACTATGGTGCAGCGGTAACAGCAACTGACTATGATCGCCGCGAGCCACGGGCTCAGCCGCATTTCGTTTCTATGCGACTCACTCAAAGAGGAGTGGTCGCGGTGTGATGCGGCAGCAGGCACGACACGATGCGCATCGGCGATGCTCACAGGAGGATTTGGGAGGACAACACAATGAATGAGCTGCTGAGAACCCGAGCTACACGACGAATTGTTTCGGCCCTGTGCGTCGGGGCGCTTTTGGCGACCCCCGCTGTTACTGCCATGGCAGCGGCCGCTGAGAGCGATCACCTACCGGTAAGTTTCATCGGCAGCGGCCCCGCGCAGCCCGAATCGACCCTCGTTGAAGGCACCTTCAACGAGTACACCGGCGAAAACGGCCGGATGCTGCAGTACCACTATTTCGAAAACGGTGACAACGGAACTGTCTTCTACTTCGATGGTGATCAGACCACCAACTTCCATTACCCGCACGTTGCTGCATCAGTCGTTCACGAGCCCGGTGTCGGCAACGGTCATGTGCAGCGCATCAATGAGGAAGCCGCCGCGCGGGGGATGGATCTCGTATTTCTTGAGCATCCGCACGGTGAAGACGTTCCGCTCGGCGGGCCGAAACGTGTGACCGGCACCAGCTGGTGGGACTACATGGACGACTCACCGGGTGGCGAAGTCGACGAATACGCCGAAGTGGTGCGCGAGATCATCGCCGCTTCGGGAGCACAGAACGTGCAGCTGGTTGGCTACTCGGGCGGGGCAGAGTTCATGGCCCGCCATCTGCTTGTAGGTGGCAATGGCTGGCTGCCCCGCAACACCGCCGCCACTTTCATCGGTGGCGGTGGTGCGATCACCGGCCCGTATGAACCCGCGCGCCCAGACTCCGGCAGAGAAAACATGTCATACGTTTACGTTGTGGGTCTGCTTGACGGCACTGACCCCAATGGTTGGTCGGCCCTCGAAGCGAGCCGTAAAGCGGTGGCGCAGTGGCAATCGCGCGGTTATTCCGGTGCTGAAATCATCGAACTGCCAGACACAACCCACTACAACTACAACTATCGAGGTATTGTCGCCGAACGACTCGACCTGCTGCTCGCCAACGCATCCGATGGTTCGAAGCAGATCAGCACCGAAGTGACCGGTCGTTATGAACTCACGATCGAAGCCACCGGTTTTGTGCCTGGCGAAAAGGTGAAAGTGACTGCCACCCGCGCGGGCAGAGTGTTCGAATTCACGCCCGAATCTGGTGCCACAGTGGGGTACGACGGATCGTTCATGGGATCGATCAAGATTGATGACCACCGCTCGCGGCTCATTGCCCCCGGTCGCTACCGGGTGAGCATCACGGTGGGAGACGTCACTACCGAACCGATGAACGTCATCGTCAAACGGAAACCCTAGCTGCACTAACCAGCACCCCATCAGGAGCGTTCATGCACACTCCCGATCCATACCTGGCCGGCCACGGCGACACGCGCTATCGCGTCACGCACTACGACCTCGAACTGCAGTACCGGCTTGCAACCAACCGGTTAGATGAGCGGGCGCGGCTGCACATCACCGTCAGCGAACCCACCAGCCAAATTGATATCGACCTGCATGGCCTGCACACCACCGAAGTGCTGGTTGACGGTCGGCCCGCACAACATCTCGTCAACCCCACCCGAGTGTCGATAGAGATCGGCCAGCGGCAGGCCGGTGACTCGCTGATGCTCGAAATGCTGGTCTCGGGAAACCCCCGACCGGTTCCGGGCGTGCACGGCGCAGCCGGATGGGAAGAACTTACCGACGGCGCAATGGTGGGTGCGCAGCCGCAGGGCGCACCGAGCTGGTTCCCCTGTAACAACGATGCGGCGAACAAAGCGACCTATCGCATCCAGGTCACCACCGCATCGGCATACCACGTGGTTGCCAACGGTTCACTTGTTGAACGGGCCGATGTTGGCGACAACACGCGCTGGGTCTACGAAATGAATCGCCCGATGTCGCCATATTTGGCGACCGTGCAAATCGGGCGCTATCGGGAAGAGTTGCGACAGGCCGCGGTGCCGGTGTCGATCGTGTGCTCGCCACACGCTCGAGTTGGGGCAGAGACGGCTTTTGCGCATCAGGCCGAGATGGTCGACTTCTTCAGCGAGCTTTACGGCCCGTATCCGTTTGCCGAGTATCGCGCGGTCATTATTGACGACGAGATGGAAATCCCGCTCGAAGCGCAGGGCCTCAGCTCGTTCGGGCGCGACTTCATCCCGCCCACCTGGCGCAATGAGCGGCTCGTGGCACACGAGCTGTCACACCAATGGTTTGGCAATTGCGTTACGGGGCGCCAGCTGCGCGATATCTGGCTGCACGAGGGGTTTGCCTGCTATTCCGAGTGGCTGTGGTCAGAACACAAACGTAATTGGTGCGAGAGCCCCACCGCGCAAGAACGAGCGGCCGAGCGTTACGCATCGCTCGAACCGGTGCCTGCGGGGTCGACACTCGCGCGCCCCGGTATGGCACACATGTTTGACGACTGGGTGTACAAGCGCGGCGCGCTCACCCTGCACGCGCTGCGCGCACTGGTTGGCGACACCGTGTTTTTTGATCTGCTGCGGGGCTGGGTTCGGGAAAACGCTTTCGGGCTTGTCACCAGCGAACAGTTCATCGAACACTGCCGCCGCTATGGCGGTGTTGGCGCGAACGAAATAGACGAACTTTTTGCAGCATGGCTGTTCCGCGCCGAACTGCCGGCCCTGCCGGTATTGCAGTAGTCAGCGTGTGCTCTGGGTAGCTGCTGGGCTGCTCGCTGTGGGTGCGCGCCCGCGGATTTTTGTTTCCTGGCTTCGGATTTTTGTTTCCTGAAATCAGAATTTTGGCTGCAAAACAGGGGATTTAGGGTCGGATGGAGGCGAAACAGCCTGTTTTGCAGCCAGGAAACAAATTTCTGCATCCGGATGCAGTCAGGAAACAATTTTCAGTTTCGGTATGCAGTCAGGAAACAAAAATCTGTACCGGGATGCAGTCAGGAAACAAAAATCTGAGGGGCTGCTATGCGGCGGTTGCGCGCGGGCGTGCGGATCGCGGTGCGTGCGCGAGGGCAAGCTACCCGCGAGGACTAACGAAGTCGATGAGCTCGGCACCACCAACTTCAAGCTGTGCCCAGCTGCCGGTGAACCGCAGCACCGATATGGCGCTGGTGGGATACTTCTCTGCCAGCTGCCCCATAGCGGGATGATCGCTGCCTTCGGCAAGACCCTGCACGAGCAGCGCTACACCGGGGTAGTGTCCCACCACAAGCGCGCAGCCGACACGGTCATCGAGATTCTGCACCAGGTGCAGAATCTCACCCGGATGCGACTCATAAATCTCGTCGTGATACGTCACCGCGGTGGCGCCGGCACCACCGCGTTCGGCTCCCTCCCATGTTTGTCGGGTGCGCAACGCGCTCGAACACAGCACTCGGTCAATCGGTGTTCCGAGTTGCGACAGCACCCTGCCCGCCGCTGGGGCATCACGCAGCCCGCGCTCGTTCAGCGGACGAGCGTGGTCGGCAGCGCCGGTATGCCACGCCGACTTTGCGTGCCGCATCACAACGAGCGTGTGCTGGTGGTCATCGCCGGGAACATTCCGATCATCCATAGTTCGAGGGTATTCCGGGCCCGCTGACGAAGTGCGGGACAATGGCCTCATGGCCGCTGCATCCTGGAAAACGATCACCCCGACCGCGCTCACCGCCGCCGGGTTCGCGCCAAAACTTGTGGCAATCGATATGGATGGCACGCTGCTGCGCAACGACTACAGCATCCCCGACGAGTTCTGGCCGGTGGCCCGACAGCTGCACGAACTCGGTGTGGCGGTAGTGCCGGCCAGCGGACGTCAGTACGCCACGTTGCTCGACCATTTCGCTGCCCTCGACTGGCCATTAACGGTGATCGCCGACAACGGCAATTGGGTTGCCCACGCCGGCAACGTGGTGGGCGCCACCCGCCTCGACCGGGCACTGGTCACCGGGGTGATCGCCTCCGCGCGCCAAGCTGCCAGCGGGCACGATCTCGGGGTGGTGGTGTGCGGTTACCGCACCGCCTACATTGAACGCACCGACGACGCGTTTATCGAGCAGGTTGCGCGCTACTACATCGACTACGAAGTGGTTGACGATCTGGCGACGATCGACGATGAGGTGCTCAAGATCGCGGTATACAGCTTTGAAAGCGCCGAGGCAGTGGCGCCACTGTTTGCCGCTCACGAACAGCAGCTGCGCGTCGTAGTGTCGTCGCTGCACTGGATTGATCTGATGGACGCGGCGGTGAACAAGGGTACCGCGCTGCGGGAGCTACAGCGGCAGCTGGGCATTACACCGGCCCAGACCGTGGCGTTCGGTGACTGGCTCAACGACCGCGAGCTAATTGGAGCCGCCGGTTGGTCGTTTGCGATGGCGAATGCCCACCCAGAAATCGCTGCGAGCGCGCGCTTCCTGGCACCGACCAACGAAGAGGCTGGGGTTGTGCAGGTGCTGAACCACCTGCTCGGTGGGCAGTGGGCGCGCGCTCGTGGCGCTGGCTAACGAACTCGCCAGAGTGAACTCGCTAGACAAATGAACTAGCAGGGCAAGGGGAGCGGTGCGCGGGCGCGACCGGGAGTGATCGCACCCGCACCGGCTACGCTTTGGCGTGTGCTTCGGGGTTGTGGATGTACCCCTCACCACCGCAGGTGGGGCACTCGATCAGGTTCGCGTCGGAGAGCTGGTTTGGCTCGGGCTGCGGCTTCGGGTCGACGCGGCCATTCTGCTTCGGAATGGTGGTGACGATCGACACGATAGTCAGCAGCAGGAACACGAGGCTCACGCCGAGGGCAACCAGTGCCGCCATACGGATCGACACGTTGTCGGTGCGACCTTCGAACGAGATACCGAGGTGTGGCACCGTGGTGTCGCGCAGGCCGTAGTAAACGGCGAGCGAGATGGCGGTACCGATGGCGCCGCCGAGCGACGATGCCATCTTGTAGATACCCGAACCGGCACCCACCTGGTCGGAGGGTAGGTTCGAGAGGGCTGCATCCGTCGACGGAGTGGCGTAGAACGCGAGGCCGAGACCGAACAGACAGTAGGCGATGATCGCGAGGATCACGTACTGGCCGATCAGCAGGTGGGTCATCATCAGCAACAAGCAGGCGACGATGGTGATCATGGTGCCCCAGAGCATCGGCTTGCGGGGGCCGAACTTCTGCAGCAGCTTCTCACCCACACGGATGAACGCGATGATCACCACGCCGTAGCCGAGCGAGAGCAGACCAGCTTCGAAGGCGGTCCAGTTTTGCCCGTCGGGGCAGGTGGCGCCGGGGGCGACCTCGACCTTACAGCCGGCCATCTGGATGACCTGCTGGCTAATAATGAGCATACCGATGGTGCCGTTCACCAGGAAGTTCGAGATCGTCGCACCGGTGAAGGTGGAGTTCTTGAACAGCGCGAAGTCGATGAACGGGTTCGACTTGCGGCGCTCCCAGAACGCGAACGCCACGTAGGCGACGATGGCAACCACCGCGAGCAGGATCACCGTGAGGCTGGCCCAGCCGAGGGCCGAACCAAACAGCAGCACGATCATCATCGCCAGCGTGCCGATCACGAACAGGATTAGGCCGACGAAGTCGAAGGCCTTGCGCGGCTTGTTCGGGTCGACGGCGACCTTGCTTTCGGGGGTGCCGAGAATCATCAGGAAGGCGACGGCAGCAATCGCGGCCGAGGCGATGAAGATACCCTGCCAGCCGACGAAACGGACCATGGTGCCACCGAAGATAGCGGCCAGCCCCGAACCACCCCACGAACCGATCGACCACATCGACACGGCACGCTGACGCGCGGGGCCCTCCCAGTACTCCTTTACCAGCGCCATTGAGGCGGGCATGATGCAGGCGGCAGCCAGACCCTGTAGCGAACGGCCCACCAGCAGCAGTGGCAGCGCGAGCCCACCGGCGGCGAACACGAGCAGCAGCGAGCCGACGATGTTGAGGACGATACCGATCAGGGTGATCTTCACGCGGCCGACGCGGTCGGCAAGACCACCGGCAAATACGATGAATAGACCCGACATTAGACCGGTGATCGACACGGCCAGGTTGAGCGCGGCGGGGTCGACGAACATCTGGCCGCCGGCGTTAATGCTCTTGTCGATCTCGGGGGCGACGGTGGCGGCCGAGCCGGCGAACAGCCAGAAGGTCACCACCGCGAGGACGATACCCCAGAGCAGTTTCTCGGTGCCCTGGTAACCGGATTTCTCTTGAACGGTTGCGGTTGTCATGAGTGCCTCACTTTGCGAGGTAGGAGAGGACAGCGACGGTTGCGGCCTCGGTGCCGGTGCGCAGCGTGGGCTGCATGGCCGGACCGAATGCGGGGTTGTGGTTGGGGAACACCTGCTGGTCGGGAGTGAAGCCACCGAAGCCCCAGTAGGTGTAGGGCACACCGAAGGCGGTGGGCACGATGCTGAAGTCTTCCGAAGCGGTGACTGGATCGAGCTTCTCTACGCGGTCGGCGCCGAGGTACTTGATCATCGCGGCGGTTACCCGCTCGTTCACCTCGGGGTCGTTGTTAGTTAGCGGGTATTCGTCGAACACCTCGATCTTCGCCGGGGCGGTGGCGTTGGATGCTTCGCACTCGGCGTTGACGACGCGTTTGATGGCGGCGATGATCTGGTCGCGCACCTGTTCGCTATAGGCGCGGATGTTCAGCTGCAGCTCGGCCTCGGCGGGGATGATGTTCGCCTTGGTGCCCGAGTGGATGCTGCCGACAGTGACCACCGCCATCTCGAACGGGTTCACCTCGCGCGAGATGATCGGCTGCAGGCGCAGCACAATTGAAGACGCGAGCACGATCGGGTCGATGCCCAGGTGTGGCATCGACCCGTGTGAGCCCTTGCCGTAGACGGTGATGCGCATGCTAGCGGCAGTCGACAAAACGGGGCCGGCGGTGGTGCCCACCTTGCCCGCTTCGGGCTTGGTGAGCACGTGCTGGCTGAGCGCCACATCGGGCTTGGGGATGCGGTCGACCAGGCCATCATTGACCATCGAGCGGGCGCCCTCGGCGGTTTCTTCGGCGGGCTGGAAGAGCGCGATGTAGGTGCCCGACCATTCGTCGCACGAGTCGGCGAGCAGGGCAGCGGCGCCGAGGCCGGCGACAATGTGCAGGTCGTGGCCGCAGGCGTGCATCACGGGCACCTCGTTGCCCTGGCGGTCGATCATCGTTTTGGTCGACGCGTAGGGCAAGCCGGTGGCCTCCTTCACCGGCAGCGCGTCGATATCGGCGCGGTAGAGCACCGTCGGGCCCTCGCCGTTGCGCAGTACACCAACTACGCCGCCGCCGATTTGCTCGACCTCGTAGCCGAACTGCTGAAGACGCTTGGTGATGGTGGCGGCAGTTTCGGTTTCCTGCATTGACAGTTCAGGATTCTGGTGGAGCTCAATGTAGAGCTCCTCCTGCCAATCCTCGATATCGTTGATCTTGTTGAGAACGGTTTCGATTGACATATTGCCTCGATTCTTGGCTGCGATGAAGATTGCTTCATGCACGTTCAATTCTTTCAAACTGGTGAATCTTCGGCAAGAGTCTCTAGTTCGAAAAATCGCTGGTCGCGCCCAGATTATCTCGAGGTCGAGAGGGTTTTGCTGGTGTATCAGCGCGGGGTGTATTCACGCTGGGTATTGCATTAGTATTCGCGGCGTTTGCGATTCCAGTTCCCGCGTCCGCCAAATTCGCGCCCGCCACCGTGGCCGCGATCGTCACGGCGACGGTTGTCACGGTAACCGCGGTGCTGCCCGTCTCGTTTCCCGCCGCGGCGGTCATCCCGGTAGCCACCCCGGTGCTGTCCATCACGGTCGCTGCGGTGCCCATCCCAGTCGCGTCGGACACGTGAGCTGCGGTCGCCGTCGCGGAAACCACGGCGGTCGCCATCGCGGCGCGGGCCATCATCGAGCTTCAACTCGAGGGGGCGGTGCGCCACCTCAGTGTCTTGCAGGCGGGCAATGATTGCAGGGTCGAGATCTGCTGGCAGCTCAACCAGCGAGAAGTACTGCATGATGCGAATATGGCCGATATCGTCGCGGCTAATACCGCCCTCGTTCGCAATCGCACCCACAATCCACCCCGGTTGGACGCGGTCGCGACGGCCCACCTCGATGCGGTACTGCACGAGCCCCTCACGTTTGGGAGCGCGGTCGTGGTGGTCGCGCTCGCGGCGAGGCTTGTTGAAGTTGGCGAGATCGTCTTCTTCTGGGTCGAGCAGCAGGGGAGTGTCTCCCTGGGCGACAACCGCCAGTGCTGCCGCCACATCATCGCTCGGAACGTCGTGGTGACGCACATAGTGGTCGATGATGTCGCGAAAGGCCTCGATACGGTCGGTCTGTTCGAGCGCCGCGGTAATTGCGTCGTCGAAGCGGCTCAGTCGCGACTCGTTGATGTCGGCGGCGGTGGGCAGCTGCAGCTGCTCCACCGGCTGGCGAGTATTGCGTTCGATGATGCTCAGCAGTCGACGCTCACGAGGAGTTACAAAACTGATCGCGGTGCCCTTGCGGCCGGCGCGGCCGGTGCGGCCGATGCGGTGCACATACGATTCTGGGTCGGTGGGGATGTCGAAGTTGACGACGTGGCTGAGACGGTCGACGTCGAGGCCGCGGGCTGCCACATCGGTTGCCACGAGCACATCCACCTTGCTGCCCTTGAGGTCGTCGATGATGCGTTCACGGGCCGCCTGGGCGAGATCACCGTTAATGGCGGCGGCAGCCAGGCCGCGGGCGCGCAGCCGCTCGGCGAGCTGTTCGGTTTCGCTCTTGGTGCGCACGAACACGATCATGCCGTCGAACTCTTCAACCTCGAGGATGCGGGTGAGGGCATCCACTTTGCGCTGGTGCGCGATGACGAGGTAGCGCTGGGTGACATTCGCTGAAGTTTGCGTCTGCGATTTGACGGTGATTTCGGCGGCATCGGTGAGGTATTGCTCGGCGATGCGGCGAATCTGCTTCGGCATGGTGGCTGAGAACAGCGCCACCTGTTTCGAATCGGGGGTGTCGGCGAGGATCGTCTCGACGTCTTCGGCAAAGCCCATCTTGAGCATCTCATCGGCCTCGTCGAGCACGAGATATTTCAGCTCGGTGAGATCGAGGGTGCCGCGCCGCAGGTGGTCGATAACACGGCCGGGCGTGCCTACCACGATGTCAACACCGCGGCGCAGTGCCGACAACTGCACTCCGTACGACTGGCCACCGTAAACCGGTAGCAGGCGCAGATCGGGCATTTCGGTGGCAAAACTTTCGAAGGCTTCGGCTACCTGGATCGCAAGTTCGCGGGTGGGTGAGAGTACGAGCGCCTGCGGCACCGAGGCACCGGGCTGGATACGGCTGAGGATCGGTAGCGCGAACGCTGCGGTCTTGCCAGTGCCGGTTTGGGCGAGCCCGACCACATCGCGCCCCTCCAGCAGGGTGGGGATGGTGGCGGCCTGGATGGGGCTGGGGTGTTCGAAGCCGATGCTTGCGATTGCGTTGAGCACGGGTTCGCTGAGCCCGAGTTCGCTGAACGTGGGTTCGTTCTGGGCGTTCTCGGCCTCGGGGTTGTTGGGCTGTGTTGACTGCGTCATCGCGGAAGCGACCTTTCTGTGCTGTGTCCGTGGGCATAGCGGTTACGGCAACGGTTGTTGCGCTGGTGATCATCGGGATGCGAATGGGACGATCACCGGCACGGTCAAGCACTTTCGTCGCGGACGCATCCGGCCCCTGAGGGCCCGGTATTGAGTTTTGGTGGCAGCAGGCCACCACACGGTTGGTCTGTGGGTCTGCTGCGCGCCTCGTTGAGGAGCTCGGTCTCGAGAGTGACTGTCGGGGCTGAGCTGCACTAGTGCCACCGGTCCGGTGGCAGCGGAACTGATGCGAGTTCACACAGGCGACGTGGATTGCTCGCCCGGCGCATCAACCTTGCAAGCCTAGCGCAGCCGCTACGAGAGTGAAAGCAGCGCGCGATCTTCTTGAATCGAGTTGCCACCGTCAACAACGATCACCTGCCCGGTGATGTATGAAGCTGCGGGCGAGGCGAGAAACGCGATCGCGGCAGCTACCTCGTCGGGTGTGCCCGAGCGACGCATCGGCACCTGTTGGCCGAGCTCAATTTCTTCGGCAGTGGCCGATCCGGTGTGAATCCACCCCGGGGCCACGGCGTTTGCGGTGAGTCCTTCGGCGGCGAGTGCGCGGGTGAAACCGACGAGCCCTGATTTTGCAGCGTGGTAGCCAACATCGCCGCGGAATGCGAGCACCGGCCCCGACACTGAGGCGACGTTCACGACGCGCGCGTGTGGTGAGCGTAGCAAATACGGGAGTGCCGCGCGGGTGACGAGGAATGCGGTGGTGAGGTTGCGGGTGAGCGAGTGTTCCCATCCGGTGCGGTCGAGATCGAGCAGTGTGGCGGCTTCGTGATCGCTGAGTGGGTCGTGCTGTGAGGTCATGCCGGCGTTGTTCACGAGCGCGTCTATGCGCCCGAACTCTGCGACGGCCTGCGAGATGAGGTCGGTGGCGGTGGTTTCGCTGGTGAGGTCGCCGATGAAGCTGGCGGATGCATCGGGATGAATTTGGGCGAGTTCGGCGGCCCGCTCGCGGATGCGGTCGGTGGTCGCGGCAACCATGACGCGAAAGCCGGATTCGACCAGCTGCCGGGCTGCGGCGAACCCGATGCCGTCGGCGGCTCCGGCCCCGGTGACGATCGCGACGGGAGAGTCGTTGGTGCTCATGTGGGGAGTCTACGGGCCGCTGCGGCGGGGCGTGTCGGGTTGGCGCGCAGCGCCACAAAATGCGCTAAGCTGTCGGAGTTGCCCGATGCAGATCGGCCAACGGGATGTGGCGCAGCTTGGTAGCGCACTTGACTGGGGGTCAAGGGGTCGCAGGTTCAAATCCTGTCATCCCGACCAAAAGCCCTGGTGGGGTGATTGCTCTCACCAGGGCTTCGTGGTTTCCGGTTGCTAATTGTAGTTCCTATGGACGTTGTGAACGGTTCGTAGATAGGTGAAGACCTCCGGCAGGATGTGGGTTACCACACTCACCATCCACCGGAGGTCTTCAATGTCCCACGCTAACGCCCCACTCACCCCTGTTGGAAGAGCCCGCCTGGTATCCCTGATCATTGACCAGGGCTGGACAATCCGCCGCGCCGCGGAACGTTTCCAAGTCGCACCAGCAACCGCCTCGAAATGGGTGCGCCGTTACCTTGCCGGCGAACCTCTCACCGACCGCTCCAGCAGGCCACAACACACCCCGACCCGAACCCCACAACGCACCGAACGCCGCATCATCGCGCTACGTTTCACCCGCCGCTGGGGCCCGCACCGCATCGCGTTTCACCTCCACCTGTCTCGCTCCACCGTCGAACGCGTGCTGCACCGTTACCGGATGCCGCTACTGGCACACACCGACCACGCAACCGGTCTGCCCGTGCGTGTCCCAAAACCCGCCCGTTATGAACACCCCCAGCCCGGGGGCCTTGTCCACCTCGACACCAAAAAACTCGGTCGTATCCCGAACGGTGGCGGTCACCGGGTCCATGGACGGGGCATCGGAAACCGGAACAACAACAAACACGGCCGCGGCTACGCCTACCTCCACCACGCAGTCGATGACCACTCTCGGCTGGTGTACTCCGAAATCCTCGAAGACGAATGCGCTGTCACTGCGGCCGGGTTCTGGCGCCGTGCTTGTGCTTGGTTCCAGCGCCAGGGCATTGAGGTGCGGCGGGTGCTCACCGATAACGGGTCGTGCTACCGGTCAGCGCTGTTCAACACGGCACTGCAGGGAGTCAAACATTCCTACACCCGTCCTTACCGGCCACAAACCAACGGCAAGGTCGAACGCTTTAACCGCACCCTGCTAGCGGAATGGGCTTATGAGCGTGCCTATGACACGGACGAAGCCAGAAACGCGACCTACACGGCGTGGCTGCATCACTACAATCATCACGACCCCACACCGGTATCGGCGGCCAAGTCCCCGCAGACCGTGTTCACAACCTCACGAGGAACTACAGCTAGATGAATCATCGATGCTGTCAACTACAGTGAGTTTTACCGGGTGCTTTTGCATCCGAGCAGTGCCCTGTATGTCGCTGTTGATGTGTCGCCCCGCGGGGGCAAACTGATTGGAGCTCACTTGGCTAGAAAGCGTACCCAGATGAGAAGCGTCGTGGCTTACTCGATTCACGGACGAGATGCTTCTGGAGTAATTGATTACCAAGAGTTTTTCGATCTGGTCGCAGAACTTGCTTCCACGCGCGAGAGCCGAAAGGTTGTGCTCGGGCAGGTTGTCGCAGTGACGCGGGCCAGAAGTATCAGCGACGATGTCACGGCGCTGAGGTTCATTTCTGGTAGTGAGGATCAGGTGCCGGTGTTCTATAACGAACGGACTGGCTCTGAAGAGTCCGTCGAGCGAAATGAAGGTGTTTTTGCGGTCGCAGTCTGGGCGATTCTCAACACGACTTCGCGCCTAGTTGCGATTGAACGTAAACGGCCAGGCGTCTCTACTGCAATCATCGAACGATACCTGCAGGCTCTTGGACGAGACGCCGGTTATGACGGGCTGGTGATTGACCTCAATCAAGTCACGTCCGAGGAGTTCGATAGGGCAGTCCGAGAACTTGAGGTAGTCAAGAAGGTAACCGTTGCCGTTAACCAACCCAACTTGGATTGGTCGGACGATAGTAATGAGATTCATAGGTATGCTGAAGAGTCCAGCGCAGCAAGTGCTCGCGTTGAGCTCGTCGCACCAAGAGGTGAGGGGCTTTCAAAGCGGACGGGTATTGTTCCGGACATTTTGGGTCTTGCTCGTATAATGATTTCGTCATTAAAAAACGTGATCGTTGTCGGCCAAGCTCCTGGTGGAGCGGGGCAGAAGACGATCAACCTTAAGAGATATGCAAGGAAGGTTCAAATTCCGGTTGAGCGAGGAGCTACCGCGGATGAGGAACTCGACGCGATCATGGAGCTTTCTATGGAAATCATCACAGAAGATGGAGGAGCAACTGCTTAGACACTTCCGTTGCTCATTGCAAAACCGAGGAGGTGGGGTGTGGGAAATGAGCGGACGTTGGGGTTCTGGAGTGGAGAAGTCTGGGGAAGGCGTGCACAACTCCTGAGGGATCGCGCGCTGTGGGTCTCTCTGTTTTTAGCATGCATTACGACTCTCATAGCGCCGTGTATTCCGCTTGGCGATCTGTATATTGAGGAGCTCGCGGAATATGCACTCCTCTACGCTGCGCTGAGTTGTGGAGCTGCGATTGCTGGAACCGGTATCGCGTTAGCTGTTCCTGGTGATGAACGTGTTCGCAGATGGTCGAAAATCATCCCTCAAGGGGCCAGATACTCCTCTTTTCAGAACTTGCTTTTCGCCTTCGCCTGGTCGGCAATAATCCAGATCGCCTTGGTCTTGGTTTCTTTTATGGCTATAGCTTTCGGAACGGGGTTCAAAGTGATTCCGCCTGGGGTGGCGTTTTCTGATGCCTGGTTGCACTATCTCTTAGTTTGGCTCGCTTTTTGGCTTTGGTGGTATGCGCTGTGCGAGCTCTACGATGTAGTGAAAATATTCATGCAGGTCGCTGGCGCGATCGTAAAGGAGAACGTGATGAATGTTGATGAGGACGATGAAGAATAGTTGGTGGTAGGTGGGAGATTGAGGCGGAGAGTACTCGCATCTTGCCGCATGATTAGTGTGAGGTTTCGGACAAGGATTGCTAGTCTCTAGTGTTCGTGGTTGTGATTGTCGCGACTCATGCTCTATGAGCGCATCTGCCCAATACGCGGGCCCCGGCGATGTTTTATAAACCCTGCCGAAGGTGTAGGGGTCAACCAATAGCAGGAGCTTGGCTGGGATCTGGTGCATGCAAATCAAGACGTGAAATGGGGCTGTCTACGGTGTAGAGACACCTGGAGAACCAATGAGCTGGGCTAAACCGCCTACCCGGGGGTCAAGGGGTCGCAGGTTCAAATCCTGTCATCCCGACCAAAAGCCCTGGTGGAGTGATTACTCTCACCAGGGCTTCGTGGTTTCCGGTTGCTAGCGTGGTGTTGGGCTGACCCCGTTTCGTAGGTCCGGTGGTTCTGAGAGTCGTCCTGTCGCCCG
>NZ_CAUPDE010000016.1:0-34819 GCF_963509965.1 uncultured Gulosibacter sp.
CGACGCCACCGCGAACATATTAAGCTACCCCTGCCGCTGCCGCTGCCATAGCCCACCAGATTGGCGACCTCGCCGTCGCCTTTGGCTGCCTGGCCGGGTTCTTCACGCATCCGCAAAATGGCGGTGCCCACCTCAACCAGATCGCCTTCGGCCGCCAGCAGTTCACCAATTACCCCGGCGAACGGGCTCGGCAGTTCAACGAGCGACTTGGCGGTTTCGATCTCGACGAGCACGTCGTTCACCGCAACCGTGTCGCCCGCGGCTACCCGCCACGACACGATTGTGGCCTCGGTGAGTCCCTCACCGACATCCGGCAGTTCGTACAGCTGGCTCATCCTGGGATCCTCCGGTTTAGTATTCGAGCGCTCGGTCGACGGCATCGAGGATGCGGTCGGGGTCGGGCAGATAGGCGTCACCCAGGCGGGCCGGCGGGAACGGCACATCGTAGGCGCTCACCCGCAGCACCGGCGCTTCGAGCGTGTAAAAGCAGTGTTCGGTGATGGTGGCCGCCACCTCGCTTGCGAACGACACGTGGCCGGGAGCCTCCTGCGCGATCACGGCGCGGCCGGTGCGGCGCACCGACTCAAATATCGGTTCCCAATCCACTGCCGAGAGCCCGCGAATATCGAGCACCTCAATGTCGACGCCCTCTTCGGCGGCAAGCTGTGCGGCCTCGAGGTTCATGGCGGTCTGCGCTCCCCAGCCGATCAGGGTGATGGTGCTACCGTTTTTTGCCACCCGCGTCGCTTCCATGGCGCCGGCGGGGGCGGCGAAATCAACCTCGCCCTTGTGCCAGTAGCGGCTTTTGGGTTCGAGGAACACCACCGGATCATCGCACTCGATTGCCTGGCGCAGCAGCCAATAGCCGTCGTTGGGGCTTGACGGGGCAATCACGCGCAGGCCGCCGGTGTGCGCAAAGTAGGCTTCGGGGCTTTCTTGGTGGTGTTCCACCGCACCAATATGCCCGCCGTACGGCAGCCGAATCACCACCGGCAGTTTCACCGCGCCCTCGGTGCGGGCGTGAAACTTCGCCAGCTGCGAGGTGATCTGGTCGAAACCGGGGTAGACAAAACCGTCGAATTGAATCTCACACACCGGTCGGTAGCCGCGCATCGCGAGACCGATCGCGGTGCCGATAATTCCCGATTCGGCCAACGGGGTGTCGATCACGCGGTTGGCGCCGAAGTCGCGCTGCAGGTTTTCGGTGACCCGGAACACGCCGCCAAGCTTGCCGACGTCTTCACCCATCAGCATGACGCGCTCATCGGCGCTCATCGCATCGCGCATTGCCCGGTTGAGGGCGCGCGCCAGGGGCAGGGTCTCAACAGTCGTCATTCGGAATACTCCTCGCTCAGCGAGGCTTCGAAATCGAGGTAATCGAGGCGCTGCTGTTCAATCGCCGAGTGCGGTTCGACGTAGGCGTGGGCGAACATTTCGATGGGATCGGGATCGGGAAGTTCGAGGATGCGGCGGCGAATATCGCTCGCGAAATCGCTGGCGGCTTCGTCGAGCTCGGTGATCTGGGCGGCAGCCACACCGGCCGCGCGCAAATACCGTTCGAGGCGATCGATTGGGTCGAGTGCCCGCCAATGCGATTCTTCATCGACGCTGCGGTATTTAGTGGGATCGTCGCTGGTGGTGTGGGCACCCATGCGGTAGGTGAACGCTTCGATGAACGCAGGCCCCTCACCGGCGCGGGCACGGTCGAGGTGGTGCTGGGTGACGGCCCAGCTGGCCATCACATCATTGCCGTCAAGCTGCACGCCGGGCATCCCGAAACCATCGGCACGGCGATACAGCGGGGTGCGTGATTGCACCCGCACCGGCACCGAAATTGCCCACTGGTTGTTCTGTAGGAAAAACACCTGCGGGGTCTGCTGGCTGCTCGCAAACACGAGCGCCTCATTGAGGTCACCCTGGCTGGTGGCGCCGTCGCCGAAGTAGACGATGGTTGCTTCATCGCGCTCGGGGTCGCCGGTGCCGCAGGCGCCGTCGAAGCGTTGCCCCATCGCGTAGCCGGTTGCGTGCAGCGCCTGCGAGGCGATCACCAGCACATAGTTGCGGAAGTTGTTTTGCTCGGCTGGATCCCAACCCCCATTGGTGACGCCGCGCAACAACCGCAGCACGTGAAACAGATCAAGGCCGCGCACCTGCGCCACCGCATGTTCGCGATACGACGGAAAGATCGCATCCTGCGGTCGGGTTGCCAGCGCCGAACCCACCTGCGCGGCTTCCTGCCCCTCGCAGGGCACGAAGAGTGCGAGCTGGCTCTGCCGCTGCAGGTTCGTGGCTTCGCGGTCGAAGGCGCGCGCGAACTTCATGTGCCGCAGCGCGGTAAACCAGAACGTATCGTCGACCGATCCCAAGCGTTCGACATAGGGTTCGGCAGCGACGCTTGGCTCCAGCTTCCCATCGGGCGAAAGGATGCGCACGGTTTGTGTCGCATCGAATTCAACTGGCTGCAATAGATTCACCCTCCTGGACACACGTCACGGTGAAAGTCTATGAATGTGCGGCGCACATTTGCTAGTGCCGAGCCACAAGTACGCTGGCAGATTTATTCACGGAACCTACAAGGTTGGGTGAGTGGCGGCACTATTCAGCTTCGATTTCTTCACGACGCAGGTAGGGGTAGCGTTCGAGAGCGCGGGAACAGGCTGCCAGCAGTGGCGATGTCGACGCTTCCTCACCGATCGAAACGCGAATGCCATCACCGGGGAAGGTGCGCGCAATGATGCCGCCCTGACGCAAAATCTCATCGACCCGCTCGGCGAGTTCACCGCATGGCAGCCACACGAAGTTGGCCTGCGACTCGGGAATCGGCCAGCCCTGGTCGATAAGCGCTCGGCGCACCTCGTCGCGGCGCATAGTTATTTCATTGACGCGGGCGCGCACCGAGTCGCTTTCGCGCATTACCGCGAGTGCCGCGGCCTGAGCCTGTGCCGAAACCAAGAACGGAATTGCCGTGGTGTTGAACGCGTCGAGCAGGCGCGGATTACCGAGCAGATAGCCCACCCGCAGACCGGCGAGTCCGTAAGCCTTCGAGAGGGTGCGGGCGATCACCAGATTCGGGTGGTCGGCGAGCAGTCGGGTGGCGTTGAGCGCCGAGGGGTCGGTGACGAACTCGATATAGGCCTCGTCGGCGATCACCAGCAGATCGCTCGGTACCCGCTCGAGAAAGCGCTCAAACTCTTCCTGCCGAGTGTAGGTGCCGGTGGGGTTATTGGGTGAGCACACGATGATGAGTCGCGTGCGGTCGGTGATGGCGTCGAGCATTGCGTCAAGGTCGACACGATTGTCGCGGTCGAGCGGCACCTGCACCGAGGATGCGCCGGCAACGGTGACCATGCCCGGGTAGGCCTCAAACGAGCGCCAGGGATACACCACTTCGTCACCAGCACCCGCCGCTGCCTGTACGGCCTGGTAGAGCAGCGACACCGAGCCCGCGCCAACCAACACCTGTTCGGCGGTTAGCCCGTAGTGTTCGGCCAGCGCCTGGCGCAATTTGGTTGCGGCAGCGTCGGGATAGCGGTTGAACGCAGTTGTGCCTGCGGCCGCGGCGACAACGCTGTCGAGCGGCGCGAAGGGTAGTTCGTTGGATGAAAGCTTGAACGAGTTGGCGAGGGCGGGTTGGCCCTGCTTGTAGGCGCGCTGGGTGAGGATTTCTGGGCGCAGCTTTACGGGTACGGCATCGGACATGGCTTGAGTCTACGCAAGGCGCACGTGTTCACCCCGCACTCAACTGAGCCTGTAACAATGGCCGCATGCGTTTTCTGCTCACCACCATCCTGAACGCCATCGCCGTGTGGCTTGTGTCGCTGCTGCCGGGCATTACCGTTACTGCCTACAAGAGTGACAATGAGCAGCTGGCGCTCGTGCTCACCTACCTGCTCATTGCCGTGCTGTGGGGGCTCGTGAACTCGGTGATCGGTCGCGTTGTGAAGACTATTTCGCTGCCGCTGTACTGCCTCACCCTGGGGTTGTTCGCGCTGGTGGTGAACGGTCTGCTGTTTTGGATCGTTGGCTGGATCAGCGGTTTACTCGGCTTCGGTCTGAGCATCGATAGCTTCGGTTGGGCCGTGGTTGGCGCCATCCTCCTGTCGCTGCTGTCGGCGGTGCTCAACGGCCTGTTCAACCACGAAGAGGATGACGCCCGATAGTTCACGGCTTGCGAGTGATCGTGTAGTCGACTGAGCGCACCACCTCGACGTCACTCAGCGCGGCGAGCGTGCGGTCGCGGTGCGCGACGTTGTATTTCCCGTCGAGCTGGTCATACTGGTCGGCAGTGAGCTGGTACTCGTCGAACATGTGCCCCGTGAGCGGGTCTGATCCCGGCGGCACCCCTTCAGGGTGGGTGTTTCGCACCACGAGTGCCACCTGGTTTCGAGGTGGATCGGCAATACCCTGCAGCCCGGTGATCGGGTCGTTATTGTGCTCAAGTTGCACCACCGGGATGTGACCGGGGATTTCGTTGCCGTGTGCCGGTGAACCGGCGGTAACCACCGACTGCACCTGCCACTGCCCGCTCTCGGCGAGGCGAGTGATCACGAGTGCACCCTGCGAGTAGCCAGAAAACACGACCGCATCACCCGGTTGAATACCCGCCTCGGCCATCGCCTTTTCAACCGCTGCAACCGACTGGTCGTCGTCGCCGGCATAGGCCGCAAGATTGCTGAGGTTATCGAATACGTTTTCGCCACCAAGTTCACCCGATGAGGTGCCCGCCACCGAGACCAGATGCACCTCTTTCCCGTGCTGATCTCGATAGGTGCTGATGCGCACCTGGGCCTGCCCGTCAACCGAACGCGGGATGTGGTCAATCACCTGCCGCACCGACGTGGGAGCCGCCCGTGGTGCAGTTCGTTGCGCACTGACCTCGAGTGTCGTTTGTTGGTTACCCTGAATTGCCCGTCTCGATCGACCCGCAATATCACGCGAGTCGCGCAGCGGGC
Source organism: uncultured Gulosibacter sp. (assembly GCF_963509965.1). Lineage (NCBI taxonomy): Bacteria > Bacillati > Actinomycetota > Actinomycetes > Micrococcales > Microbacteriaceae > Gulosibacter > uncultured Gulosibacter sp. Next base: position 4,953 of record NZ_CAUPDE010000016.1, read on the forward strand.
CCACCCCGAGAATCGTGAGCAGCGTGGCCGCCGCTCCAGACACCGGCCCCGGAATCACGGTGTCGTAGATGGCGTTGTTTGCAAGATCATCACTCGAACTCACAAGGCCCCGCAAAAACATCACCGTCACCGGGTTAGAAAGCAGCGGGCCAAGCTGGTCAGTTGCCTGCTGTCCCAACTGGGCAAGCTGCGCTTTCACTTCGTTCGGGTCGACAGCACCGGTTCCCACAAGCACGCCACCACTGGCAAGCACTCCCGCAAGCACCGCCTGACCACCGGGGCTGGCGAGAAACATCACCAACGCACCGGCACCTGCTTTACCCACCCAGCTCACCAGTTCGGCACCGGCCACATAGGCAAACTCGGTGATGTTCTCCATCACATCCACAACAAACTGGTCGGCTCCCTCGTACCACTGCCGGGCCTGCACGAGATGATCACCAACTATGTCGGCCTTGCTGCTGACCAGGCGCAGACCCTCAACCAGCAGCATCCCCTCAACCGAAGCCAGTTGAATCACCGGCTTTGCCAGCACATGATCGGCAAGCGGTGGGTACCACGCGGCGCTATCGCAGTCGCTTGCCAGTCTGTGGAAAGATGCCGATGCTTCGTCGAGCCGGTCGTTTGCCAGCGCGAAAGAATCACCGCTATACACCAGCACCGTCACGGGAACTGCACCCCCTTTTCGACTTCGAGCACGTAATCAAGACCGTCATAGGTGGCGGCAATCACCGAGCACCCCTCAGCGATACCGGTTGCTTCGGCGCTAATCACCCCGAGTGCCAGGTCGTAGGCGTATTTCGCCACCGACTGCCACTCGTGGATATGTGCTCCCTCAACCAGCGGAATCTGTGTGTTGTACAGTTCAGAACGCACCTCGCGTGCCTTATTCGCGAGTGCCTGAAGCTGTTTGCGGAGTAACTCGAATTCGTCGAGGTTAATTCCGGTAATTTTTGCCTGTCTGCTCATCTACCTTCCTGCCCTTCCTCCAGGTGTGGATGCAGTGATTGTGGCGGCGGTATCGTGATCGCGCTGACATCGGCGAAGTCTTTGTGGATAACAGGGTTTCCACACCCCTCCCGAACCACTCGGCGAGCGAATGGGTAACAATGGAGGCATGGCGCGCGTGGACCATTCACCGATCTTTCGGCTGACATTTGTCTGCACCGGCAATATCTGCCGCTCACCGATGGCCGAAGCAATCACGCGATCTCTGGCACGGGAGCACGGTTTCGCACACGATCTCGAAATCAGCTCGTCCGGCACCGGCGAGTGGCATGTCGGCGAGCAGGCCGACCCCCGCACCCGGGCCGCACTCAAACGCGCCGGATACAGGGTGCCCAATCACCGCGCCAAACAGTTTGACCCAACCACGTTCGACAACTACGACCTCATCGTCACCTTCGACCGCGGCCAACGCCGCGTCCTACGCGCCTGGGCCGAGAATGATGCACAGCGGATGCTCATTCATCCGCTGTGCGAATTCGACCCGATCGGGAACGCAACCGGTGAGGTGCCCGATCCCTACTATGGGAATGACGAGCTTTTCGACTGCGTCCTCGAACAGATCGAACGCGCCTGCAAAAACCTGCTCACTCAGATAGAACCCGCCGTACGCGCCGCCCGCGACGACACGAATAGATGAATGGATGCGCATGAGCCCCCTGCCCGCCCAGTACCTCAGCCCCCTCGACAATCGCTACTTCGCGGCGGTGGCACCGATCGGTGAGCACCTCAGTGAGGCCGCCCTCAATCGGGCCCGCGTCAAAGTCGAGATCGAATGGCTGATCCAACTCACCGACCTGCGCATGTTTGGTACCGAGCCGCTCACCACCCAGCAGCAGCAAGCGCTGCGCCAGGTGGTTAGCGATTTCGATCAGCACGCCATCGACGAGCTTGCCGAGATTGAAGCGGTGACCAAGCACGATGTGAAGGCTGTCGAATATTACGTGCGGGCGCGGCTTGACGAACTCGGTCTCAACGCCATCGCCGAGTTGACCCACTTTGGTTGCACCTCAGAAGACATCAACAACACCTCCTACGCGATCACTATCCGGGATGCGGTCGAGCAGGTATGGCTGCCTGCCGCCATCGCGCTCGTCGATCAGATCAGCGCGATGGCTGTTGCCGAGCGTGCTCAGCCGATGCTTTCACTCACCCACGGCCAGCCGGCAACCCCCACCACGCTCGGTAAAGAACTCGCGGTGGTGGCCCACCGACTGCGCCGCCAGCTGCGCCGTATCGAGTCGCAGGAATATCTGGGCAAGTGGGCCGGTGCCACCGGTAACTTTGCCGCGCACCTTGTTTCGAGCCCCGAAACCGACTGGGAGGCGGTGGCCGAACAGTTCACGGGCCGCCTGGGGTTGGTGTGGAACCCACTGACCACACAGATTGAGTCGCACGACTGGCAGGCCGAACTGTTCGGAGCGGTCAGCCACTTCAACCGCATCTTGCACAACTTCTGCTCGGATGTGTGGCTGTACATCATGCGCGGTGTGTTCAAACAGATTCCGGCGCCCGGAGCGACCGGCTCGTCGACCATGCCGCACAAGATCAACCCGATTCGCTTCGAGAACGCCGAGTCAAACCTTGAGATGTCGTGTGCCGTGCTCGATTCACTCGCGCACACGCTCGTCACCTCACGCATGCAGCGCGACCTCACCGACTCGTCATCGCAGCGCAATATTGGCGTCGGCTTTGGTCACTCGCTGTTGGCCATCTCAAACGTGGCCAAGGGCCTGGATGCACTGGCTGTGAACTCCGAACGCCTCACCGAAGAGCTCGACGGAAATTGGGAGGTGCTCGCTGAGGCCATTCAGACCGTTATTCGTGCCGAAAAGGTGGCCGGCCGCTCGAGCATTGACGACCCGTACGCGGTGCTGAAAGAACTCACCCGCGGTCACACAGTTGGTCGTGACGAGTTGATCGCGTTCGTTGACGGTCTCGATATCTCGGATGCGGCCAAGCAGCAGCTGCGGCAACTCACCCCCGCCAGCTACACGGGCCGATCAAACGAGCTCGTCGATCGGCTGCGGTCATCGGTTGCGAGCAAGTAGCGCCGCGAGGTCACATTGAAAAAACCGGCCTGGGGTCAGCAACTACATGCTGATTCCCGGCCGGTTTGTGTCGGTAACTGCTCAGTGCGCTACCGAAACGTTCAGTTGTCGGGGGTGTCTGGCTCTTCGCGCGGCAGTTCTTGGCCGAGCGCGTCAGGGTCGACCTTGAGCGCGGCTTGCTGCGCGCCCGGTTCACCCGACTCGTACAGATCGCGGTCGAGGTACACCGGCACATCGGGGTTTGGTTTGTAGCCGAGTAGCAGCAGCCCAATCACCACAAGCGCCAGCACAACAACGCCGCCACCGAGCACGAGCGCAGCCACCACGTTCTTGAGCGTAAAGATCACCAGCAGGGCCGCGAACAAACCCATACCGATTGAAATCGCGAGCACCTCAAACGGCTTCATCAGCGCTTTGCGCTGCGCTCTCTCGCCGCTTCCGGCTTGGCTCGAATTGTTCTTGGTCACTCGGCTGCAACCTCCTGTTGCGTGGATTTTGCAGACGCTGCTTTCCGCTGCGCCTGGTAGAGGGTAATGGCTTCAATCACGAGGAGCACCCCAAGCACCGCGAGGTAGGCACCGACAAGACCAACGGCCTGCACCGATGCGGTGAGCGATCCCTCGATGTGTTCCAGCCCACCGTAGGGCGCATCGAGCTCTGGCGGCACAAAGGCGACGATCACGCCGAGCAGCAGAGTCAGCGCGCCCGAGATCACGATCTCGCCGGCGTACATGGCGTGTTTGCGAGTGAACGGCACACCGATCAGTTCGACGATACCGGTGATGATGCCCCAGATCGCGATGGTCAGGATGAACGCACGCACAGTAGCCCCGTCGTGTCCACCGGTGGCCATAAACAGTGAAAATCCGCCGGTGAGCGCGGTGATGAGCGAGCGGGTAAAGACAAGCGGCCGCAGGGGGTGGCCTTTAATACCGATCGCCTCGAAGCCGACGATCACACCCGACCACAGTGCCACTGTGCCGAACACGTAAAACCCGAAGCGTGGTGAGTGGTCGGGCGTAAAAGCGATCACGAGGGCACCGATAATCGCGGGCAGGGCGCGCATCAGCATCGACAGCCAAAGCTTGTCGGGCAGGTTGCGAATTCGCTGGTCGCGGCTCACTGCATCTGTAAACCCACTCATGAGCACTTCCTCCGATCTACCGCTAAGTCTAACGTCCACCGAATGTGCCTGGCCGCGGTCACGGCTCAGGGGCCGTCACCGGGAAAACACGGCACCGACGCCAATAACGACGTCGGTGCCGCTTTGTTTACCGTGCCTTACGGTTTGAGCGTGAACTGAACCTGTTCGGCTGCCTGCTGGAAGTCAGACTGCGACATCTTGCCCGAGTTGCACATACCGGCAATCATCATCATGTGGCCGCTGTCGGGGAAGGTGTGGATGGCAGCGTAGGCTTCAGATATTCCGCTGAAATCACCCGAGAACTTCGCCAGCAAGAACTCCACCCGCTTGCCGCTTGAGTCGGTCAAGGTGGCGGTGCCGAGATCGTCGGCCTTACCGTCTGGGTCACCCATCGTGACCAGTGCCGCACCCAACTGACCCCGCATTTGTTCGGTGGTGACACCGGCGGCGCTGTCGGGCATGACCTGCGCCATCATCAGGCAGGTGCTGTCCTTGCTCATGGCACTCATCATGTGCGGATCGCTCCCCCCGTCATAGGTGGTGAAGTCGCTGCCGCTGTAGCCATCAAGGGAAATATCGGTGACTCCCGTCCGCGACGAGATGCTGTAATCGTCGCCGCCGACCGGGTCGACCGGGTCAGTTTCGGTTTCATCACCACCGGTTTCGTCGCCGGTTTCGTCACCGTCGTTATTGCTGGTGCTTTCACCGCCGCTGGCCGTTGTGTTGCCACCGGTGTTGTTCATCAGTGCCATAACACCAAAAACACCACCAACAACGAGCGCCACAGCAGCTACCGCGGCAACAATCCAAACCCAGGGCGCAACACCCTTCTTTTCGGGTTCAGACTGGCCACCGCCGTAACCATTAGCCGCACCGGCCTGCTGATACTGGTCGCCATAACCGCCACCGTAGTGACCACCGTCGTAGCCGTAGTTGTCGTATCCGGAAGGTTCGCCGCCATACACCTGCTGCGCATCCTGACCGGCGTACTGGTCGTATCCTTGCTGACCCGCACCCTGCGAATACGACGCGTAGTCACTACCGCCGGCATGCTGACCATACTGTCCCTGGCCGCCGCCGGGATAATTCGGGTCGTAGTTACCCTGCCCTCCGGCAGGCGGATACTGATTCGACATGCTTCCTCCGCGTTGATGGTATTGCGGCTATCCTCGCATGCCTCGAGGCCGCAGTCATTTTTCAGCGGATAAATTCACGCCAGAGGATGACCGACAGGCTCGAGGCAGACGCTGATTTCGCTGGTTTCAGATTTATCCGGTTAGGGCTGCAAGCCCGCCAGCGCTGGACGGAAACCCAACCGGGTGTTCTCACAGCAACCGGCCCGGCACACGTCATACCAGGGGCCAAGGCTGGTGCAGGCCGGACGGGCGTCCTTCGGTGTGCCGTATAAGCGCTCTTCGATCAGGTCGGCAAGACCGCTCACGAAAGCGGGATGCACACCCGGGGTGGGGGTGCGTCGGAACAGCAGCTGCGCATCCGCCGCGCTCTGCCGTGCCTCATTGTCGAGATCCCAAAGCACTTCCATATGGTCGCTCACGAAACCAATCGGCACCACGATCACCGCGGCCTTACCGGCATCCGGCAGCCCCTCGATCACATCGTTAATGTCGGGCTCAAGCCAGGGCTGGCTCGGCGGGCCCGAACGCGATTGGTACACCAGCTGCCAGCTCAGCGGGGTGCCGCCCAGGCCCGCTTCGACACTCGTTACCACCGCACGCGACACCTCGAGGTGTTGCGCGGCGTAGGCGCCACCGAAACCAAAACCGCGGGTGTCGGGGCCTGAGTGCTCCGCATCCGCGCTCGGAATGGAGTGGGTGGTGAACAACACCTCGATATCGCTCGGTTGCAGCTCGGGACGCTCGGTAAGGATGCTGTCGATCGCCTCGCGCAGCCCCAGCTCAAACGGTTTCACAAATCCCGGGTGGTCGAAGAACTGGCGTACCTTATCGATCTCGACCTCACCCGTCAGCTGCAGCGCCTCAAGCGCGTCGGCATAGTCTTCGCGATACTGCCGGCATGACGAGTACGACGAGTAGGCGCTGGTGGCGACAGCCAGCAGCCGCTTCGCGCCCGCCTCGTGTGCGTCGTTCAGCGCATCAACAATGTAAGGATGCCAATTGCGGTTACCCCAGTACACGGGCAGCTGGTGGCCGCGCCGCTTGAGCTCAGCAGCCAGTGCATCGCGCAGCTGCCGGTTCTGCTCGTTGATGGGGCTCACCCCGCCGTGGGTGCGATAGTGCACCGCAACCTCTTCCAGCCGCTCATCTGGGATACCGCGGCCGGCGGTGACATTGCGCAGGAAGGGAATCACATCTTCCTGTGATTCTGGGCCACCGAACGATGTGAGCAGGATGCCGTCGTAGTCAACGCCCGCCTTCACCCAGGCGCTGCCGTCGCGAGCGGGTTCGGTGGCTGCCGAAACCAGCGCGCCCGGGCACAGTGGCGCATCCGATGCCGGTGCCGGTTTGCGCCCGAGCGGTGACTGCGACGAATCTGAACTGGTGCGTGCGAGATTCTCGGCTGCCAACTAGGCACCCGCCCCGTGTCGAAGCACCGTGCCCAGTTCGCTCGCTGCAATGCGACGGCCCGCATAGAACGGCGTCTCGTGACGCACGTGGCGGCGCGCCTCGGTGTAGCGCAGATCGCGCATCATGTCGACGATCTCGTACAGCTCGTCAGATTCAAAGGCGAGCATCCACTCGTAGTCGCTGATCGCGAACGCCGCCACGGTGTTCGCGAGCACCGACTTGAACTTGCCGCCACGCATCCCGTGATCGCGCAGCATCTCGCTGCGGTCAGCTTCATCGAGCAGGTACCAGTCGTACGAGCGCACGAACGGGTAGATGCTGATCCACTTCTTCGGCTCTTTGCCGTACATGAATGCCGGCATGTGCCGCTCGTTGAACTCGGCGGCGCGGTGCACACCCACCACATTCCAGGTGGTTTCAAGCTGTGCGAACAACGCGGTCATGCGGATGCGACGAATCGCAGCCTGCAGTGCCTCGGGGTCATCGCCGTGCATCCACAGCAACACATCACCGTCGTGACGGAAGCCCGACACATCGTAGAGACCACGAACCGTAACGTCCGTACCGGTCACCTCAGCCAGTGCTGCTTCAACCGCGGCGGTAGCGCCCGCCAGGTCGTTAATGTCGGGTGCCGATACCGGTCGCCGGAACACGGTGTAGGTGGTGTACTGCGTGAGATTGCCAGAAGGCTGAGTTGTTTCTGCCATGCCCCCAGCTTACTCGGCGGCAACGCGATGCGACCCGCGGTTTTTGAACCGGCGAGATGCGCCAACACCCGCTGCGGCCGGACGCGAAACTAGCGGCGGTCGGCACCGCCAAGCACCGTCAGACGCATCGTGGCGTCAAGGTCACGCAGCTGGTCAATCACATCGCTCGGCACACCATTCGAACAGTCGGTAACCGCGTAGCCGATGCTGCCACTGGTGGCCAGCTGCTGGCTGTCGATATTGGCGCCGGCGGCACCCAGCAGTGTGTTCACCCGAGCGAGCACGTTCGGCTCGTTGCGGTGCAGGTGCAGCAGTCGCACGCCGGTGGTGATGGGTGCCAGTTGAATCTCGGGAAGATTGACCGACATATAGGTCGAACCCGAATTGAGGTAGTCGCGGAACTTCCCTGCCACAAAGCGGCCAATCCCCTCCTGCGCTTCGGCGGTCGAGCCACCAATATGCGGGGTTAGCAGCACATTGTCGAGCCCGCGCAACACCGACTCAAACGGGTCACCCATCTTCTTCGGTTCATTCGGGAAAACATCTACCGCGGCACCGGCGATATGGCCCGACTCAATCGCCTCACGGAGCGCATCATGGTCGACCACGTGACCGCGCGACAGGTTGATGAGCAGCGAACGCGGACGCATCATGGCGATCGTTTCACGGTCGAAAAGGTTGGTGTTTTCGGGACGACCGTCCACGTGAATCGAAACGGTTTCGACCGTCTCCAAAAGCTCTTCGAGGGTGCGGCAGCGCACGGCGTTACCGATCGCCATCCGGTCAACCACATCGTAGAAGTACACGTGCATCCCCAGCGCCTCGGCGAGCACCGACAGCTGCGAACCGACATTGCCGTAACCCACGATGCCCAGGGTGCGACCGCGAACCTCGTGCGAACCCTTGGCGGTTTTGTTCCACACACCGTCGTGCATCATGCGGTTGTGGTCACCGAGGTGGCGGGCCATGGCGATGATCTCACCAATGGCCAATTCAACCACCGAGCGCGTGTTCGAGTAGGGGGCGTTGAACACCACCACTGAGTGTTCGGCAGCGGCCTCGAGATCGATCTGATTGGTACCAATCGAGAAGGCACCCGCGGCAATCAGCTGCGGGTTGGCTTCGAGCACCCGCCGTGTGAGCCGAGTCTTCGACCGAATACCCAGCAGCTCCACACCGTCGAGAGCCGCAATCAGCTCGTCCTCATCGAGGGCGCCCTTACGGGTTTCGACCTCAATTCCTTCGCCTTCAAGAATGCGAGTTGCGTCAGGGTGAATGTTCTCGAGCAGCAGTGCCTTCATACTCCATATCTTACGACTCTGGTGAACACCATTCACGGCATCCCGCATTCCACCACCGGGGTGCTCGAACAACTGCGCTACCGTGTGTTTTCGAAACTCACGCAGCAGACGAGGTCGATAGATGTGTTCAGGAGGTGCGATGACGCAACCCAAAGCTGATCGCACCCGAATGCACTGGATGGATGCGCTACGTGGCCTCGCCGTCATCCTGATTGCTTTCAATCACTCATTCGATTTTCCGCGCCAGTTCGGATTCGACTTCCGCTTCGAGGGGCGGCAGATCCTTTTCGGGTCGCTGGAGCCATACCGAGTGCCGCTGCTGCTGGTGCTCTCGGGGCTGCTGCTGTTGCCCTCGCTGAAAAAGCCGCTCGACGCCTATCTGTGGGGCAAGGTGTCGCGCATCCTGTGGCCCTACCTCGTCTGGGGTGTGTTCACCGCCATTGCCGTCGTCGACCACGTCGACCTGCTCAACATCAACTACTGGCGTTCGGGCCCGCTGCACCTGTGGTTTCTGGCGGTGCTGCTCGGGGTGTATCTCATCGCACCACTGGTGCGGTTCATCCCTGCCGCCGTGCTCGCACTCATCGGCCCGCTCACACTGCTGCTTATTGGCGAAACCGATCAAGACATCCGGTTCTTTCTGTTCTGGAGCTTCTTTTTCTTCGCCGGGGCGGCGCTGGCTCCCCATCTGTCACGAATACAGCAGCTGGGGGTGTGGTTCCCGATCGTGATGGGGGTTGCCGCAGTTATCATCGCCTACGCATCCGTCAACCGGTTCATCCAGGTGCTGCCGAACTATCCACTCGCGGTGTTCGCCTCGCTTCCGGGGCTCGCTTTTCTGCTGTGGCTGGCACCGCGACTGCCGCGGCTACCCTTCCTCGAACTGGTTGGGCGCCACTCGATCGTGATGTTCTGCGCGCATCCGATTTCGATGCTGATTACCGCGCGAGCACTGGCCCCCTGGGCGAACGTGCTGCCGCCTGCCGCTGCCTGGCTGATCATCGCCGTCTTCACCTTCGGTTTCCCGCTGCTGATGATCTACGTCTACCGCTCTGTGTCGTGGGCATTCGAGCTGCCCATCCGCATCGAACAGCTGCGCCGACTGGTCGCTAGGCCAAAATCAGCAGCGTAATACCGTAGGCCCCGACACCACCGATCAGGCTCAACAAGATATTCCACCGCCACAGGTGCAGCCCGGCGGTGACCACAACCCCCACGGCAGGTGCCACCCAGTTGGTGTCCACAAAACTCGTTTCGCGCAGCGAATAAACCACGAGCACGGTCATCACGCCGATTGGCAGCAGCAGGCTGAGTTCGCGCACCACGGGCTGCTCGCGCAGCCACCTACCGAAAGCGAACGGCAGCGCGCGCAGCCCGAAAGTGATCACCGCCATCACCGCGATGATGGCGATTGAGTGCGTCAGGTTCACAGAATTGACCGCCTCCGCACCAGCACCACCACGAGCGCAACCATGAGATAGATGAGCATTGAGGCCACCAGCATCGCCTCGCTGGCGACCATCGCGGCAATCACTGCGACAACCAGGGCTGCCGCAGCCAAACCAAACTCACGGCTGCGTTTGAGTGCTTCGAGGGCGAGCACCACAAACAGGGCCGTCATCGCGAAGCCCATAAAGCTGAGATCAAACGGAATTGCGGTGGCCGCGAGCGCACCAACGAGCACGCTGCCGGTCCAGTAAAAGTGGGTGGAGATCTGCACCGTCAACACGCGGGTTGGCGTGAGCTCGGCGGGATTTTTCGAGCCGAGCACCGCATACGACTCATCGGTAAGCGCATGGATTGCATACAGTCGAGCCGGGAGCGGACGGATGCGCTCGAGTGGCACCGAAAGGCCGTAAAACACGTGCCGAGCGTTCACAAAAAGCGCGGTGGTGGCGACGGTTGCCAGCGGTGCCGCGGTGAGCAGCATCGACACTGCCAGAAACTCGAGCGAGCCGGCGAACACGAATAGCGCCATGACCGCCGCCCAGTACCAGTCGAGCCCCATCGCCACCGCGTACATCCCAAACGACAACCCGAGCGGAAGGAACGCAAACAGCACCGGGAAGCTGTCGACCAGCCCCTGGCGCACGTCTTGCCCCAGGGCCGCGGTCGCTCGTTTCATACCCGCCATTCTCACGCCAATTCGCACCGGGGCCAAACCGGTGGCGGCACCGCGACTGATTGCCGTGGACCACGCAATCCCGCTAGTGATGGGGTCGACGGTTACTCGACCGCAGTTGCCGTTACGGCCAGCGAGCGGGCTTAGCTGCGGCTGTGGTCGGCTACCAAGCTGCTGAAGCGATCAATGTAGTCCTGCAGGAACGCCACAGTCGATTCGCGCACGATCGTGTCACCGCCTTCGAACAGCTCCGGTGATTGTGACAGGAACACCTCTGGCTGCCCCACTGTCGGCATATCGAAGTAGGAGAGCGCTAGGCGCAGATTCTTTTGCGACGAGTAGCCACCCATTCGGCCCACCGAGTGGCTGATGATGCCCACCGGCAATCCCTTCCAGGCCACATCACTATTGGGCTTGGAACCAACATCGACTGCGTTCTTCACACACGCCGGAATCGTGCGGTTGTTCTCGGGTGTCACAAACAGGATGCCGTCAGAGGATTTGATCGTGTTTCGGAAGGCGGTGTATTCGGTGGGGACTGGCTTGTCGGTGACCTCCGGGTCGTCGTAGTCGAAGTCGTAGAGCGGAAGATCTCGAATCTCGACGATGCTGGCCCGGTAGCCCTCGGGGAACAGCGGGATGACGTTCTGCGCAATCTTTCGCGCGAACGAGCCGCGGCGCAGACTGCCGACAATTACGCTGATGTGCTTGGTCATTGAGTTGATTCACTTTCGTAGGTGGTGGGTTCAGTGGCATTGCAGTGGTCATGACACCTGGCCACAGCAGCATCTGTTCGCTGCCGGTTGCCGGACGACTCAGTTGGTGAGGCGGGCTCAGCTTTGAGGCGGTATAAATGGTCGCGCCCCAAACGCTGGCGGCGGACCTGCACGGTGGGACACCTCAATGAAGCGATCGAGTTTGGCTCTGTCCATGGCATCTTCCGCGCGCAACAAGACCCCGAGCAGCGACAAGAGACCGCCAAGCACCGCATCTCGTTTAGCGCTGGTGCACAACAATCGATGGGCCGCAGGCTGGTTACCTTCGCGGATCGCTTCGAACAACGCGATGGTTTCGAGCCACGAGCCACTGTCGGGACGCGGCATAGGTTCGGGAGATGGCTTAGAAGTTCCAGTCGTCATCCGTGGTGTCCTCTCCCTTGCCAATGACGTAGCTCGATCCCGAACCACTGAAGAAGTCGTGATTCTCGTCGCTGCCGGGTGAGAGCGCAGCCAGGATCTCGGGTTTTACCTGCGTTTCTTCGGCGGTGAATCGCTGCGGATAGCCGAGGTTCATGAGGGCTTTGTTGGCGTTGTAGCGCACAAATACCGCGACATCATCCATGAGTCCGAGCGGCTCGTAGAGTTCACCCGAGTACTGCAGTTCGAGTTCATAGAGCTCTTCGAGCAGTGCAAAGGTGAAGTCGTGCATTTCTGCCTGTTTGGCTTCGCCATAGGTTTCGAGTCCGCGCTGGTATTTGTAGCCCGAGTAATACCCGTGCACTGCTTTGTCGCGCAGGATCAGCCGGATCATATCGGCGGTGTTGGTGAGGGTTGCGTGCACCGAGAAGTGCAGCGGCAAATAGAACCCGGCGTACAGCAGCAGTGATGAGAGCAGCGTCGATGACACCTTCCGCTTCAGCGGATCCGACCCGTAGTAGTGCTGCAGCACCTTTTTGCACCGTTCCTGCAGCAGATCGTTGCCGATTGCCCAGCGATAGGCCGAGTCGATTTCGGGGGTTGAGGTGAGCGTCGAGAACACCGACGAGTACGAGCGGGCATGCACCGACTGCATGAACGCGATGTTGGTGTAGACCGCCTCTTCGTGCTCGGTGCGCGCATCCTGAATCTGGCAGATCTCACCGACGGTGGCCTGCACGGTGTCGAGCATGGTCAGACCCGTAAACACCCGCATGGTGAGAGTGCGTTCCACTTCGCTCATTTGCTGCCAGGCCGGCAGGTCGTTTGAAAGCGGCACCTTCTCGGGGAGCCAGAAGTTGGCGGTGAGCCGATTCCACACTTCGAGATCTTTGTTGTCGGCGATGCGGTTCCAGTTGATGGGGCGCAGCCGCGCGGTGGGGTCATGCCGATAACTCGGCGGGGTGACCGAGAGTTCGGTGACGAGTCGAGGGGATGCAGATGAGTCGGTCATACAGGTTGTCCTTCGGTGATCAATGGTTGGCTGCGTTCGGAAGCTGACGGGTCGTGCAAATCGATGGGCTTCGGCTGGATGCGCGCCCAAAACTCGGTGAGTCCCTCGTTGACCCGCTCCACATCCCGGTCGGTGCCGAGCAGTTCGAAGCGATAGAGCTCGGGCACCTGACACTTGGCCGAGATAATGGGGCCAGCGAGGCAGTAGTACTCACCGAAGTTGGTGTTTCCGGCGGTGATGACGCCGCGAATGAGGGCGCGATTGGCGGGGTCGTTGAGAAACTGGATCACCTGCTTGGGCACGGCGCCGCTACGTTCTCCCCCGCCATATGTCGGAACGACCAGTACAAACGGTCGGGTGACCCGAATCATCCCCTCAACTCGGGGGCGCAGCGGAATACGAACCGCATCTCGATCAAGCCGGTCGACGAACCGCCGGGTGTTTTCGGAAACGCTCGAGAAGTACACCAGGTCGGGTGAGTCGGCTCCTGCCAAGACCCGCACGTCCTGGGTGGTACGAACTGATCGGCGCACACTTGCACCTGTGCTCATTTCACTCCCCCCTCCAACTCGCCACAACATCTAGTGGACATTCAGGCAATCAGCACAACATCTAGTGTCTGCTTGAACAGTACACCCTCAAGTACGACACGCCCATGCTTGAGAGTTCGCGTTGCCGAACATTAGAGTTGGCGCAAATATCAGGGTGGCTGCGAACCGTCCGATTCGCGGTTCCACACGGGCTGTGCGCGGCCCGAAAGTCAACGAGTGAGGTTGTGCGATGAGCGAACCGAACAGGATTCCAATTCCTGACGAAATTTCCAACGAGAGCATCCGAACGTTCGTATCCGAGTGGGCCAAGATCACCGAACCCGAGCGCATCGAGCTAGTTTCGGCGGCCGACGATGCCAGGCTCATCAATGAGGCGCTCGCTGCCGGTGAGCTCTTTCCCGCCGGTGACAACCGCTACTATTCGCGGTCACACCCGGGCGACACCGCCCGCTCTGAAGAGCGCACGCTTGTGGCCACCTCCAACCCCGCCGACCGCGGTCGCTACAACAACTGGCAGCCGACAGCGGAAGTGAAGCCGCAGCTCATCGAACGGATGCGCAGCGCATCCCGAGGCAAGACAATGTATGTCGTCCCCTACCTCATGGCACCCACCGGTAGCCCGCTTGCTCCCTATGCCGCCGGTGTCGAACTCACCGACAATCGCGGCGTCGTGCTGCAGATGATCCGCATGGCTCGCGTGGGAATCGACCACTTCGCCACGCTTACCGACCCCGACTTCTTTGTGCGCGGCGTGCAGGTCACCGGCAATCCGGATGCACTCGGCCACGGCACTGCCAATGACCAACGACTGTTCGCCACCATTGCCGACGAGCGCACCATCCTCCACTTTGGCTCGGCTTACGGCGGCAATGCCCTCCTCGGCAAAATCGCGCACGCCCTACGTCAAGCCTCCTACGACGGCCGCAGTTCAGGTCGATTCCTCGCAGAACAGTTCCTGCTGCTCGGCGTTCGCGACCTCGAAACCGGCAAGACCGCACATATCTGCGGCGGGTTCCCCAGCGCCTCCGGCAAAACGAACCTGGCCATGACGCTACCGCCCCAAGCACTCGGAGAGCGATACCGGGTTGACTTCTACGGCGACGATATTGCCTGGATGTGGGTGGATGACGACGGCTGCCTACGCGCAATCAACCCCGAAAACGGCGCCTTTGGCGTGGCCAAGAACACGAACGAAGTCACGAATCCGACCGCAATGGAAGCAATCGCACCGGGTTCGGGAGCCATCTTCACCAACACCGCCTACAACGAACGCACCGGCGAGGTGTGGTGGGAGGGACTCACCCCGCAGCCACCAGCCAACCTCGATGGCTGGCTCGACTGGACCGGCGCATCGATTGCCGAGCGTCAACCAGCAGAGCAATCCGCACCGTGGGCGCATCCGAACAGCCGATTCACGGTGGCACTCGACCGCATCCCCAACCTCGCTGCCGATGCCGCCGACCCCGCCGGTGTGGTGGTGGACGCCATTATCTTCGGTGGCCGCACCCGCGACCGCGAACCACTTATTCGCGCGATCGAAACGGTTGCTGACGGTGTCTACGACGGGCTCACGCTGGGCGCCGAGGCAACATTTGCCGCCGAGGGCCTCGACGGCCAGCTGCGATACGACCCCATGTCGATGCGTCCATTCTTCTCGTACTCCGAAGGCCGCTACGCCCAGCACTGGCTCGACGTGTTGAGTCAGGTGCGACAGCTGCCCGTTTTCGCGCACGTCAACTGGTTCCAGCGCGCCCCTGAAGATGGGCACTACCTGTGGCCCGGCTACCGCGAAAACTTGCGCGCACTCAACTGGCTGATGCAGTACCGAGCGGGAGATGTACACGGACAGCAGACCCCGGTGGGCGTTATCCCAACGGCAGCCGAGCTCGACCTCAGCGGACTCGAGATTCCCGCGGCCGATCTCGAACAGCTTCTGCAGATCGACACCGACCGCTGGATGGAAGAGTGCCAGTACCGGCAAGAACACCTGGCAGAACTGCCCGACCTTCCCGCCGAGATTTGGGATGCGCATCGCAAGCTGCGCGCGGCGCTCGCCGAGCAAGCGTTTGTGGCTGAATCCTCTGCATCTGCCATCAGTGGCGAGTGAGCGAGCATAATCGTGGAGACAAAATGACCCCCAGCCGAGGATTACATCCCAGGTTGGGGGTCATTTCACATGGTGCGCGAGGGGGGAGTTGAACCCCCACGCCCTCACGGGCACACGGACCTGAACCGTGCGCGTCTGCCTATTCCGCCACTCGCGCGCGACTGCCAACATTACCAGTAGATTCGCGAGAATGCGAAACCGCGCGACAAATTTGCGGCAATTTGCCTCCACGAACGGTTCCCAACCCTCACCCACGCCACTAAGGTTTCAGCCAATCCAACTACACTGCCAGCAAAGCATCTCCGTGACGCCGTTGCGGAGCCAATCGATATGGCCAAACGGCCACGAAGGATGAATGTGGGTTTTCTCGACAAATTTGAACGTGGGCTTGAACGGGCCTTTAATGGCGCGTTCGCCAAGACGTTCCGGTCGGGTCTGCAGCCGGTAGAAATTGTGGCTGCCCTCAAACGCGAACTCGACACTCGCGCCGCCGTTGTCTCACGTGATCGGGTGCTGGTTCCCAACGAGTTCCAGGTCGTCGTTTCGGCCAGCGACTACGACCGCCTCAACACCCTGGGTAATTCGCTACAAAACTCACTGCTCGACGAGATCGAGCGGCATGCGGTGCAACAGCACTATCAGTTCGCCGGCCCGATTTCAGTGCAGCTCATCGCTTCTGAACAGCTCAGCGAGGGCCAGCTCGAGGTGAACTCACGCTCGGTCGAGGGCCGGGTCAACTGGGTTCCGGTGCTCGAAGTGGCCGGGCAGCGCTTCCCCATCCAGTCGGGGTCGAATGTGATCGGTCGCGGCAGCGATGCACACATCACCATCAACGACAACGGCGCCTCACGTCGTCACGCCGAAGTGATCTGGGATGGGCAACGCGCGGCGCTGCGCGACCTGGGTTCAACCAACGGCACCAAACTCAACGGCCGGCGTATCGCGCAGGCCGCCCTCGAACCCAATTCGCTCATTGAAATCGGCCGCACACAGCTACAGTTCCGAATCGTGCCCCAGGCTGAACCGAGCACTGCAACCCGTCACATGCACAACCCGGGAGGTCGTCGATGAGCGGTGAATTGACGATGCTCGTGATCCGCCTCGTCTTTTTGGCGATGATGTGGATCTTCATCTTTTCGATCATCTACGCGCTGCGCAGCGATCTATTTGGTTCCCGATCGCAGGACTACCAGAAGGCGATGGAACAGCAGCAGTCGCGGCAGCAAACCTATGCGGCAGCCCCACAACAGGCCCCCGTTGCGGTTGGTGCTGGCGCGCCGGCAGCTGCGGCCAGCGAACCCGCCGAACTCACTCGCCTGGTGATCACCTCGGGACCGCGCCGCGGTGAAGAGCTCTCGCTCAGCCAGGCCCCCATCTCGATCGGCCGGGCAAGCGACTCAGACCTTGTCATCAGCGACGACTACACCTCCACCCGCCACGCCCGCCTGCTCAACTGGGACGGCCGCTGGATGGTACAAGACCTCGACTCAACTAACGGCACCTTCGTCAACGGCGAGCGAGTATCCCAGCCAACCGAACTGCGCCGGGGCGTCTCGGTGCGCATCGGCACGACCTCGTTTGAGCTCCAATAGGTGCGGTGAACGACACTATGGTCAAATTCGTGCGCGCGGGCGCAGTTTCACACGTCGGTCGAGTGCGGGCTAATAACCAAGACTCGGGTTTTGTGGGAACCGTGCTGCACGGCGTTGCCGACGGTATGGGCGGCCACGCCGGTGGTGATGTTGCGTCGTCAATCGCCGTGAAGCACATCGCCGCCCACGAAGAGCGCTACGAAACTGTCGACGAGGCAAAAGCCGGCCTGACCGAACTACTCCACGAGGCAAACGAACTCATCATCGAGGCCGTTGCCGAACATCCCGAACTCGCCGGGATGGGCACCACCGCCGACCTCGTCACCCTCGTTGGCGACCAGCTCGTGATCGGGCATATTGGCGACTCGCGCGTATACCGCTATCGCGACGGCGAGCTGCACCAGGTCACCGTCGACCACACGTTCGTGCAGCGGCTCGTGGATGCCGGCCGCATCACCCCCGAAGAAGCGCTCGTGCATCCCCGCCGTTCGGTGCTGATGCGCGTGCTCGGCGATGTCGAAACCGAACCCGATATCGACACCTACGTGTTCGACGCCGTTGATGGCGACCGCTGGCTGCTGTGCTCAGACGGGCTCGCGGGCTATGTTGACGAAGACCGCATCAGTGAGGTGATCGGTCGACGCGACGAGTCGTCCCGCGAAGTTGGTGATGACCTCATCCAGCTCGCCCTCGACAATGGCGCCCCCGACAACGTCACCGTTGTCGTACTCGAAATCGGTAAAACCGAACTCGAACCGATCCGCCCGAAACTGGTGGGCTCAGCCGCAAATCCGCTGCGCTACGAAGCCAGCGAACCCAAGCGTCGAGTGCGTCGCATGCTGCCCGATGTGCTGCAATCGCGCCGCCGCATCGCCGCCCGCCCCGAAAACGAAGAGTTCGTGGCACCCAGCGACGAATACCTCGACAAGCTCATCGCCGAAGACCGCAATATGCGCCGCTGGCGTCGAGTCACCTGGGCGGCGAGCATCCTGCTTGTTCTCAGCATCGCCGCCGGCGCGTCAGCACTCGCCTACGACTGGACCCAGCGCCAGTACTACGTCGGTATCGACAATGATCGAGTGGCCATCTACCAGGGCGTCAACGCCCAGCTCGGCCCGGTCTCACTGAGCCATGTAATCGAACCAACCGACCTCGAAGTCAACAAGCTTCCCGTTTATCAACAGATGCAGGTGAGCTCAACCATTCCATTCAATTCGATAGCAGATGCGCGAGCACTCGTCGAAAGGCTTGAACGTGCAGTCGACTAGCGCCGCTCCCGAAGTAACTTCAGCTTCACCACGGCCCCGCCAGCGCAAGCAGGGGCTGCGAAATATGGAGCTCGGTTTCCTCATCTTCGCGATGGTGATTGTGCTTGCCGCGCTGCTGCAGGTGCAGTTGGGGGTGACCGGCGAGTTCGATAACCGGGTGCTGATGCTGCTGGGTTCGGTTGCCGTGTTGATGTTCGGGATGCACATCGTGCTGCGTTTCCGCGCACCGCAGGCCGACCCGTTCTTGCTGCCGATCGCCGCCACCATTAACGGCCTGGGCATCACCATGATTTATCGCCTCGACCTGGTGAACGAGTCGAACAAGCACATCGCCATTAATTCATCCACCGCGCAGATTATTTACACGGCACTCGCCATCGCGATTGCCATTGGCGTGCTCTTCTTGCTGCGCAACCACCGCGTGCTGCAGCGCTACACCTATGTGTTCGGGTTTGCGGCACTGGTGTTGCTGCTGTTGCCGATGATTCCTGGGCTGGGGGTTTCAACCGCCAGCGCCCGCGTGTGGATCTCGATTGCCGGGTTCAGCTTTCAGCCCGGTGAAATCGCGAAGATCGCGCTGGCCATCTTCTTCGCCGGCTATCTCGTTACCGCACGCGATTCGCTCTCGATGGTGTCGCGGCGATTCCTTGGCCTGCGGCTGCCGCGGATGCGTGACCTCGGCCCCATTCTGGTGGTGTGGGCGGTGTGCATGGGCATCCTCGTGCTGCAGCGCGATCTCGGCACTTCACTGCTGTACTACGGCCTGTTCTTGGTGATGATTTTTGTTGCCACCGGGCGCCTTTCGTGGGTGCTCATCGGTGTCGGCTTGTTCGTTGGTGGTGGCCTGGTGCTGGCCACCAGCTGGGGATACGTGCAGCGTCGTATGGAAGCCTGGCTGAACCCGTTCGACCCCGTGCTTTACGAAGCCACCGGCGGAAGCTATCAGCTCGTGCAGGGCCTGTTCGGGCTCGGTAATGGTGGCCTGATCGGCACCGGCTTGGGGCTCGGCCACCCGTATTTGACACCGGTTGCCGAGAGTGACTTCATCATTTCGGCACTCGGCGAAGAGCTCGGAATGGCCGGGCTGTTCGCGATTCTCGCGCTCTACCTGATCATGGTGGCCCGCGGTTTGCGTATCGGTCACACCGGCGGGGATGATTTTGGTCGTCTGCTCGCTACCGGCCTGTCGTTCACGCTGGCCATTCAGGTGTTCATTGTTGTTGGCGGGGTCACTCGAGTCATACCGCTGACGGGTCTCACCACACCATTTTTGGCCGCCGGTGGTTCGAGTCTGATCGCCAACTGGATCATCGTTGCGATTTTGCTGCGATTGAGCGACACGATTCGCCGTGACGATGCGGTGCCGGCCCTTGGAGGTGCAGCATGAGTAAGAACATTCGCCTGGTGGGCATCTTTGTGCTCGTCATGTTCCTCGCGCTTTTTAGCTCGGCAACCTACATCCAGGTTTTCCAATCGCAGTCGCTGGCCGAAGACGGCCGTAACCGACGAGCGCTGCTGGCCAGCTACGAGGTGCAGCGCGGGCCCATCCTGGTGAATGGCTCACCCATCGCCATATCGCAGCCCGACAACACCGAATACCAGTACCAGCGCGTGTACACCGACCCCGAGCTCTACGGCACCGTGACCGGTTACTTCTCGGCCACCCAGGGTTCGATCGGTATCGAGCAGGCCATGAACTCCGAGCTCGCCGGAACCAGCGATTCGCAGTTCTTCACCAGCCTGCGACGCATGTTCACTGGCGATCAACCCGCGGGTGCCGCGGTCGAATTGACACTCAATCCCGATGGTCAGCGCGTGGCCGCCGAGATGCTCGGCGACCTCAAGGGGGCGGTGATCGCGATCGATCCGGCAACCGGTGCCATCCTCACCATGTATTCAACGCCCGGATTCGACCCGAACAAGCTTGCGCTGCACGATGATCGGCAGGTCATCGAGAACTACCACAAGCTCGAATCCGACCCCGACAACCCGCTTTTCAACCGGGCAATCGGTGGTTCGCTCAACCCGCCCGGGTCAACCTTCAAACTGGTGGTGGCCACCGCCGCGCTCGAATACGGCATTGTGAAGCCAGATACGAAACTGCCGAACCCACCCACCTGGAAACTTCCCGGCACCAACCACGTGGTCAATAACCCCGCCTGGGGTGAGCGCTGCGGCGGCGGTGATTCTGAAACCACCACACTGCGCATCGCGCTGCAGTATTCATGCAATATCCCGTTCGCCCAACTGGCGATCAAGATCGGCGAAGATAAGCTGCGCACCATCGCCGAACGCTACGGCTTTAACGACACGTTCGACGTGCCGATGACGTCGGCTGCGAGCGTATTCCCCAAAGACTCGATGGATGACGCACAGCTCGGCCTGACCGGTTTCGGGCAGTACGATCTGCGGGCCACCCCGCTGCAAATGGCGCTCGTTTCGGCCGGTGTGGCAAACGACGGCGTGCTGATGGAGCCGACGGTGGTGAAAGAGGTGCTCACCCCGTCGCTGGATGTGCTCGAATCGCAGCGAATAAAGGAATACGGCCGCGTTATGAGCGAAGAAAACGCCAAGCTCATGCAAGACATGATGCGCAATAACGTCGACAATGGCGCGGCAGATAACGCTCGGATTGATGGTGTGGCAGTTTATGGAAAGACTGGCACCGCCGAAAACGGTGACGGTGACCCGTACACGCTGTGGTTCACTGGTTACGCGGAGCTTGATGGCCGCCAGGTGGCTGTTGCGGTGGTGCTCGAAGACGGTGGCGGAATGGGACAGTCGGGATACGGCAACGGTTTGCCGGCGGCAACTGGACGAGAAGTAATGAAGGCGGTGCTAGGCGTATGAGGCCGGGGCAGGGAGTGACATTTGGGAGCCGATACCAGCTCGGTAACCGAATCGCCATTGGCGGCATGGGCGAGGTGTGGGAAGCCACCGACCTCGTTATTGGCCGTCAGGTCGCCATCAAGATCCTTAAAGACGAATACATGGGCGATCCCGGGTTCCTCGAGCGTTTCCGCGCCGAAGCTCGCCACGCTGCGCTCGTCAACCACGAGGGCATCGCGAACGTCTACGACTACGGTGAAGAAGACGGCTCTGCCTACCTGGTGATGGAGCTCGTGCCTGGTGAGGCACTATCGACCATCCTCGAACGTGAACGGGTGCTGCCGGGCGAACAGGTGATGGACATCATCGCCCAGACTGCTTCGGCGCTCGGCGCCGCCCACAAAGCGGGCCTCGTGCACCGCGACATTAAGCCAGGCAACCTGCTGATCACCCCCGATCACCGGGTCAAGATCACCGACTTCGGTATCGCCCGCATCGCCGACCAGGTGCCGCTCACCGCCACCGGTCAGGTGATGGGCACCGTCCAGTATCTTTCGCCCGAGCAGGCGTCGGGGCATCCCGCATCCCCCTCGACCGATATTTATTCGCTGGGTGTGGTGGGTTATGAGTGTCTTGCTGGTCGTCGTCCATTCACCGGCGAATCGCAGGTGGCGATCGCCATGGCGCATATTAACGATGAACCGCCGGCGCTGCCAGTGACGGTTCCTGAACCGATGCGCAACCTGGTGATGTCGGCCCTCGCTAAAGAACCGGCCGACCGCCCCGAATCGACCGAGGCGTTTGCCCGCGCGGCTCGCGCGCTGCGTGACGGCGATGTGCAGCGGGCCGCGCAGGCGGTTCCTGCAGTGGCACCCGGCGGGGCTGGACCGAGCACAGCGCAGCTCGATCAGACGCAGATCATCCAGCCCACCAAGGCCACTTCGGTGCTGGATGATGGCCCGCAGGATAGCTTCGATGCCCTGCTGGCTGGCGGCTCAACGGGTACCGGGCCAAACGACACGGTCGATGGCACCACCGGGCACGAGCCGCAGGGGCTGCTCGATGATGACAAGAAGAAAGACAGTTGGCGCTGGGTGCTCGTGGGCGCCATCGTGCTGCTGGCAGTGGCGATCGGGCTTTTCGCGGTGGCAATGATGAATAACGCCGGCGACCCAGAACCGGTGCCGACGACCACCACCGCGCCACCACCGAGCACCACCAGCCCACCCACCGAAACCGAAGCCGAAACGGCTGCGCTCAATGGCGATGATTTTGTTGGCTTGAGCTACGACACGGCCGCTGAGCGGCTGCGGTCGCTGGGGCTTTTCCCCGAACGGTCGAATGCGGGTGCGGCACCTTCGGCTGACCTGGTTGGCACCGTTGAGAGCATCAACCCCACCGGTAATGTGCGCCTCGGTTCGACTGTTCAGGTGTCGGTTTACGGCGATTTGGCTACCCCACCGGCACCGGCAAAGCCACGAGGCACCGCCACCGAAAGTTCGGTGGAGCTCAGCTGGGATGAGTATGCAAGCTGCCCCGACGGCACCTCGGTAGACGGATACAAGGTAACGGTCGAGGCCATGGATGCGCAGGGCAACCGCCGCCCCGGCGACTCTGGTACCACCGAGAGCGGAGGTACTTCGGTGCCTATCGGTGTGAACAGTGATGTTGCCAAAGTGACGGTCAGCTACCGGGCCGTTTGCTCGGGTATTGAGTCGGAAGAATCAGAAAAGATCGAGATCAAGATTCCGCAACGCCAGCAGCCGGTTCCGACGCCGGGCGGCCTCAATACCGAGCAGCCTTAGCAGCAATTTCTGCGGGAAAGTTCCTGGCCTGGGAACTTTCCCGCAGCTTGCCGCATCACACCGATGCGGTAACAGGTTAGATGGCCTACTTTTCGGCTCGCGCTCTCGCCAGTAGGATGACTATTTATGCTTCCTGTTACGTTCTTGGGAGGCAGCAGCAACTAAAGGAGTCGAGTCGGTGATACAGGGCGAGCGCACACTCGCCGGTCGATACAGCATCGGCCGACGAATTGGCCGCGGCGGCATGGCCGAAGTTTATGCGGCCACCGACGAACGTCTCGGCCGTCGAGTAGCGGTGAAGCTGCTACACACGAACCTCGCCACCGAGAACGAGTTTCGCTCTCGCTTTCGTCGCGAAGCACAGGCCGCCGCGCGCATGACCCACCCGACCATTGTGCGGGTTTTTGACGCTGGCGAAGACCAGTTCGTGCGCGGTGACGGCTTTGAAATTACCGTGCCCTACATCGTGATGGAGTACATCGACGGTGTGCAACTGGGTGACCTTATCGGCACCCCGGCCCTCACCCCGCAGCTGATCGCCAAATACATGGCCGGGCTACTCACCTCACTCGAATACTCGCACCGCGCCGGAGTGGTGCACCGCGACATCAAACCCGGCAATGTGATGATCACCACCGATGACCAGGTGAAAGTCACCGACTTCGGTATTGCCCGAGCGATATCCGACACCGCCGGCACGATCGCCCAAACCACGGCCATCCTCGGTACCGCCTCCTATTTCTCACCCGAGCAAGCGCGCGGCGAAACCGTCGACGGCCGCAGCGACCTCTACTCGGCCGGTGTCGTGCTCTACGAGATGCTCACCGGGCAGGTGCCCTTCCAGGGCGACTCTGCGGTGGCCGTCGCCTACCAGCACGTCACCGAACCACCCAAGCCGCCCAGCCAGATTAATCCCCATATTTCCCCGGCACTCGACGCGGTGGTGTTGAAAGCCCTCGCGAAGCGGCGTGAGGATCGCTACCAGACCGCAGCCGAGTTCCGCAGCGACCTGATGGCCGCCTTTGACGGCATCATGCCCGCATACGCCACCGAAAAGGGTGTCGACCAAACCCCCACCGAACTGTTCGGGCCCGGCCCCACTGCAGTTGACGCCACCGAGTCGGCGCTCAACTCGATGAGTGACGATGACGACCGCGCCCCACAGGTGCAGCGTCGTCCCCCCGCCATGTGGATTTGGGGAGCTGCCGCGTTAGTTACTGCGGTAGTGATCGGTGTTGTGATCTGGGTGATGTCGATTTCTGGACAGTCTTCGGTGCCCGATGCGTCGGTAACCGTTCCCGATGTGGTGGGGATGCAGAAAGACGAGGCCATGCGCGCACTGGAAAATGCCGACCTGAAGGTTCAGGTCGACACCGCACCCAGTGACGAGGTTGCAGTCGACGAAGTGATGACCTCGAACCCACCGGCTGGCGCATCCGTGGCTTTCCAGTCGACCGTGAAGATTACCGTCTCGGCCGGACCCGACTCGGTGCGAGTTCCTAATCTGAGCGGCCTGAGCGCCGATCAAGCCAAAGATGCGCTCGAAAACGCCGGTCTGAAAGTTGGTTCGATCACGAGCGAAGATTCAGCGTATGTCTCGAAAGACCAGGTTGTTCGTTCAGAACCCGCGATCGGTTCATCCGCTGCCCCCGGCTCGTCGGTTGATCTGTGGGTGTCGAACGGGCAGGTGACTCTCCCCGATGTGACCGGCCAGTCGCTCAGCGAAGCCGAGGACGTTCTTGGCGGTCTGGGGCTCATGATTACCCGCGACCCCGACGACGGCTGCCTAAACGACGGATCGTATCCGGTGACGAGAATGTCACCCACCCCGGGCCGCATCGACCAGGGCAGTGAAGTGACCCTCACCTACTGCAACGGTGAAGAAAACCAAGAACCCGACGATAACGAACCAACCGACGGTAACGGCGACGAAGATGACAACGATGGCTAGTTAGCTTGCTCAACAGCAATCGAGGGGCGGTGACCGGTTACCGCCCCTCGCTGTTGTTCGTCGGTGTCTTGCTGGGATGCTGGCGCCGAACCCGACTACGGTGTCGGCTGGCTCGTCGAGACTCCCAATTCTTCATCCTGTGGCAGCAGATCGGGTAGGAAGGTGTCGACCCAGGGGTACACCCACTGGATCAGCACCCAAACCAGGGCTGCCAGAATTGCCAGCAGAATTAGCAGCTTAACCGGCCATGGGCCCGGCAGGCCCCGCCAAATGGCTCCGTACAACTGTGGTGCTCCTTAGTCTGCGTTACCGCCGTGGTCTTTACCGCCCGAGTGTTCGCGAAGGTCATACGCATATTTGATCTCGGCGGGCGGCCCGTCTTCACGCGGCGTGAAATCAACCAGTGTGAAGTAGCTGATGATGCGCTCATCCATCGACCACGACGGATTGCAGGTGATCATGGTGAGCACGCGCTCATTTTTCGGCAAGTCGGGGTGATGCGGAACTCCGGCCAGCACATCAATCTCGGTGGGCACCACATACTCTGCCGAACGGAACTCGTAGGTGTACCAGCCATCGACCGTTTCGAGATAAACCCGGTCGCCCAACATGAGCCGGTCGAGATCGCGGAAGGCACCGCCATAGGTGTTGCGGTGCGCCGCAAGTGCGTAGTTCCCTTTACCGCCGGGGGCTGCCGAGTTGAGGTAGGTGCCGACGAACGCATTGTCGAGGGTTTGGTCGCGATCAATTCCGGATGCAAGACGGCGCGAGAAATCTTCACCCCAGGCGGGCACATACATGATGCCGTAGGGGGTGGCCTCTTCTTGTGGAATCGACCTGACCGGCACGCCGTCTTCGTCAAACTCGGCCGGGGCGACGGTTGCGTATTGTTGGTCGAGTTGTTGGCTCAGTTCGGCCGACTGGGTGATCTCTTCACGACCGATGATGTAGTCATTCAAGTAAAACTTCCACCCAATAAACCCGAGTAGCAGCACGCCAAGCGTGATGAGCAGCTCTCCGAGAACGCTCGACACCGTTACGCGCGCTCTACGTTTGGGGGCGCGGTGCCGGCTGTTGGCAGCGTGACGTGGTCGTCGGTCCATAGCCGACAGTCTAGGCCGGTAGGATTACCAGCATGTCCAAAGAGCCTGTCAACAACGAGTCGGACGAAGAACTCGAGCCGACTACCGATGATGTTGCAACCACCAAAGCCGATGCGCCCGCTGACGACAAGAAAAAGTCGAAGCAGCCGGCCAAGCTGACCGAGAAAGAACGCATCGCCCGCTCGAAAGAGATCGCAGCGAAGGCGCGCGGTAAAGACACCGCCGCATCGCGCCGCCGTGCCCGCAATGAGGCGCAGAAACAAGCGAAAGCGAAGGCCGAGAAGGCTAAGAACGACTCGATGACGAAGGCGCAGCAGCGATATTCGCAGCCGAAGACGCACAATGCCGACGCCGACCAGAACCCGGTGTGGTTTAAGCCGATCATGTTCGGTTTTTTGCTGCTGGGGCTGCTGTGGATCCTGGTGTACTACCTCTCGAGCGCGAAACTGCCGGTTGCCGAACTCGGTGACTGGAACCTGCTGGTTGGTATCGGGATCTCGCTGGTGGGCTTCTTAATGATGACCAACTGGAAGTAGCCCTCTGAGCGAGTAGATCTGAGGTAATCCACAGAGTTATCCACAAATTACAAAAGTGTGAATAACACCGGTGTAATTCATCCCCACCTGTGGACAGCCTGTGGATAACGTGAGTTTTCGGTCGAGCTGCCGTCACCGATGGGTGCGGATTGACGGATGCGGTGCGCCACTCTACAGCAATGAACCGAACACCGGTGGTAGCGCAATGAACAGCACCGCGAGTATGACCATCACCGGAATCGCCAATCGGATTCGGCGAGGCGAGGCCGTACCGCCGCGTTCGTGATCGCGCAGCAACACCGACGCTGCAATCACACCGGTGAGCGCGCCGCCCAGGTGCGCCTCCCACGAAATACCCGGGTTCATCAACGACACCACGACATTGAGCGCGATCAACACAATCATTGGTGTGATGTCTTGCTGCAACCGACGCATCACGACAAACCAGGCACCGATCAGACCGAACACCATACCCGAGGCTCCGATAACGGCCGTCGTCGGGGCAAGCAGCGACACCGCAAATGAGCCGCCGAGCGCCGAGACCAGCAGCAGCATCGTGTAGCGCAGGCGGCCAAACATGGGTTCGAGCACCCGGCCAAACAGCCACAGTGACACCAGGTTCATCGCCAGATGCCACAGGCCACCGTGCAAGAAGGCCGATGTGAGCATCCGCCACGGCTCAAAAACACCGTATTGCCCACTCGTATACACCGGTGAATAGGTGCCGTAATAGTCAACAAACGGCACTTTCAGCACATTCGCGGTGAACCACTGCGCCACAAAGACGAAGGCGCACAGGCCCATCACCACATAGGTGACAACCGGCTGCTCGGCGCCGGCGATACGCAGTTTGCGCACCCGACGAGGCTGAGCAAGGTGATCGGCCCGCATGCACTCCGGGCAGATGACCCCCACCGGAGCCGGAGTCTGACACTCACCACACACGGTGCGGGTGCAACGTTGACAGAGAACGAAGCTCTGCCGGTCGGGGTGTCGGTAACAGTAGTTCTCGGTAGAGGTCATCTCAGAAATAACGAATCCTAGCTGAGTTCGCTGATGTCAACCGACTCAATCACCACATCCTGCAGCGGTTTATCGCGACCATCAGTGGCCACCTGCTCGATCTCATCGACGACGCGCTTCGAGTCGTCATCGGCAACCTCACCAAAAATCGTGTGCTTACCCTGCAACCACTCGGTGGAAGCAGTGGTGATGAAGAACTGCGAGCCATTGGTGCCGCGGCCCAAGCGCTTGCCGGCGTTCGCCATGGCGAGCTTGTAGGGCTTGGTGAAGTCAAGCTCGGGGTGGATCTCGTCATCAAAGGTAAAACCGGGGCCGCCGGTACCGACACCGAGCGGGTCGCCACCCTGAAGCATGAAGTCTTTGATGATGCGATGGAAGATCACCCCGTTATAGAACGGGGTGTTGGTGCGAGTCTCACCGGTTTTTGGGTCTACCCATTCGAGCTCGCCAGTGGCAAGACCGGTGATGACCTTCACGGTGTTCGGTGCGTGGTGGCCGAACAGGTTGAGCTTAATGTCACCGTGATTGGTGTGGAGGGTCATTACTGCTGTCGCAATCGTCATGGCTACATCTTGTCATGCTGCAGCTTGAATCTTCCGCACCGGCACCAGATTCAGCTTGCCTTATGCCGCGCGTGAAACACTGATGGTGTGTGACAAATCCCACCGATACGGAGGTAAGTGATGGCTCTGTCACGGAAGAACCAGCGGAAGCTCACCAAGCTGCGCAAAGAAGCCGACCGCCTCTGGCGCGAGCAGCAGGTCGTGTTTGAAAAAGCTGGCCGCCTCGCCTCCCAGGCTGGCGGCGTCGGTCGCGATGTCGCTAACGAGGAAGTGCTCCCACCGGTGCGCGAGACCTACGACCGCAATGTCCGCCCCGCATTCGAAGGCGGTGTCAAAACCGGCCGCAAAGCAATGAAGCACGCCGAAAAGACCATTAACACCAAGGTGCTGCCCGCACTCGCCGCAGTTGGTGGCAGTGTCACCGGTGCCGTGCGCGAATTCGCCGACAACAACAAGACGCTCCAGAACGTGCAACACCGCGCCGAAAACATGACGAAGGAAGCTGGTAAACGAATGAACAACCTGCAAACTGAAATTGCTGCCGTTGCCGACAAGGCCAAAGAGGCGGCAGCCAACGCAACCAAGAAGGCCGAAAAAGAGACCAAGAAGCTGACCCGGAAGGCGAAGAAGGCTCAGCGTCAGGCAGAGAAGAAGTTCGCGAAGACAACCAACAAGAAGGGCCTCGGCTTCGGCGGCTGGTTCTTGATTGGCACCGCGGTCACGGCAGCTGCTGCGCTGGGCTATGCCCTGTGGCAAACCTTCCGCGCCGACGACGACCTGTGGATCGCCGACGAAGAACTCGACGCACCCGTCACCTCGGTTGAAGCGCCGACCGCCAAGTAAGCCACCGGCTCAGCAAGAACCCCGAGACCATCACGGTGTCGGGGTTCTTCGCGTCAGCGCTTCTTCTTCAAGTTTTCGAGATGACCGGTGCGTACCACCTCACCTGTTTGTCAGTCGGTAAGAACTGACACCGGCAGCAGTGCGCACGCATCCATTGGCACACGCTGAATGACACCACTCACTTTGGCAGACGCTGCAGCACCGATTGGCGCTTCGATCGCATCATCGCCGTTGCCATACCTCCAAACAAAACTGCCACACTCGCCAAGCCAAGTGTTCTGAAGCTCAATTCAGGCCCTGATCGATGAGTACCGATGAACGCGGCTGTGCCATTACCATCTACTTCTCGATGTCTATATTCACAGAATGCACCTAGTGGAAACACTGATACCTTCTGTTCAATAACGAGACGTTCATATTTACCCGCTGGAGCATTCTGCTCGCAGGCATGAAACTCTGCGGCTACCCCAAACACCACACTTCCGATGGTGAAGATGGCAACTAACGCGGCGAGCGTCCACAGCGTCACCACAGTTGCTTTTATTCGGCCCTCGGCTTTTGCTAACACTGAAGTCTTCCCACGCCTACAACCTACAACAACTATTTCAGCCCGGCCACCTGGGTCGCCCCCTTCATTCGGTCCGGACGTTCTGTGAGTCGTCGGTTTCGATT
>NZ_CAUPDE010000017.1:0-34554 GCF_963509965.1 uncultured Gulosibacter sp.
GCACGCTGTTGAGTTCTCAAGGACCAAACACACCCCAACACCACCAACACAACAAACCATGTCAGCTACACCGGGAGTGGTAGTTCTGTATGCGATACCCTTCCGAGCCGAGGCTCGGTCGCGCATCTTATAGGTCAGAGCGACTGCCGAAGCAGAACGCGCTCTGATCTCGATATCGCCGCTCCGCTGATTCGCGGTGATGACCGCTGTTCCAGCGCTCCGTGCGGCGACAGGATGTAACTTTACGCAGCGTTCACCGGTACTGCAAGTCGTTGCTGAATCCCGGGCGTGTCGCGACCGCAGTTTCAGGCAACAATGGCGCCAACGAGCGTCTTCTTACCGCGACGCAGCACCACAGTGCTGCCAGGCAGCAGATCGTCGGCTTCGAGCACACGCTGCTCAGAATCGATCTTCTCGTTATTAAGCGAAACACCGCCCTGCTTGATCGCGCGACGCGCCTCGCTCAGCGAATCCACTGCCCCAGCGGCAACCAGCAGCTGGACAATATCGTCGCCGAGTTTGGCCTCGGTGTGCGGCAGCTCGGTAACCGCTGCCCGCAACGTGTCTGCATCGAGTGTGCGCAACTCACCGCGACCAAAGAGCGCCTGCGATGCAGCTTCCGCCGCGGTTGCCGCGGCTTCACCGTGCACGATGGTGCACACCGCATGTGCCAGCGCCCGCTGCGCCTCCCGTTTGAAGGGCTCGTTCGCAACCTTCTCGCCAAATTCCTCAATCTCGGCGCGGGTGAAGAAAGTGAAAATCTTGAGTCGGTCGATCACATCCCGGTCATCGGTGTTGAGCCAGAACTGGTAGAAGGTGTAGGGCGAGGTGAGCGCACCATCAATCCAGATGGCGTTCCCCTCCGACTTACCAAACTTGGTTCCGTCCGAGTTGGTGATCAGCGGTGAACCCAGCGCGTGCACCGCATCCCCGGTTACGCGACGGATGAGATCAACGCCACCAACAAGGTTGCCCCACTGATCGCTGCCACCGGTCTGCAGTTCGAGTCCATAGCGCTCGTGCAGCTGCAAGAAGTCGTAGGCCTGCAGAATCTGGTAGCTGAACTCGGCATACGAGATACCCGCCTCCGAGTTCAAGCGCGCCGAAACCGCATCCTTTTTCAGCATGGCTCCCACGCGGAAGTGTTTACCGAGGTCACGCAAGAAATCAATGGCGGTAAGTTCTGCGGTCCAGTCGAGATTGTTGACCATCCGTGCGGCATGCTCGCCCTCGAAGTCGAGGTATCCCTCGATCTGACCGCGCAATTTCTCGACCCATCCGGCCACAGTTTCGCGCGATTGCAACGTGCGTTCAGCGGTGGGGCGCGGGTCACCAATCAGACCGGTCGAGCCGCCAACGAGGCCGAGCGGGTTATTGCCAGCAAGCTGCAGCCGGCGCAGCAGCAGCAACTGCACCAGGTGCCCCAGATGCAGGGATGCGGCGGTGGGGTCAAAGCCGCAATAGTACGTGATCGGGCCCTCATCGAGACGCTGACGCAGTGCATCCAGGTCGGTAGAAACGTGAATATATCCGCGCCACTGCAGTTCATCGAGAATGTGGTCGAACGAGCTGTCGTTCGCCTGCCAAGAAAGATCACGTACTGTCACGCTGTCAACCGTATCAACAGATGGCCCGCTCCCCCGCATCGAGCAGCCGCGCCGCGACCAACCGGCAAGTGACGTCTAACCTTCGACGGTTAGACACAAAAGCGTGAAGCCGCACCCCAGCGGTCGAGGCGCGGCTTCACGCAATAAGAGCTACAAGTTCAGCACGAACAGCAGCGACAACGAATTAGTTGAGCGACTCGGCAGCGAGGGTGTCAAGCCGGGCACGAAGCTCGTCGAGCTGTTCGCGAACCCGCACCGGTGCAGTGCCGCCGCGACCGTCGCGGGTGGCTACCGAGCCATCGACCGTGAGCACCTCACGCACCTCGGGGGTCAGCAGTGGTGAAACGCTCACAAAATCGTCGTCACTCAGCCCGTCAAGATCAACGCCCTTCGATTCGGCAAGTTTCACGCAACCACCGGCGATCTCGTGTGCATCCCGGAACGGCACGTGACGCTTCACCAGCCACTCGGCAACATCGGTAGCCAGCGAAAAACCCTGCGGTGCCAGTTCGCGCATCCGGTCACCGTGGAAGGTAGCCGTGCGAATCATGCCGATAAAAGCCGGCAGCAGCACCTCTAGCTGCTCAACTGAATCGAAAAGCGGCTCTTTGTCTTCCTGCAGATCACGGTTGTATGCCAGTGGCAGCGCCTTGAACGTTGCCAACAGCCCCGTGAGGTTGCCAAGCAGGCGCCCGGCTTTACCGCGGGCGAGCTCGGCGATATCCGGGTTCTTTTTTTGCGGCATGATGCTCGAACCGGTGGAATATGAGTCGTCGAGCGTGAGGAACCCGAACTCTTTCGTGTTCCACAGGATGATCTCTTCACTCAACCGCGACACATCCACCGCGATCTGCGCCAGCACATAGGCGAACTCGGCAACGAGATCACGCGAGGCAGTGCCGTCGATCGAGTTCGGCGACGATTGGCTGAACCCCAGTTCGTGCGCCACCAGTTGCGCGTCAAGCCCGAGGGTCGACCCGGCCAGCGCACCACCCCCGTAGGGCGACTCGTCAACTCGGCCACGCAGATCGCGGATGCGTTCAAGGTCGCGAATCAGCGGCCAAGCGTGGGCCAGCAACTGGTGACCGAGCACCACCGGCTGCGCGTGCTGCAGATGCGTGCGCCCCGGCATGATGACGTCAAGATTCGCTTCGGCCTGCTGGCCGAGCGCATCGATCAGCTGACCGATAAGCTCGGCGAGCCCCGCCGACTTATCGCGAATGTACATGCGGATGAACGTGGCGATCTGGTCGTTGCGGCTGCGACCGGCGCGCAGCTTGCCGCCAAGTTCGTGTCCGGCGATTTCCATCAGCCCTCGCTCAAGCGCCGAGTGCACGTCTTCATCGGCCTCGGCAGCCATAAACGTGCCGTCGGCAACGCGACGTTCCAGCTCGTCGAGCGCCGCGAGCATCCCGTCGAGCTCGGTGTCGCTGAGGTAACCCGCTGCGGCAAGCGCCTTCGCGTGCGCGCGCGAACCTGCCAGATCGTAGTGCGCAAACTTCCAGTCGTAGTGAGTCGACTTCGACAGCAGCGCGAGCTCCGGTGACGGGCCGCCGGCGAAGCGGCCACCCCACAGGGCGCCGTCTTCGCCGGCACGGTTTTTCGATTGACCCGTCATCTGCTTAGAGCTCCGGCTTGTCGCGACGAGCAGCGATGCGCGATGGCAGGCTCCAAATGTCGATGAAGCCGCGGGCCGAGTCTTGGTTGAAGGTGTTGCCGGTGTCGTAGGTCGCCAGCGAGTAGTCGTAGAGCGACTCGTCTGAGCGGCGGCCGGTGACAACGGCGCGGCCCTGGTGCAGTTTCAGGCGCACATCGCCCGAAACCTTCTGCTGGGTGTAGTCGATGAACGCATCCAGCGAACGCTTGAGGCCGCCGTACCACAGGCCGTCGTACACGAGGTTCGACCATTCCACCTCAACCTGCCGCTTGTAGCGGGCCACGTCACGCTCAAGCGTGAGGTCTTCAAGGTGGGTGTGTGCCTCGATCAGGGCGATGGCGGCCGGTGCCTCGTAGATTTCACGCGACTTGATGCCAACCAGGCGGTCTTCCACCATATCCAGACGGCCAACACCCTGGTCGCCAGCGAGCTTGTTCAGTTTTTCAACCATCTGGCGCATGGCGAGACGCTCACCATCAAGTGCAACCGGCACACCGGTCTCGAAGGTGATGAGCACCTCGGTGGGTTCGCGGTCGACAGTCGGGTCTTGGGTGTACTCGTACAAATCCTCAACCGGCGCGTTCCACGGGTCTTCAAGGAAGCCCGTCTCGACTGCGCGGCCCCACATGTTCTGGTCGATCGAGTAGGGCGAGCTCTTCGACTGGCGAATCGGCAGCTTGTGCTGCTCAGCATATTCGATGGCCACATCGCGAGTGAGCGAGAGGTCACGGATGGGAGCAACCGAGTTCAGTTCGGGAGCAAGCGCATACACGGCCGCCTCGAAACGCACCTGGTCATTGCCCATACCGGTGCAGCCGTGCGCGATCGAGTTGGCACCGAGTTCGCGGGCGGTGCGCGCCAGCAGCTTCGAGATGAGCGGCCGCGACAGGGCCGACACCAACGGATAGCGGCGCTGATACAGCGCATTAGCCTTGAGCGCGGGCACCAGGTAGTCGTCAGCGAACTCATCGCGAGCATCAATCACAACCGATTCGACAGCACCCGAGCCGAGTGCGCGCTCACGCACCTGCTCGAGGTCTTCACCGGCCTGGCCCACGTCAATCGCCAGCGCGATCACGTCTTTGCCGGTGCGTTCTTTGATCCACGGGATGGCGACAGTCGTGTCGAGTCCACCCGAGTACGCCAACACAATGCGATCGGTCATTGCTGCTCCTGTTCGTTATCGTCCGGTTTCGTTTCACAAACCGTTTCCAGCAGATGCGCCGGTTTTCAGCAGAAGCGCTGAGTGCGGCGTCAAAATGTTCGGTGATACTGGCCGCGGCCTGCCAATAGTTCCAGTCTAGTTACAGCTGAGTGCAGACCGCGTGCACCTGCGCCTAGTCGCGCAGCACCACCGCTTCGTCGTTAGCCTTTGCCAGCAGCCATGCCAGCAGGGCCTTTTGGGCGTGCAGGCGGTTCTCGGCCTCGTCGAAAATTACCGACTGCGGGCCGTCAATCACCTCGGCATCCACCTCGAATCCGCGATCAGCAGGCAGGCAGTGCATGAATATCGCGTCATCGGCCGCGTGTGCCATCACCTCGCTTGTGACGCGGTAACCCGCAAACGCTTCGAGTCGGCGCTGCTTTTCAGCCTCAAACCCCATCGACACCCAGGTGTCGGTAACGACAATATCTGCACCGGTGGTGAGCTCTACCAGATCCGAACCCACCAGCACCGAGCCACCGGTGTCGGCGGCAATGCGGCGTGCATCCTCGACAACGTCTTCGCGCGGCAGGTAACCATCGGGCGAGACCACTCGCACGTGCATCCCGGCAGTGGCACCGCCAAGCAAATACGAGTGACCCATATTGCTGCGACCGTCGCCAATGAAGGTCATGATGCGCCCAGCGGTGCCGCCCTTGTGTTCACGAATGGTGAGTAGATCGGCCAGCAGCTGGCAGGGGTGGAAGTCGTCACTGAGCCCGTTAATGATCGGGATGCGGGTGCCCGCTGCCATCTGCTCAAGCCCCTCCTGAGCGTAGGTGCGCCACACCACCGCCTCTACCATGCGTTCGAGCACGCGGGCAGTGTCGGCGGGAGTCTCTTTGCCACCGAGCTGGCTGGTGGCCGTGGTGAAGATCAGCGGGCTACCGCCAAGCTCTGAGATACCGACATGAAACGACACCCTGGTGCGCGTCGACGATTTGTCGAAGATCACCGCGACCGATTTCGGCCCCTCGAGCGAACGAGCAGCAAACCGGTTGCGTTTGAGGCGTTCTGCCAGATCAAGAATCTCGGCCTGCTCGGCGGGCGTGACATCGTCATCACGAAGGAAGTGGCGAATCATTTGGAACCTATTTTCTGGTCGGTGTTGAGGTCTGTTCGGTTGCTTCGGGGTGCCCTAGTCGGCCTTCACTTCGGTGCCGAAGCCATCATGGGTGAAGATTTCCATGAGCGTCGAGTGCGCCACTCGCCCATCGATGATGGTGGCCTGTTTTACGCCACCGTCGATTGCTTCCAGGCAGGCCTGTGCCTTGGGGATCATTCCCGAAGCAAGGCTTGGCAGCATCTCTCGCAGTTCTTCAGGCGTGAGTGAGGATGCGAGCGAAGAGCGGTCGGGCCAGTTGCGATAGATACCTTCCACATCGGTGAGCATGACGAGCTTTTTCGCGCCGATCGCCACCGCGAGCGCCGCTGCGGCCCGGTCGGCGTTAATGTTGAGCGCCTTGCGTGGATGATCGATATCAGATGCGATGGTCGATACAACAGGGATGCGTCCGGCAGCGATATCAGCGAGCACCACCTGCGGGTTCACGCGCTCAATCTCTCCCACCAGGCCGAGGTCGATAGGGTTGCCCATCGCGTCGGTGGTTTTGCGACGCGCTTGAAAAAGGCTCGCATCCTCACCCGATACGCCGGTGGCAACCGGGGCGACCTCGTTGATGGCAGCAACAAGCTCGCGTGCCACCTGGCCGCCGAGCACCATCCGTACGATCTCCATGGCTTCGGGTGAGGTGTAGCGGTAGCCGGCGCGGAACTCCGACTCGATACCTACACGTTCAAGCATCCGGCTGATGTGCGGGCCGCCGCCGTGCACCACAACCGGCCTCACCCCCGCATAGCGCAAGAACGCGATGTCGGCAGCGAACGCATCAAGCAGTGACGGGTCGATCATGGCGTTGCCGCCAAATTTCACCACCACAATCTGCTGGTGGTAGCGCTGCATCCAGGGCAGCGCCTCGATGAGGGTTTCGACTTTCGCGACTGCGGGTCGGTAGCGCGGATCAAAATCGGGGTACTGTGTATCGCTTAGCCGACGCTCGGTGAGTGCCGGGATTGCTCCGGTGGTTGCCGGGATCTCGCTATCGGTGGGCTTGGAAAATTCGGTCACAGTTCTTACCGTTGCGGCGCCTACGAAGAGTACGCGCTGTTTTCGTGGACGTAGTCGTGGGTCAGGTCGTTGGTGAGGATCGTGCCCTCATATTCGCCCGCGTGCAGGTCGATGAGCACGCTGGTTTCGCGGGGCGTGAGATCGACGCGATCAACGGGTTCGTACGGTGTACCGGCTTTGCAAACCATTACACCGTTGATGGTGACGTCAAGCTCTTGCGGCTCAAATACTGCGTCGGTGGTGCCGGCAGCGGCAAGCACGCGCCCCCAGTTGGGGTCGTTGCCGAAAATCGCTGCCTTGAACAAGTTCGAGCGGCTGACGGCACGCGAAACTGCCACCGCATCCTCAGCACTGGCTGCGCCCACGGTGGTGATGGTGATGTCGTGGCTGGCGCCCTCGGCATCCTGCTGCAGCATTTTCGCGAGCTCGGCGCACACCTCGGTGAGTTGGCTGGTGAACTCGGCCTCGTCGGGTGTGATGCCGGATGCTCCCGATGCCATGAGCGCCACGGTGTCGTTAGTTGACATGCAGCCGTCGGAATCGACGCGATCGAATGTGACGGCGGTGGCGGCTCGCAGCGCGCGGTCGAGCGCTGCCGATTCAAGATCGGCATCGGTGGTGATCACCACGAGCATGGTGGCAAGACCTGGTGCCAGCATCCCGGCTCCCTTGGCCATGCCGCCAATGACGTACCCGCCTGTGCCCTGGCGCTGCGAGAGCTTTTCGTGACTGTCGGTGGTGAGGATGCCTTCGGCAGCGTTGTGTGCCGAAGTTTCGTCGCTACCGAGCTCGTTCACGGCGGCTTCAACGCCGGCGAGCACTTTGGCACGGAAAATTTCGTCACCGGCGCCGATGAGCCCGGTGGAGCACACGAGCACATCGCTCGGTTGTAGGTCGAGCAGTTCGGCGGTGCGTTTGGCGGTGAGCTCGGTGGTTTCATAGCCGAACTGGCCGGTGTAGCAATTGGCGCCGCCCGAGTTGAGAGTGATGGCGGATGCGGTACCGTCGGCGATCGCTTCGATCGACCAGATCACGGGGTTGGCCTGGCAGCGATTGCTGGTGAACACGGCTGCTGCCGCCGCCGAGGGGCCGTCGTTCACGACTACTGTGACGTCTCGCTTGCCCGTCGATTTAATGCCGGCGACAACGCCGGCCGCGCGAAATCCTTTGGCTGCGAGAACACTCACGGTGCAACTCCGTTCACTGGGAGGGCCAGCTGTTCGGGCAGGCCCAGGGCAATATTGGTCGATTGGATGGCGGCACCGGCGGTGCCCTTAACGAGGTTGTCAATTGCCGAAATGACGATGAGCCGCCCCGCACGCTCGTCGATGCCGAAGCCGATGGCCACCCGGTTTGAGCCGACAACGTCGCTGGTGCGCGGATAAGCGCCCTCGTCGAGCAGTTCGATGAAGGCTTCGTCGGCATAGGCAGCTTCGTAGGCCGCGCGGATCCGGTCGAGGTCGACCCCTGGTGCGAGTCGAGCACTGCAGGTGGCCAGAATACCGCGCGCCATCGGCACGAGCACCGGCGTGAACGCGAGGGTGCTGTCGAGATCCGAAGCCCGGCGCAGGTTTTGTTTGATTTCGGGAATGTGTCGGTGGCTGCCGTAGCCGTTATAGGGCACGGCGTTGCCGAGCAGTTCGCTGCCGAGCATTGCCACCGAGGCTTTTTTCCCGGCGCCCGAGGGGCCCACGGCAAGCACCGCGGTGAGGTCTTCGGGGTCTACGAGCCGCTCGGCAATTACCGGGGCGAGCGCCAGCGATACCGCGGTGGCATTGCATCCGGGCACGGCGATGCGTCGCGTGTCGCGCAGCTGGCGACGCTGTTTACCGCCGGATGCAAGCGGCAGTTCGGGCATCCCATAGGTGAACGTTCCAGCCCAGGGGCCGGGATAGTAGTCGCGCCAGTCTTGTTCGCGTTCGAGCCGAAAATCGGCGCCGGCATCAACAATCAGTGCCGAATCATCGAGCTGCTTGATGATTTCGGCCGAAGCGCCGTGTGGTAGCGCCAGGAACACGATGTCGTGCCTGGCGAGGGTTTCGGCGCTGGTGGGTGCGAGCTGCATATCGCCGTAGCTCGCCAGATGCGAATGCACTTCTCGCAGCCGCTGCCCCGCCTGCGAGTGGGCGGTTACGGTGCGCACCTCAATTTCGGGATGGGCAGCGAGCAGACGGAGCAGTTCGCCGCCGCCGTATCCGGATGCGCCGGCTACTGCTGCGGTAAATGTCATGCACCTATCCTAGTGCGGCCAGCACCGGCCCCAATTTCGTGTTTCGGGCGCGTAGCACTTCGCAATGCGGCGCGTGTTTTCGGGCGGCTCACGTACGCTCGAAATATGAGCACCGTGACTGATTCTCACAACCCCGAGGCCGCCCTCAGCGATGAGCAGGCGCGCCAGCTGCGTCGCGACTTCCCGATTCTCGCGAGCACAGTGCACGATAAACCGCTCACTTACCTCGATTTTGGGGCCACCGCGCAGCGCCCGCAAGCGGTGCTCGATGCCGAACGTGAGTTTTTGACCGAACACAATGCTGCGGTGCACCGTGGCGCACACGAGCTGGCGGCGCTGGCCACCGATGGGTTTGAAACGGCGCGCGAGACGGTGGCGGCGTTTATCGGCGCCGATGCCGACGAAATTGCCTGGCAGCAGAACGCAACCGATGCGCTCAACACGGTGACGCTCGCGCTATTGCGTGCGTCGCTGACGGGCACCGGCCGGTTTGCTTTGCAGCCCGGCGACGAGATCCTCATCACCGAGGCCGAGCATCACGCGAATCTCGTGCCCTGGCAGCAGCTTGCCGAGGCTACCGGCGCGAAGCTGCGCTGGGTGCCGGTGAATGAGCGTGGCACCTGGTCGGTTGCGGATGCGCGGGCTCAGTTTTCGGCTCGCACGCGCGTGTTTGCGTTCGCGCAGGTGTCGAATGTCACCGGACATATTGCACCGGTTGCTGAGCTGGTTGAGCTCGCGCACGCCAAGGGAGCGATCGTGGTGCTCGATGCCTGCCAGTCGGTGCCGCACCGCCCGGTGGATGTGCACGTACTCGGTGTTGATTTTGCGGCGTTTTCGGGCCACAAAATGTGCGGCCCGACGGGTATCGGCGTGCTGTATGGCCGCCGGGATGCGTTTGCCGAGCTTCCGCCGGCACGAACCGGTGGTTCGATGATTGAGGTTGTCGAGATGGAGCGGTCGACTTTCTTACCTGCCCCCACCCGTTTTGAGGCCGGCACGCAGCCGGTTTCGCAGGCCGTGGCGTTGGCGGCGTCCTGTCGCTATCTAGATGCGGTTGGTATGTCGGCGATTGCGGCGCATGAAGAAGCGCTCGGTGCGCGGCTGGTGTCCGAGCTTTCGGCCCTGCCGGGTGTGCGGGTGCTCGGCGATGATGCGTCGGTGCCGCGCTCGGGGCTGGCTGCGTTCGCGGTGGCGGGGCTGCATCCGCATGACCTGTCGCAGTTTTTGGATGCGGAGGGTATTGCGGTGCGTGGCGGGCATCACTGTGCCCAGCCGCTGCATCGCCGACTGGGGCTCACCGCTTCGACTCGCGCGTCGACCTATCTGACCACCTCGGGTGATGAGGTCGACCTGCTGGTTGACGCGGTGGGCCGCGCAATTGACTGGTTCGGGGCGCGCTGATGAGCGAGCTTGCAGAGCTGTACCAGCAGGTGATTTTGGATGCGTCGCGTCGACGCCACGGTGAGGGCGAACTCGACCCGTTCGACTGCGAGCATTTCGAGAAGAACCCCTCGTGTGGGGATGAGCTGCGGGTGCGGCTGCGTTTGTCGGGAACTGGCGAGGATGCGGTAATTGACGAGATCGGTTGGGTGGGCGATGGCTGTTCGATTTCGATGGCGTCGACGTCAATTGCAGTTGACCAGTTGCGTGGCCGCAGCGTAGCGGAAGCTCGCGAGGCGATTGCGGCGATGCGCGACATGATGCGTTCGCGCGGCAAGCTCAGCTATGACGAGGATTCCCGTGAGGCTGAGCTGCTGGGTGATGCGGTCGCGTTTGAGGGCACCGCGAAATATGTGATGCGTGTGAAGTGCGCCATGTTGGCGTGGGTGGCGGTGGAGGCCGCACTACAGGATCATCTGTCTCAATAGTGCGGACTAATTACGCCTCGGTGTGGGCAGCTCGGGGGCGCGCTACAGTGGTGAGTGCCAGACAGATAAGGCCGCTCAGCAACAGCCCTGGAATCGGATTTTCGACGACCTGAAACATAAATCCGAGCCAGACGCCGATGGATGATCCGAGTGCCGAGAGCGTGAAAACCCAACCGATGACGCGCCGAAATTGCGCAGTTCTTAAGATGGCCTGCCGAGCAGTCGATGATATAAACGAGAACGCCATCAGACCGCCTGTAATTACCAAGAATCCTGGCACCACGAGCATCCGGTCCCAGCCCCAATGCTGACTGCAAAGCGCACCGATAAACGCCAGGATGAATCCCGCGGTCGCGACAACGAGCACCCAATAGGCGAGACTGTGTTTTACATCGCTCCACCGCTTCATAAACCAGCCGCTGACCAGTGGCACCGCCACGGCGGTGATACCCAGAAGCAGCATGACCACACTCATCCGTATCGTAATTTCTGTTTGTTGAGCACCGCGCGCAATCCAAATACCGAGATAGCTGCCAGTTACCGCCAACGTGAGTGTGCAAAAGCCTGCCGCAGTGGCAGATAGATATCCCCCGCTGAGGAGCTCTGCGCGCCAAACGCGTGCCCGCTGCCAAAACGACAACTGTTTTCGTGCGCGCTTGGCTGAGCTGAGTTCTTCGGCACTATCGGATTCCTGATCAGTTGATTTCTTAGCGGTGCTGGATGGGTCGAATTGGCGCACTGAAAAGTGACGCAGCAACAGTGCAGTAACCGACATGAGCGCGCTCAAGGCCAGCAACACCATCACGCTGAGCGCGCCGAGTACCACGCCCAGTGGCCGCCCCATAATGCTGCCGGCAATTGCGGTTGCTGTTGAGATCAGCACATTCCCACGCAACACAACGCTTTCATCAAATTGCCCTAGGTCGTTGAGGTAGAGTTCCTCGGCAATATCCACAAAAAGCGGCAGCGGCGAAACGACAACCAGATATCCGATGAGCACCCACAGTGCCGTTTCGGGAAAGATCATCACGATGACAAGTGCTGCAACGGTGACGAGCAGGTCGATCGCTTCGATGCCGAACAGTACACGGGTCGGTGAAAAACGTTCCAACCACCGCGTCACCACGACCGCAAGCATGTCTTCGGCCTGAGTCAGTGTTTGGTAGAACGGCACCCAAATCACCGCGAGCGCGCCCAGGG
The DNA here is from genome assembly GCF_963509965.1 of uncultured Gulosibacter sp. Lineage (NCBI taxonomy): Bacteria > Bacillati > Actinomycetota > Actinomycetes > Micrococcales > Microbacteriaceae > Gulosibacter > uncultured Gulosibacter sp. The sequence goes on from NZ_CAUPDE010000017.1 coordinate 11,895, forward strand.
CCACCGACCCCGACACGGCACCGTCAATAAGCTCGGAACCGATATACGAGGCAATGAATCCGAGCACCATGAATGTTTGTGCCCGGCGCAGCAGGCGTAATTGACTATGCCCCACGACAGAACTCCCCTCAGGCCCATCACTTAGTTCACTAGCAAGGACCCGCTTGCCACGCCGGATTATCCACTTTGATCTATCCGGTGGTATCGGCCACTTTACCCCGTCCCTGACTCGATAGAAGGAACCATGATTCCCATGTTGCTCACAGCAATCACTGCGCAGCAACAAGCAGCATTCCAAGTCGAGATACGGCAACAAAACGCGGTGTGCTTCTCGACTCGAAGAAGCACACCGCGCTACGGATCATTTAGCGCGACCTAAGCTCTAGGTGTTCAGGCACTCAGCGCCGCCTTGGCCGCGTCGTAGTCGGGCTCCTGACCGATTTCGGGCACGAGCTCAACGTGACGCACGGTGCCGTCGGTGTCGATCACCACGACGGCTCGGGCCAGCAGCGCTTCGAGCGGGCCGTCGACCATGAGCACGCCGTAGTCGTTACCGAAGCTCGAGCGGAATGTCGAGGCGCTGACCACGTTCTCGATGCCCTCGGCACCGCAGAAGCGTTCTTGTGCGAAGGGCAGGTCGGCTGAAACACAAACCACGACAGTGTTGTCGAAGCCTGCTGCCAGCTCGTTGAAGCGGCGCACCGATGCGGCGCACACGCCGGTGTCGATCGACGGGAAGATGTTGAGCACAACGCGCTTACCGGCGAAGTCGCTCAGCTTAACCGGTTCGAGGTCGGTGCCAACGAGAGTGAAATCGGGCGCCTTGCTGCCGACTGCGGGCAGGTCGTGGGCGAGGTTGATGGTGGTGGAGCCTTCAAGAGTCACATTTGCCATGTGATTCATGGTCACAGGTGAACTTGAGTGTTCGCCCGAAGTCGCTGCGGCTCGATGCTGATCTGCGGCCCGCTGTTGAATGATTGGGATCGCCTCGGTGGTCATCCCCGGTTCAAGGAACACCGCCCGCGAGGCACGCGCACGGGCCCCGGCAATACCGCCCACGCGCCGTTTATAGGCGGCGCGCTGCTTCACCAGGCGATGCGTTTCGCGAGCGTTTGCCTGCAGCCGGCTCGGCAGAATCGGCAGCGTGATCGGTGCGGTCTCGGTTCCGGGGCCGGGATCAAGATCAACCTCCACCACTTTGCGAGCGCCGAGGGTAATTCCGACACTCGCCACGATCACCAGCAGCATCGACAGCAAGCGCAGCGGCCCGGCAACTTGGTGCAGGATGAGCCACCCGAATGCCGTCGCCACAGCCGGTTCGAGGCTAGTGAGCACGCCGTAGACGGGCTTCGGAACGCGTCGCATCGCATAATACTCAAGGGTGAAGGGAATCACCGAGGCCAGCATCGCAATGGCCACCATGATGGCCACCAGCTCACCGCTACCGAATGCCGTGAGCGCCGCCAGTGCGCCAAACGGAACCGATGCCACTGCCGACACCGCGAAAGCCACTGCGAGCCCGCCAGTGCCCTCAATCTTCGCGCCAGCATTGGTGCCGGCAAGAATGTATAGTGCCCAGCAGGTGCCAGCTGCCAGCGCAAACACAATGCCCCAGGGGTCGAGTGAACTCGCCCCCACGAACGATTCCACCGCCAGCAGCACCATTGCCACAAACGCGAGCCCAATCCACACGAAGTCACGGGCACGTTTCGAAAGCACGGCCGAGAGTGTCAACGGCCCGAGAAACTCGATTGACACCGCGATACCGATCGGCAGCCGCTCAATGGCCTGGTAGAAGGTGATGTTCATGGCGCCGAGGCTCAAACCGAGCCACACTGAGGCCAGCCATTGATCACGACTCCACTGGTGAACCCTGGGCCTGGTGAGCAGCACCAGCACGATCGCGGCAATCCACAATCGCCAGACGCTGATGCCCATCGGGTCGACGCGGTCGAAGTTCATCGCCGCAAGCGCCGACCCGAACTGCAGGGTCGACGCGGCGAGTAGGAGCGCGACGATCGCCAGCAAGATATTGCGCGAGGGTGCGCTCGATGGGTTCATAGCAAGCTATCGTGCCCGCTGAACCTCACCGTCGGCAAGTTCATGACCTGACGTGTCGGCAATATTTGGAGCGCACTGCCTACCGCTGAAACCCCGGTGGAACGTACAACTCCTCATAGGGGATTTCTCGCCCGGTAGGAGTGTCTACCACGCGGATACCAAGTTCGTCTCGAACCAGCTGCAGGTCGGAACCCACGGGCAGGTTCCAAATTCCGATGACCGCCGGCTCGATGGCACAAACTGTGTTGAAATCAGCAATCTGCCAGTTGTCGACGTCGTTAAGGTAGTCCTCTGTGTCGATGTGGCTCATGATTACCCAGCCATTGTCGGCGGGATGTTTCGATTCTTCTCGCACCATCCAACGAACTTTGCCGGCCTCCGACAGCACATTCTTGGTGACGGTACAGGCACCGGCGTTCGGGATGAATTCAATGTACTTATTCACTCAAGCTCCAAGTCATGCGTGAAGTGTCGTGGGTGGGTTTTCGAGATAGTGGGCCATACGGCGGGCCATTGCTGGGCGAATCGCAGCATCGCTCTCCACGCGATCCCGTAGTGTCTGTTTCTCGTCAGCACCCTTCAGCGACACCGGAACATTCCAGTCGATGCCTGGATGGGCGAAGATAACTTCATACAGCGGCTCAAGATCAGCGTCAGCCAGCCCTGTGTTGTCGCGCAGCACCTGAAGTGGTCTTCCCCACCTCGACGAGTAGGCATTAATGTCTATGCCTGCGTCCAGCATTCGCTGCACCAATGGTGCCTCGCGATGCGCGTCAAGATTTCGCTGGCTAAACAGAACGTGTAGGGCGTTTGTCCCGTCTCGCCCAACGGTCTGGTTTACGTCTACACCTCGGTCGAGCATCCAGTTCGCGATTTCAACCCGTGCTGCAGGGTCAGGGTTAGTGAATGCATCGACGAAGTACTTGCACGGATCCAGGTCAGGACGTTCCCGACATGCTTCCAACAGTGTGGCCAGATCGTGCTTCTTGACTGCCATCAACGGGCTCACCATTGCGACCGCTCCTTCCGAAGACTCACTCCGCCTAGCCTATCGCGGCTTTTGCTCGTCTATGTGTGACATGTTTCGTATGGGGTCAGAAGGGTGGTAATTGGACGACTCTTGGAACCACTCGAGGAATTCCTCAGGTGTCATTTCATGGTTGAGATAGCGATCATGCATGGGTGCGTATTCTTCGCCGGTGTTATGCGCCATATGCCAGTCGCGCGGAGCTTTTGGATCGTCCTTGTTCCAGTGGACCTGATACCACTCACGTCGATCAGCAGTCCGGACTATCTCGAGGCCTTCACGATTCTTGGTGGGGTGTGGCTCAATCCACAGGCCGTCTTCTGCAGGTTCTTCGAGATCAATCCGTCCATTTCGAATATCGTCAAGCTGCTTTTCTCGCGCAGTTTCCCAGACCAACCTAGTTTGACCGTCAGCGTATCCTGGCCGGTGGTTCGCATACGGCAATCGGTTGCCATCAGCATCATAGCCGTACGAGTTCGGTTCTCCCGTCTCGGGAAGTGCGCTCGGTTGTGCGTTACCAGGGTTCTCAGCAACGAAGCGACCCGACTCTGGGTCATATTTCATATGCCAACCACGGTTTCCGGCAGCATTTGTCTCTTGAAGTGGCCTGCCATTGCGATGGTCGACAGGCTGACCTTGCGCATTTCGTGGCGCTTCATCGAGTGTTCGCTGCACGTCTTCCGCGGTGTACCGACGTGGGGCGTTCCGGGCTGATTCGGTCTTACGAACGGGGGCGTCCGGATCGTAGCGAGGCGCTTCGGGCGCGTTCTTTGAAACTGAAGTGCCGTCCGGGATTCGGGGCGCATCTGCATCCGAGCTACGGGGTTTGCCACTGGCAGGCACTCGAGTTGGAGTGTTCCGCAGCGCGCGCGAGAACACCTGATTGACTCGCTCGATGAGCTCCCGCAGCGCACGCAGGTGCCGAGAAAGGTTAGTAATTGACGTAATCAGGTCGTCAATTGAGCGGCTAATTCGCGTAGCGAGCGCGGACGCCTTCGATGCGACCTGGGAGACAGCCAGCGGAACCCCTGCTCCCAGCGTGCATACGCTCAAAATCGTCGCTGAAGAAAGCGAACCGATAATCGTCGAAATGGCGTCGCGCACCAGGCCATGCACAAACTGCACGATCCCAGACGCAATTTGCAGCCCAACACTCATGGCGTTCGCCCAGTCCGCAGTGAGCTCTACATGCTTTGCCGTATCGAGATGGAAGTTGCGGAACGCCCGCATCGTTTCACCCGACAGGTCAGAAACTTGCTCAAGCTGTTCACGCAAACCGTCAGCCACAGATTTCAAGTACTGAGACACGTTTGACCAGGTTTGCGCGAAGCCCGCTACCTCACCCGCATCGCCGGTAAGGTCGTTGAACCACGACTTCAACGGCTCGATATGGTCGAGCACCCAGCCGACGCCCATGGCAATCGCTGTGCCAAGCGGATCAATAACTGTCGAAAGAGTGTCGAAAGCTAGCGATACACCCGCGAGTGTGCCTGCTACCCAGTCGCCACTTTCAATCGCTTCTTTGAGGTCGGCACCCGACTCGATCACAAGAAGCCCGGCGTACGGCGACGTTACGTCAACCGGTGCTGCAACCAGTGCTGAGGTCATCGCCAATACTCCGCTTCACTCACGTCATCAATCTCAACCGCACCGAACTTCGACTCAAACTCTTCATCGCAGCTCACCAGATCATCAGCAAAATCACGCAGTGCCTGCGCTTCGCGTTCGAGCATGCCGTGAGCGTTTCCAAGTAGGAACGAGGTGGCACTCGTCACAACCTGCGCCGGCGGGATAAGAAAGCTGCACATAATGCCAAACGCACCTCCCGAGAGGTTGATCGAGCTCACCGCTGACTGTGCCTCATCTAGTGCCGACAGCGCATGCTCGGTAGCTGCGGCTTGCTGACGAATTCGATCTGGGTTGATGTTAAGCGGTTCCATCAGTACCTCGTCAGCCCCGGGATGCCATGACCTCGGTCATCACGATCATCGTCATCGTCGCCACTGAGCGGACCAATACGCGATTCGAACTCTTGACGCACCTGCGAGGCGAGGTCGTCTCCAGCTTGTGCTTGCGTGGCTTCGACGATCTTCAAGCCAAGCTCTCGCTGAGCTGACTCATAGGTTTGAAGAATCATTCGTGCCAGTTCAGCGGGTGAATGCTCCAAAGCCGCGTCGTCAAGCTCGAGGTCGCGAAGTGAGCTGGTCGAGTCGATACGAAGCTTGACCTCACCATTGTTAGACTCTGCCCGAACCTCGAGTGCCTGGAGTGTCTCGGTGAGTTCGCTCATCTTCCGAGCATGCTCCTCGGCATCAGCGACCTGCTGTGCTACTTGAGCACGAAGCTGCTCGGGGTCTGGAAACAGTGAATCATTCTGATTTGTCACGTTCGCAGCGTAACCGTGTCTGCGTAATTGTCAATGAACGTACATCCACCGATCTACTTCGCCGACCACACTTTGCGTGTACGCAGATAGGTGCACACGAAATGGACTCTCCTGGTTTGACGCGATGCTGTGGTAAGCCGCGCCAACCAGGAAGGTCATCCCCGAGCTATTGCCTCGTGTCGCACTTGGGTGAGCGGGCCGCTCAGCCGGTGCCGCTAGTCGCGATCGGCTGTGTGCTTTGCGCGCGAGACAATCAGCGGATCGGGTGCGCCCACAACCGACTCGTCTTTACCCTCGTAGTCGAACTGGTTGAGATAGGCACGCATGGCGTTGATACGGGCACGTTTCTTGTCGTTTGATTTGACGATTGTCCACGGGGCGTAGCGCTTGTCGGTGTGCTCGAACTGCGCTTCTTTTGCTTCGGTGTAGTCGTCCCAGCGGTCGATGCTCTCAAGATCCATCGGCGAGAGTTTCCACTGGCGCACCGGGTCGATCTGCCGCAGCGCGAACCGGGTGCGCTGCTCTTGCTGAGTGACCGAGAACCAAAACTTAGTTAGCGTAATCCCCGACTCGACGAGCATCTGCTCAAAACGTGGCGCCTGGCGAATGAACTGACGGTACTCGTCTTCGCTACAGAACCCCATCACGCGCTCCACACCCGAGCGGTTGTACCAGCTGCGGTCGAACATCACAATCTCACCGGCGGTGGGCAGATGCTCGACATAGCGCTGGAAGTACCACTGCCCCCGCTCAACATCGGAAGGTTTGTTGAGGGCCACCACCCGTGCCGCACGCGGGTTGAGGTGCTCGGTGAAGCGCTTGATCGTGCCTCCCTTACCGGCAGCGTCACGACCCTCGAAGATGATGATGTGCTTGGCACCCACATCCTGGCTCCAATACTGGAACTTCAGCAGCTCCACCTGCAGCTGGTATTTTTCACGCTCGTAGGTTTCGCGGTCGAGCAGCTCGTCGTAGGGATAGTTTTCACGCCAGGTTTCGACGGCGCTGCCATCGGGTGCGATCAGCACCGGGTCTTCTTCTTCGGCACCGGAGACGCTGTATCCCTCGGTACGCAGCTTGTCGATATAGTCGCGGAGTTTCATTTTTTGAACCATGGCATCTCCTTTTTCAAACGGTGATCGGCTGTCTACCAGCCGGTAACGGTGAGGAAGTGTCGTAGAACCGCGAGGAAGCGCTCGGGCTGTTCGGCGTGCACCCAGTGCCCGGCATCGTTAATCGTCATGCGGCGCACCGCCGGGAACAGTTCGCGCATCCGGGGAAGATCTTCACGGCGCACATAGTGTGAATTGCCACCAGCGACCCACAGTGTGGGGTTTGGGAAGGGTGGTTCGCTCAGCATCGGAAATCCAACCACCGCACTGAGATCGCGCAGCAGCACGTGCACATTTGCCTGCCAGTAGTAGCCGCCACCGCGGCGTGGGCGCAGGTTCTGCATCAAGAATCCGCGCAGCTGCGGGTCGGGTACCGATTTCGCGAGCTCGGCATCCACTTCGGCGCGGCCGCTCGCAGTCGTCGGGTCGATTGCGGCCACGCTACCGATCAGGTGATTGAACTGGCTGCCGGTGGTTGCCGAGTTGACCGGGGCGATATCTTCAACAACCAGTCGCTGCACGAGTTGCGGGTGCCGCAGCGCGAGCACCATCGCGATTTTGCCGCCCATCGAGTGCCCCACAAGGTGCACCGGCTGCCCGTAGGCAAACCCGTGCGCGAGAAAGTCGGCGATCGCATCGGCAAGTTCGATATAGCTGAAGTGGTCGGTCCAGCCCGACTCACCGTGGTTGGGCACGTCGATCAGCAAGCTCGAATAGTCGTCACCGAGCCGGCTGGCGATGGTATAAAAGTTTCGCCCGCGCCCCATCAGGCCGTGCAAAAACACGACCCGTTGCGGGCCGTCACCAACCTGTTGGGATGCAATAGCGACCATACTTCGAGGTTACGCGTTCGAGGTGACAGATCAGCTGCGTGCGGGTGACATTGGTGTGACCATGCCGCCAGCAAGAACCAAGTGCGAACTATCTCTTCCGCCTGTTCCGAGCGAGAATAGAGGTATCCCTATCATGGACAGTCTTCGAAGGAGGGCCCTATGACCAACACCGAAAAGTCAATCTTCAAGAGCAAAAACGAGATCAGCCGCGATGAGTTGGCCGACCTTTTCCAATCGCTAGCCGATCGAGCCAGCGAGGGCACGCTCACCCTCACCGCTGCAGGCGCCCCGGTCACGTTCGATTTTCCCGACGGTTGCCTGGTTGAGATTGAAGTCAACGACAAGCCCATTGCCGACGGCGGATTTGAGCGCGAATTCGAGCTCGAGATCTCGTGGCGGGTTGATGAAACCGGTGCACCCGTTGCGGGTCAAACCCCGAAACGTGGTTTCACGGTTTCCTAGCCGGTGTTCGTGCTGACACCGGTTTGAACAGCGAAGCGGCGTGCCTTCATCTGGGCACGCCGCTTCTTAACTCTGACCCACACCGGGTTCAGTAAAGGAGCTACGGGAAGATGACCCGTAGTTCGTCACCGACGGCCAACGTTCCCGGCTCGACCACATCGGCATAGATCGCGGCGCACATGCCACGCTCTTGGGCCAGCAGCTTTAACCATTTTTGTTCGGCCACGGCACCGTCCTGGGGCACATCGACCATGCGGCAGCGGGGCACGCGTTGCACCGCCCGCAGTCGCGCCCCGCCAACCACCAGTTCTGACCCAATCCAGTTTTCTTCTTCGAACGGCTCCGCGGTCTCGATCACGATATTGACCCGCAGCCGTCGCGGATCAGCATCGATGCCCCGCTGCCGCCACCACTCCAGGGTGGCCGTACCAATGAGCGAAACCGATCCATCATCGAAGTGGGATGCATCCGCGTCCTCGACCACGCGCATTGGTTCACCCATCAGCTCAGTCAGCCGATCAGCCAGCTCGGGGCTGGTGGCGGGCCAGGATGCGTCCCCGCGATGCACCCGCACCTCGCCGTCGATCGTTTCGGCTCGAAATTCAAAAATCTCATCGTGTCGTCGAAAGCTCTTCGTGTTCTTTCCAGACACGAGGTAACCGCCCGCGTCGCGAACCGCGTAGTGCCGGTCGCCGACCAAGCCGCGGGAGGTGAGTTCGATGCTCGTGAGCGCCTCACCGCCCATTGATTTGACCGGGTAGCGGCGCAGTTGCTCAACGTTGAATCGCATTGCTGAAGCGTACCCGGTGGGGCATCGACTGCGCGAACCGGCAGTGCCGCTAGCAACTTGGTAACGCCAGCGCCACGTAGCCCTGCGAGTCGAGGTGGTTGAGAATCTTGTCGAGCGCGGCCACCGACTGCTCGCGCGCTCCGCCGCCGTCGTGCATGAGCACCACCGATCCGGGCCTCACATCGGCGAGCACCCTATCGACAATTTTGTCAACGCCCGGCCGTCGCCAGTCTTCGGAATCGACTGTCCACAGCGCCTGCGATTTCGCCATTGAGCTCAACACATCGCGCACGTGATCGTCAGTTGCGCCATAGGGTGGCCGCACACACTGGGCGCCACCGACGGCATCATCGGTCTGCGCGATCTCGGCACGCAACTGCCTGTCATTCAGCTCGGTGAAATCGGGATGCGACCAGCTGTGATTACCTACAGCGTGACCGGCATCACGCACGCGCTGCACCATGGCCGGCTGGTTGGTGGCCTGCGCGCCGATCATGAAAAACGTCGCGTGGGCATCGTGTTTGGCCAGCACATCCAGCACCTGCGGGGTGTACTCGCTCGGGCCGTCATCAAAGGTCAAATACACAACCGGCCGTCCACTGCTGTCGTAGCTCGCAAGATTGTCGAGCGCGTTCGGCAAGGATGGCATCGGATCGGGAATAACCGAAATAAGAACATCCATCATGGTGACCGGCGCGTGGTCGCTGGCGAGCCGCACCCGCGCATCCCCCACCACCGGCACTTCACCAAACTCATCGGGATGCTGTTGCTGCCCCTGCTCGTCAACGACCGTGACCGCGAGATCGCTAATAGGCTCGCCCGATTTATTAGTGATGCTGACACTGTGGGTTTCGGGCACGTGCACGCTAATCTCGACCGGCTGCCCGAATCGCAGCGGGCCGGTGGCATGAAAGGTTGGCGCATCGGTGCGGCTTTCGGCGCGAGCCTGGCCGACCTCGGCTGCGCGAGCAGCGGGCATTCCGGTGGCGCTCTCGCCGAGTTTTTCCAGCTGCACCCGCAGCTCGCCGGCTTCGTTGGCCAAAATCGTTTCCTCGAACGGCCGCGCTTCGCCGGGGTTATCACCGGCGGCATTCACTGAATTTGCAGTGGTGACCGCACCAGTGATCCGCACCTGATCGCCGCTAGCTTTTGGTGCATCCAGTTGCAGGTCGGTGCCAATAAACGCACCGCCGGTTATGCGCGCGTCGCCTTCAGGCTGTGTGAGTGCCGCCACTGCAAAAAAGTCGCGCGAATCGGCATCCGGCACCGAATAAATGCCGAGATAGTCGCCTCGGTCATCGCCGTTGAGATCGGCCTCGACACCCTGTTCGCGGCGCAGTGACCGGGCAGCCGCGAGCTCGCCATCGCTCGGGGATGCACCAATCTGGTCGAACACGGTTTTCACGATCGCGGCGGGGTCGGCGGTCATGGCTTCGGTCAGCGTGTCTTGTGCTGACTTTGGCGCAAGCGCGATGATTCCGCCGAATTTGCCGCTCCATAGCGCGTAGGCGCCGCCGGCGACGAGGGCGACCACTGCCAGCACCGCCGCGATCGCGTAGCTGCGGTTATGTCGGGAGCGCTGGGTGCGGCCTTCCTGGTGGCATGCCGAAGTCATATTGAACGAATCCTTATTGCGGTGTGGTGTGACATTTGAGCGCATAGCCAGTCTGCTTGCACCCGGCCCTATCGAGCGTGAGCGGCGCCGAAGCGAAACCAAGGTGTTATGCGAGTGTTTATGGCCCTGGCGCCGTATATTTCAGCGTTTTTAAAGCCATCTAGACTGTCCCCCGATGTTTCCCACCGATCCCGCCGCATCCCACTCGGCCGACGCGCGCCTATCCGGGCCGCGCGTGCTGGCTTCGCGATTTGAGCTGCGCGAACAGATCGGTTCGGGTGGTGCCAGTTCGGTGTGGCGGGCGTTCGATCGCAAAACCGGTCGAGAGGTGGCGGTTAAACAGCTGCGCGCTCACGATGCGGGGATGCTGTTGCGTTTTGTGCGCGAGCAGGCGCTGCGGTTTCACCACCCGCATATCGCCGCGCCCAGCGGCTGGGCGGCCGACGATGACATCGTGGTGTTGAGCATGGATTTGGTGCGCGGCGGTTCAGTTGAAACGCTGGTGCGCGACCACGGCGCCCTCCCCGATTCGTTCGCCGCGGTGCTGCTGCAGCAGCTGCTGCTGGCGCTTGCCGAGATTCACGATCACGGAGTGGTGCATCGCGATATCAAACCCGCGAACCTGCTGCTCGAGGCAACCGGCTCGGGGCGCCCCGTGCTGCGGGTGGCTGATTTCGGAATCGCCGTGGTGCGCGATGAGCCACGACTCACTGAAACCCGAATGAGCATCGGCACCCCCGGATATCTCGCCCCGGATGCGGCGACCGGCGCCGAACCCGCCCCGCATCACGATCTTTATGCGGCCGGGGTGGTGGGTAAGCGACTGGTCACCGGGATGCGGCCGAGCGAGTTCCCGGCAGAACATGCTTCGCGGCTGTGGCCGGTTTTGGAATGGCTCACCGACGCCGATCCGCAGCGGCGCCCCCACACCGCTCACCAGGTGCTGCAGCGGCTCGCCGCCGAACAGTTGGTTCCCGATGGGGCACCCTGGCAGGGCGAGGAAGACGCGCCATTCGTGTTCGATCAGTTCGACAGCGGCGCGGCACCGGCAGGTTTGGATGCACCGGCAGGCTTGGATGCACCGGCAGGCTTGGATGCACGGGCAGGCGAAGTCCGTATGACCGGGCATGAAATGACCAAGCGTTTTGGTGCGCCGGATGCGCAAACCGTGGCGTTCACGTCTGTAGAGCCGGCCGCAGCCGAACCGGCCGCAGCCGATGCCGCGGCCAACGATGGGTCCGCTGCCGATGCATCCACAACCACCGACCGCGAACACAAGCTGCGCGTGGTCGCAGTCGTGTCGATCACGATGGCGACGCTTTTGGCAGCTGCGTCCGCGGTCGTGGCGCTGTTGTAGTTTTCGATTCGTTGCCGGGCTGGCCGCTAAACTCCGGCGTTCTTTTTGCGCAGCAGGACGATTGCGGTCACGCCAACAGCCGCGCACAGCAGCGCACCGCCGCCGAGCCCGCCGATAAGCGGCCAGTTCGGCCCGTCTTCGGACGCCTGAGATGTTTTGTCGCGCTTTTCGGTGTCCGCTGCTGCCGAGGTCTCGCTGGGCGCGGCGGTGGTTGGCGCGGTCATTTCGGCATATTCGGGTGCTCCGTCGCCGGCCTCGCCGACGACATTGATCTGCATCGTGCCCTTCCACTCTTCCTGCTTGGTGTCGATCGCATCTGGATCGCCACCCGACACGAGGATGTAGTAGCGGCCGGGCAGCGCGTTTACACCCGCCGCGCCGATCTTGCCGCGGTTGTTGTAGCGAATATCCGTCGTGGTGGCTTGCATCGAAACCGATCCCTGATTCGACGAGCCGTAGCTGTCGGTTTCGAGGGTGGCGGCTTCGACGCCCAGGGGCGAAATCAGCTCGGTGCTCCAGTAGACGCTGCTGCGGTCGCCCAGTTTGAGGTCGGTTTGCACCTGCAGGCGCTGCCCCCAGTCGAGGTCAACCGCGTAGATTTGCGCTTCACCCTCGGTGAGCGCCACCGAGTGGCTACCCGGCTCGAGCACCGGGGCATCGCCGAAATTGGCGGCACCGTACTCCACCTCGCCCGCTGCCGAGGCGGGCGGCATCTCTTCCCACTTGGGGTCTTCGGCCGGCTCGGGCAGGCTGTCGGCGTTGAGTGCGGGGGCTTCTTCGATCAGCGTGAGCCGGAATGGCAGTTCTTTCGCGCTCTCAAGCTCGAGATTGACACTCAACAGCAGTTCAGATGCCGATTCACACTCGGTGCTGGCGAGGCTCACGGCGTGCAGCCTTACCGGGCTGATGCCGGTGGTCGAGTCGGCTTCGGTGGCACATTTTTCGCCGGTGGCTGGGTCGACAAAGGTCAGCCGCAAAGAATTAATGCTCGCGACGGCGCGTTCGGCCTGAATCAGCGCGCCCGCCCAGATGGTTGAGTCGTCAGCGGATTTTGGGATGCGGTACCAGCGGTCTTTGCCGTCCTGCAGGGTGTCGGTGTAGACATCGGGCTTTGCCTCGGGTGCGCTTCCCTCCTGGTCGCCGCCGGTGATGGGTTTGCCGTCCTGCGCGAAGTGCTGGCCGGTGCGCATCGCCGCATCGTTGATCGCGTTTTCGAGTTCGTCGGCGTTTTCGGCGTCGAAGTAGGTGCCGTTACCGTGATCGGCGATGCACTGCAGCTGTTCACGGGCCTTGCCGTCGACGTTGAGGCCGACCACATTAATTTTTAGGTTGATGCCCTTTGCGGCAAGTTTGTCGGCAACCGGGCAGGGATCGGGAACGCAGGTTTCTTCGCCGTCTGATACGAGCACGATGGTGTGCTCCTCGTTCTCCCCTGGGCTGCCGATATCTTCACCGGCCTGTTCGAGGGCGTACGAGATTGGGGTCCAGCCAACCGGCGTGTATTTGTCGATTTCTTTACGCAGTGCATCCCGGTTGCCGGTGCCGATCGGTACGACCAGTTTTGAGTCGCGGCACGACTCGTCGCTGCCCTCGGCAGTTGCGGAGCTGCCATAAACGCGCAGGCCTAGCTGGGTGTCTTCGGGGGCGTTGTCGACCAGCGAGTTCAGGGCGTCTTTTGCCGCGTCGATACGGCTTTTGCCGCCGCCGGTGGGTTCGGCCATTGAACCCGACGAGTCCATGACGAGGTGCACCTTTTGCACCTTCTGTTGTTCGATTTGCGGCGCGGGTGACGCGGCGGTCGCAGCACCGACCGCGAGTGTCGGCGTGAAGCTCAGCGCTGAGATTGCTGCTGCTGCCAGCAGTGTTCGCAGGTGTTTCATTTCCCCTCCTTGTGTTTACACATGGAAAGTCTGGGCTACTGATGGATGCATGTCAAGTGTTTGCAGCGTATTCTTTTGGTGTGAACACAGGTCCCATCGAATCGGAAAACAGCTCTCGGCAGCGGGAACTCTACGGCGCGAGCGTTGCCGAAATCGTCGCGCACATCACCCGATATTTGGGGATCAATCAGTCGCAGGTGGCCCGCACCATCGGGCTCTCGGTGCCGATGCTTTCGCATTTGGTAGCGGCCAGACGAGCAAAAATTGGCAACCCCAGCGCACTGGCACGCCTGCAGCAACTGCATCTGCTGGCCCAGCAAGTTGCCGATGGCGCAGTGACGCCGGGTGAGGTGGATGCACGGGTCGCGGTTATTGCCGAAACCAATTTTGATATCCAAGACACCACCACCCAGACCATGCGCTCGGCCACGCGCGACAGCCAGGTATCGGTGCGAGAGATGCAGGATGTGTTTCGCGCCACCGCAGACGCCGCCGAGTGGCTCGCCATCGTTGCCCAATTGCGCGAGTCGCATCCAGGTGCCGCCGAACTCATCTATGCCTATAGCGTGGCCCGCACCGCCGAAGCCGTCGAACACTGGGAACGCACTATGCGCGGCACCGAGCACTAATTTACGGTCGCCTGCGCAAACTGCGGTATTAGTTCACTGACCGGGCTATATTCGAGCCTGGCTGTGTTCAGTTCAGCCCCAACCGGGTCTTGGCGCCGCGCAGGAAGGAGCTGTCGATGTCTTCGACACCCCACACGCTAATTAACGAAAAAGAGCTGTATGCGGCCCTGCGCGAGGGCGACGTACCAAAACTCTCGGCGATGCTGAGCGACTGCCCCGCCAAGACCGCATCCGCGCTTATGGGGCGACTCCACCGCGAGCACCGCGCCCTGCTGTATCGCACGCTTCCCAAAGACACCGCCGTAGAAACATTCGACGACCTCGATGCCACGCTAAAAGCCGACCTACTCGGCGGGCTACTCGCCCCCGAAGTCACCGCGGTGTTTGAAGAGATGGACCCCGACGACCGGGCCGAGCTGCTCGACGAGCTGCCCGCATCGGTGGCAACGCGGCTGCTGGCGGGACTATCGGAGGACGAGCGCGAGCTCACCGGTATCGTGCTCGGCTATCCAGAGGGGTCGATCGGTCGCCGGATGAGCCCCGAGCTGATTACGCTCCACCCAAATATGACCGTCCAGGCGGCACTCGAAGCGGTGACGAAACACCTCGACAATGCCGAATCCATCTATACGCTGCCGGTTGTCGAATCTGATCGTCGCCTGGCGGGGGTGCTCAGCCTGCGCGATCTCATGCGCGCACCGGCCAATGAGCTGCTGGCGAATCTCATGCAGCCAGCCGACCTCGCGGTTGCTCACGAGTCGGCCGAAGAAGCCGCTCGACGCTGCGCCGACCGCAAACACCTGGCGCTGCCGATTGTCGACCGCGAGCACCGCCTGGTGGGGCTCCTCACCGTTGACGACGCGCTGCAAATTCTCGAAGACGCCAACGCCGAAGACCAGGCCCGCATGGGTGGTGCCGAGCCGCTGCGTCGCCCCTACCTCGCCACCCCGATTGTGGAAATTGTGCGCTCGCGGGTGGTGTGGCTGCTCGTGCTCGCGGTCGGGGCGACCCTCACCGTTCAGGTGCTGCAGGCGTTTGAAGACACGATTTCGCAGATGGTGGTGCTCTCGATGTTTGTGCCGCTGCTGATCGGCACGGGTGGGAACACCGGTAATCAGGCCGCAACCACCGTAACCCGCGCCCTCGCCGTGGGTGATGTGCACAATCGAGACGTTGGCAAGGTGCTGCTGCGCGAAGTGCGGGTGGGCGCCCTACTGGGAGTTTTGCTCGGCGCCCTCGGTTTTGTTATCGCGGGGCTGTTTTACGGCTGGGATGTGGGCGCGGTGATCGGGCTCACCCTCACCGCGATCTGCACGCTAGCGGCCACCGTCGGCGGCGGGATGCCGATGGTGGCGAAGAAGCTCGGCATCGACCCGGCAGTATTCGCCAACCCCTTCATCACCACGCTGGTGGATGCATCGGGCCTGATTGTGTATTTCCTCATCGCCAAGGCGGTGCTCGGTATCTAGCTGTTCCCGCAGCCATTCCGACAGAATCGGCACATGGCTCTTGTCCGGGTGTTTGGCGTCGGTGAGCAACACGATTTGCGTGTCTACGGCGAGCTTACGAATTGCGCTGAGGTCTTCGGAAGTGTCGGCATCGTCGAGCTCGGCTCGGTAGCGGGCCGCGAACTCGTCGTATCGCGCATCCCGATCGGCGTGGAACCAGCGCCGCAACTCCGTTGACGGGGTCAAACTCTTAGCCCAGTAATCAATCCTCGCGCGTGCTTTACTGACACCGCGCGGCCACAACCGATCGACGAGAATTCGGGCTCCTGCGGGAGCATCCTCGTCACGTACTCGTGCGCTGACAATCTTCATCTCACCGACGCTAGTTGGGCGGGCTGTGAGACCGGTGCTAGCGGGAAAGCAGCGTCAACATTGCCATCGGCAAGGCGGTGCTGGGGACCTAGCTCAAGCGCCAATTGTCGCGGTGCGGCCGTGGTTGCGACGACCCGGCCCGAGCGTGCCGTTCGCTCTCACTCAGCGAGAGCGGTTCTGGCTAGTCATTTCACTCCTCAAGTGTCACCCAGTGCTCGTCGATCACAAACCCGAGCGCCTCGTTAGTGCGAATGATTGCGGTGTTGCGCATCGATCCGCCCGTACGCACCCGGTCGACACCGGCATTTGCGAGCGCAACAATGGCAGCAGCTTTGAGGGCGGTAGCAACACCCCGCCCGCGCCAGTGCGGCGCAACGACGGTGAAGTCGATCTCGGCGAAAGTGCCCGATGCATCCAGGTCGAGCCACGTCATTGCCACAAGTTCGCTGTCGCGAAAAGCGCCCCAGGCTCGCCGGGTCGGCGTCGGGCAGGCGGTTTTTTGAGTGAGCGGTGCGTGCGTGGTGGCAACACCACCCGGATAGTCGCCGAGCGTCAGCGCATCGAGCGCCAGGATGCGCGGTATATCGTCACCGACAAGCGGCCGGATGCAGAGATCTGGCGTGTCGATGCGCGCCAGTTGCTGCCGCACCTCGGGCGTGATTTGCAGCTCGGCACCAAACGATTCTTCGGTGATTTTCCAGCCGCGAGCGCACAGCTGCGCCACCTGCGGGTCTGCCGCTGGCAATACCTTCGGCGCGGGCTGGATGGTCATGGCTGTTGCTTTCTTGTTCCAGAGTCTGCAGGTCGTTGTTGAAACCGCGAACATGCTAGGGTCGCATGAGTTCGTTGTTATTCAATACCAAGGATGTGCTGTTCCGATGAGCCTGTGATCTCTACTCGGCCGTGCCGAGACGTCGTATCTGCTCGACACATCTGGAGATCATTTTGTCTGCCATCGAAATCAACTACCTGTGTTTTTCCCACACTTCTGCACCGCTACTTGAAAGCATTACGTTCAGCGTCGACGACGGTGAACGTGCCTGTCTCATCGGCCCAAACGGCTGCGGCAAATCAACCCTGCTCGATCTCGTGCGCGGCACACTCGATCCAGAGTCGGGCAGCGTCCAAATTCGAGGGGCTCAGCTCGCGACACTCTCGCCACCGGTCAATAGCAACCAGACTGTCGGCAGCTATCTCGATATCGCTCTGCATAATCTGCGCAAAATCGAGTCGCGATTCTCCACGGTAACTGCCGCACTCGCCGAGACAACCGATTCGCCACAGCTTGCGGTTGAGTATGATGCCCTTCTTGCCGCGATGACCACGCACGATATTTGGTCGCTGGATGCACGCATCAATGAAACCCTTGCTGGGCTCGGTATCGACCAGCTCACCGGAGACGGGCAGAACCGGTCACTGTCAACGCTCTCTCCCGGTCAGGTTGGACGCATCGAGCTTGCCGCAGCACTACTCGCGAACCCCGAGGTGCTGATCCTCGACGAACCAACAAACCATCTCGACCAGGAAGCCGTCGAGTTTCTCACCGAACTGCTCCTGGCGCATCCCGGCCCGCTGTTGATGGCGAGCCATGACCGCAAGTTCATCGATGCAGTAGCGACCGTCATCTACGACCTCGATATCGCACCCTGGCAGGCCATCGCGACCGCGACGGGCACCGGTGCGCTCCCCGGGATATATCGATGCTCGGGAACCTATAGCGACTATTTGGTCGCGAAACAGCAAGCCCGAGCCACCCACCAACAGCTACACGGCGAACAGCAGGCCACAAAACGAAACCTGAAGTTGCACCGTAGCGAGAGCTCGTCAATCGCCCACGGTGGGGTTCGACTTGCGGAAGCCGAGGGCAAGGAACGCAAGTTCTTCGCTGATCGAGCAGCGACCACCGCCACTCGCCGCACCCGCAGTGATGATCACCGGCTCCGCGAACTCGAAGCACACGAGGTGAGGCGGCCCCGGGAATACGAACTTCAACTCTCACTGCATCCCGTAAGATCCCGAACCGGGCTGGCGGTGATGGCGCGAGCTGCCGAAGTGCGCGGCAGATTGTCTTCCACGACATTCGACCTGGCACACGGTGAGAGCCTGCTCGTGACTGGCGCGAACGGTTCGGGGAAATCGACCCTGCTCACGTGGCTGGTGCAGGGCACAGCCCCCGGCGAAGCCAGTGGCACACTCACCGTGGCCGGGCATCTGGCGGCTGTGCCACAGCGGCTCCCTCAGCTGGGAGACGCAGGCTTCGACCGCACCGTGTGGCGAAACGGAATCGGTGAACTTGGGGCCGGCGTGCTGCATCCGTCAATGTGGCACACCCCGATCTCCAGCCTTTCGGAGGGGAATCAGCGCCGCGCCCAACTCGCCGTTGCGATCGCGCAACAACCAGAGGTTCTCGTCGTTGATGAACCAACCAACTATCTCGATCTCGACACTATCGAGGCCCTGGAAGCTGCCATGTTCGAGTGGAACGGAACTCTGGTGGTCGCCACTCACGACCGCTGGTTGATCGAAAAATGGGACGGGGCACACATCGATTTGCAGCTGCCATGAGTGCGCTCATCAGCGGCGCGGGTTACGCTCAGCACACGCCTCGTGAAAGGACAGTTCCATGATCATCATCAACGTGAAATTCAACGTCAAACCCGAGTTCGTTGACCGCTGGCCCGAAATCATCCGCCCCTTCACCGAGGCGACCCGGGCAGAACCCGGCAACCGTTGGTTTGAGTGGTCGCGCAGCCTGGAAGAGCCGTCGACGTTCGTGCTCATCGAGGCGTTCGATGATGACGGTGCCGCCCCGCACGTACAGTCGGAGCATTTCCGCCAGATGCAGCAGGACTTCCCGCAGTATCTCTCGGCAACCCCACAGATCATCTCGCGCCAGGTTGAGAGCGATGAGGGCTGGGGCCCGATGGCAGAGCTCGCCGTCGAATAGCCCCGGATGCGCTTTCGGCGCCGGTTGCATTTCGGTGCAGCTGGCGCCCGATAGCAACGCCGCAGCCCTAATGCGTGGTGCCGGCGACAAGCGCGATATCTTCGTCGTTTTTGACGATCGCCTCGATTGCCGCAGTGAGTGCGGTAACGATGCTGTCAAGCGGTAGCGACGGAGTATCCGCACGCCCGACAACCTGCTCGGATGCATACGGCACGTGCACAAATCCGGCGCGCGTGTGCGAATCACGAAGGTGATGGAGGATGCCGTACATGAGGTGGTTACACACGTAGGTGCCCGCAGTGTGTGAAAGTTCGGCGGGAACGCCCGCGGCTCGGATCGCCTGCACCATCGCTTTGACCGGCAGGGTCGAAAAATATGCGGCGGGTCCATCGGCAACGATCGGCTGATCGAGCGGTTGCGCTCCAGCATTGTCGGGGATGCGCGCGTCATCAAGGTTGATGGCGACACGTTCTGGGGTCACCGCCGCCCGCCCGCCAGCCTGGCCGATCGCAAGTACGGCGACCGGCCGTGTTTTTTCGATGGCTTCGGTGACGACCCGGATTGACCGGTTGAACTCGGTTGGCACGACGCAGGTTGCGATGCGGGTGCCGGCGATGGTTTTGGGCAGGGCTCGCATTGCGTCGAGCGCCGGGTTTCGGTCTTCGCCGCCGAAGGGTTCAAACGCGGTCACGAGAATCGTTGCCATGCCGGTACGCTACCGAAATTGATTGGCCCGAGGGCGCTTGCCGGCAGCCCACGACCGTGAATACCTTGTATTCAGAGCGGTGAAAAGGAGAAACGATGAGCACAGTGACAGTGCGCATGAGCGAAGAAGACGCTGCGCTCGTACGCAAATTCGCACAGTTCGAGGGCGTCACGATCTCTGATTTCGCTCGCACCGCCATCCTGGAAAAGATCGAAGATTCCTACGACCTCCAAGAACTACGCGAAGCAATCGCACGCGACTCCGGCGAACGGTTCAGCATCGACGAAGTGTTCGCCGAACTCAACTAATGCCATCCCGGTCCAGCATCTACCGCGTTGAGCTCGCCGCGCGAGCACGCAAACAACTCAACAAGGCGTTATTCCGAAGCTCACTCGTGTTCTGAATCTGTTTCGAGCATGCGCGCGTCCTCTCTTGCGACACGCGAATCTCGACGGTGCTGTCAGTGGGAAGGTTGCGGCCGCAGCGCACACATTTTGACGCTATCCCAGCGGCGCCCGTCCCATGCGCGCGCCTCAGGAACCCGGCCACACTCAACAAAACCGCAGCGCTTCGCCGACGCGATCATCCGCTCATTACCCGACCACGTCTGCAACGTGACAACATGCGCATCCGTCTCATCGAACGTCGCCGCCAGCCACTGTGTCAGCGCCGTCCGACCGACTCCCTTACCCCACCAGCGCGGATCGAAAATGGTAATGCCGATCTCCCACCAGCCGCCGCCAACCGGCGCCTCTTCGAAACGCGTGACCACACCAGCAGGCTCACCATCAACCTCGATGATGCGGCGGTTTTGGCTTTCGAATCTGGAAGATTCTTGCCGGTCGAACTCATCCCTGCTGGGGCTGGCGGATGACTCAAAATAGGGGCCATCCCAGCGCTTCCATTCCGCATCCGGGGTGCCGTGCTTCCAAGTCCACAAGAAATCAAGATCGGCGGGCACCATCGGCCTGAGCGTCAAATTCATCACATCAGAATGCCATGGCCAGCTCCGGAAGCGCAAACAAGCACCGGCAATGCGACGGCAGGGGGCAGGCCCCGCGGACTGCACCTCTAGAACCTAACCACGGGATGAAACGAGACTGACCCGAATCTCACGCTCTTTGCTGTCGGTAAGCCCGGCTTGTGTCTGGCCACCGCGCTGCACTTCATATTTGAGCGCAGCAGCGAGTGTGTCGTGCAACGGACGCGCCACCGGGCCATTTGCAGTCTGGGCGAGAGACTCTCACCGGCCTCGCGGTGACCTTCATTGGAGTCATCCGATGCTCAGGCTGCCGGGAGCGGAGTGTGACCCTAGGCCCCCAACCAGGACGCAGACTGCAACTCAGACTCCAAAATTTGAAGTGTGAGTTGCAGTCTGAAGTCATGATGTGGACGCTGGACGATCTACCGTGGGCCCTCGATCAGATACGAACGCGGCGCGGATCCCCAGCGGGCTGGACATACGAATCATGCAACCCGCTTTTCACATGCACTGCAATCATGACCAACCACACCTAGCTGTAGTTCCTCGTCAGGTGCAGTCGTGTCGACTACGAAGCGGGATGCGAAACTCCCGTCCAGGGGTCAAATAGGGAGACACCAGTTCCCAGAAAATCCTTGACATTACGCGTCGCACAGACTGCGCCTCGGGCGCGACAGATCGCTGCTACTTGCGCATCTCCCCTCGAAATCGGCAGCCCGGCAGATTCTCGTTCGGCAAAGATGCTGGCATAGTGCGACGCCGCCAAGTCATCAAAGGCGAGGATCGCATCCGTATCGCGATACAGCCGCAGGACACTTTCGACCTGTTCAGTGAGGACAGCCTTGCGTTTGCCACTCGGGAGCCGGCGCAGTCCGGCCAGCAGCTCCGCAAGAGTGATTGCAGTGATGGCCACGTCATCGGTTACCGATTCCAGCCAAGCTACGACCTGGGCATTTGGATGAGGTCGCAGCACCTCTGAGACCACGTTGATGTCGAGGACAATCACGAGAACTCCACTGCGCGGGCGCAGTCGGATCGCTCAGGAACCGGCAGCTCTTCAACCCCGCCAACCGACTGACCGGCACGCAACAGCGCCAACCCAATGTTCGGCTGCGTCGCAGCCCGGGTCAGAATCTCTCGAACTTCAGCTTCCATGGAGCGCCCACGCTTCTTTGCTTGAGCAGCAAGCCGAGCCTTGACTGACTCGTCAAGACCCCTGACGACAATCGAAGCCATATCGTCCACCCCCAGAAGTGATTGCACTCATGATATCACTGCGAACGGTGTTGACATTGAGGGCTCCAGCAAGGGCGACGCCGTCTGCGCAGCTGTGCAGAGCTAAGGTTCGAAAAGCCCGCGTGTGCGCGATTAGCCGGGGTTTTCATTGTTTTCCGCGTTAGGCTCGCGGTCATGGAACTCGTAACCTACACGCCCGATGACGTGCCCATGCGAGAAGAACTTGTGTCGCTCTACGATTCCGTCGGCTGGACGGTCTACACACGCAGCCCCGAACGACTCGAAGCTGCAATTGGCGCCTCGCTTCGGGTTGTCACCGCGCGAGTTGGCGGCGAACTTGTGGGGCTTGCCCGCATCGTCGGCGATGGGCTCACGATCGCCTATTTGCAAGACATTCTCGTGCGACCGAGCCACCATCGCCGCGGGATTGGCCGCGAGCTATTTTCACGCGCATTCGAACCCTACGCCGAGGTGCGCCAAAAAGTGCTCATGACCGACTGTGGGCAGGCCACGCGGTCATTTTACGAAGCCATGGGCTTCACTGAAACCCGCGACCTCGGCGATCTCAGCGAACAGGTGCGCGTTTTTGTACACTTCAGCTGAGCGGATGCTCGATAGCGGGAGCTTTGCTCACCAAAAAATCGATGCGCTTCAGGTCTTCGTCGACACGTGCCGACGTTGCACTCACAGCAGTTACCCAATCACCACCTCCAGCGTGCGTCTCTACGTACGGTGATGGCAATGTGCCGCCCGCTGGTGAGTTAGCTGTTATGTCCCGGTAGGTTGCGAATGCGTTCTACCGGGACAGCACCACATC
>NZ_CAUPDE010000018.1:0-23653 GCF_963509965.1 uncultured Gulosibacter sp.
AAGACCCCTCACGCACCCGCCAGAGCCTGGTTACCCTTGCTTCGTTTCCGACCTGGGGGAGTTGGCCTGGATGGCGCCACGTGAGGGGCCGTCTTTTAGTGTACCTGAGCGCGCACGTCGAAGTGAACCGCGCTAGGCGCCGTGTTCTTCAATCCACGACGCCACAAAATCGACGTCCTTGTCACCGCGGCCCGAAAGATTGGCGATGATGATCGCATCCTGTGGCAGCTTGGGGGCGAGCTCATTGACCCAGGCGAGCGCGTGCGACGATTCGAGCGCGGGCAGGATGCCCTCGGTGCGCGCAAGTCGCTGAAAGGCAGCGATGGTTTGGGCGTCGTCGGCCGCCACATACTCCACCCGGCTAATCGAGCGCAGGTAAGCGTGCTGTGGGCCAACACCGGGGTAGTCGAGGCCCGAGGCAATCGAGTGCACCGGCGCCGGCGCACCCTCGTCATCTTGCAGCACCACCGTGCGCATACCGTGCAGTGTGCCCGGTTCACCGAGCGACATAGTTGCCGCGTGACGCTGGGTGTGCAGCCCCTCTCCGGCCGGCTCGACGCCGTAGATTTTCACCGACTCGTCGCCGAGGAATCCGGTGAAAAGTCCCATCGCGTTCGAGCCGCCGCCGACCGCCGCAACCAGTGCATCTGGCAGTCGGCCTTCGGCTTCGAGGATCTGCTCGCGCGCTTCGCGACCAACCACCGACTGGAAGTCGCGCACCATCGACGGGAAGGGGTCGGGGCCCACTACCGAACCGATGGCGAAGAAATAGTGGTCGTAGTTCTCGGCGTATACAGCGAAGGCCGAGTCGACCGCTTCTTTTAGCGAGCGGCCGCCTGTTTCGACGGTGACGACCTTGGCGCCCAGAAGCTGCATCCGCACCACGTTTGAGTGTTGCTTGACAACGTCGATGGCGCCCATGTGGATCTCACACTTCAGGCCCAGTAGTGCTGCCGCGGTAGCGAGGGCGACACCGTGTTGACCGGCACCGGTTTCGGCGATCAGTGTGGTTTTTCCCATGCGCTTGGCCAGCAGGGCTTCGCCGAGGCAGTGGTTGATCTTGTGCGAGCCGGTGTGGTTGAGGTCTTCACGTTTGAGGTAGACCTTGGCGCCGCCGAGCGATTTGGTGAGGTTTTCGGCGTAGTACAGCGGCGAGGGGCGACCAACGTACTGTTTCAGCAGCTGTTCGTACTGGTGCAGAAACTCGGGGTCGAGGCGCGCCGCAGCGTATGCGCGGCGCACCTCGGCCATGGGTTCTACCAGGAACGGTGGGAGAACGGCGCCACCATACTCGCCAAAGAAACCGTTATCGTCGGCTTCAAATTCAGCTGGGATGGGGGCAAAACCGGTCATTATTCGTTCCTTGTTGAATTGGGTTGGTCATCCGCGGCGGGCGGAGTATCGCCGCTGCTCGATGTGCCGTGTCGCATCGTCTCGACTTCGAGGCCGGGACCAACGGCAATGATGTCACCGTCAGAGTCGATTACCTTGTTGAAACCCGTGACGGGTTCATTCTCGTCGAAACTTGGGATGGGTTTACGGAAGCCGCGAGTGAGCACCAGCAGGTAGATGATACCGGCGACAACCCAGCTGAGCCCGCCGATGAGTGCTTCTAGGTGCAGGTTGACCCACAGCACTACGGTCATGATCACACCGATCGACGGCATGATGATGTAGTTGAACACGTCGGGGAAGGTTTGGGTGCGGCCCTGGCGAACCGCAAACCAGGCAATTACCGAGGCGTTGACTGCGGTGAAAGCGATGAGCGCGCCGAAGTTGATGAACGCCGAGATGAGTTCGAGTGAGAACCACATCGCCGCCAGCGAGACCACACCGACGAACACCACATTGAAGGTGGGGGTGTGGGTGCGCGGGCTGACGTAGCCGAACACGCGCTTGGGGAGCACCGAGTTGCGGCCCATCACCAGCAGCATGCGTGAGACGGATGCGTGCGAGGCGAGCCCGGATGCGACGGTGGCGGTAAAACCTGCGGCCACAAAGATGGTTTGGAACACTTCACCGCCGACGAGCAGACCGATCTGCGGGAGGGGGTCGTCGACATATTCACCGAAGGGCGTGTTGTCGGGGAAACGTAGCTGCGCGAAGTAGCTGGCGATCAGGAAGATGGCGCCACCGATGAGTACCGTGAGCAGAATGGCGCGGGGCATGACCTTCGGGCTGCGCACCTCTTCGGCATACATGGTGATGGCGTCAAAACCGATGAACGAGAAGCACACCACGGTAGCCGCCGTCAGTAGCGTCAAGAAATCCAACTCTTCGTGAACGAACGGGCGCGAGCTGAAGACGGTGCCCAGGCCCTCGCCATTGACGAGCTGGTTGCTCACGAGCACCACGAACAAGAGGATGACGGCCACCGAGAAACACAGCAGCAGGCCGTTGATGCGTGAGGTGCCGCGCATCGAAATGTAGACCACCGTGGTGACAGCGGCCACGTAGATCATCACCCAGATCACCGTCGGTACATCGGGGAAGATCTGTTCCATGTAGAGCCGGATGATCAACGCATTCACCATTGGCAGCAGCAGGTAGTCGATCAGTGAGGTCCAACCGACAAAGAAACCGACATTGGGGTGCATTGACCGGTGGGCGTAGGTGTAGGCCGAACCGGCGCTGGGGATGGCGCTCGACATTTTGCCGTAGCTCACGGCGGTGAACATCATTACGACCAGTGCCACGATGTAAGCCATCGGTACGGTACCGTCGGTGATGCCCGACACGATGCCGAAGGTGTCGAATACGACGGTGGGGGTCATATATCCAAGTCCGAGGCCGACTACGGCCCACAGGCCGAGGTTGCGGCTTAGGGTTCCCGAAACTCGGGGGACTTTGGGGGAAGGCATATTCATAGGCTGGTATCCCAGGGTCGGGCCCGCATGAGCGGGCGGCGTACAGCGGCGTTGCTGTGTTACGGAATATAGATCACACTGTCCGGCACGAAGAAATCGTGACGGCACCGAGAGTGAACCTCAGTTATTTAATCGCTTGTGATGGGCAACGTCAACAAGCTGTTCGCTTACAGCCAGTAGCATGACCGCGTGACAACCAGCATCTACCTCACAGCATCTGAAGGTTTCTCTGGAAAATCGACCGTCGCGCTCGGTGTGCTCGAAACGCTCACCAAGCGTGTCGGTCGAGTGGGAGTTTTCCGCCCCATCGTGCAGGCACCCGAGCATGATGAACTGCTCGAGATTCTGCTCGAGCGCGTTGACCCCTCACTGCAATTAGACACTGCCGAATGCGCCGGAGTGACCTATGAGGCGGTGCATGACGATACCGCCGCTGCGCTCGCCGAAATCATTGATCGGTACGGGCGCCTCGCCCGCAAATGTGAGGCCGTGGTGATTGTCGGCAGCGACTTCACCGATATCGGCAACCCCGCCGAGCTGGGTATTAACGCCCGAATTGCCGCCAACCTTGGCTCCCCGGTGATGCTGGTGATCTCGGGCCGCGGTCACGATCTTTCGGCACGGAACCCCGAACAGCTCGGTTCTGCTGCGGCGCTCGCGGTTCCCGAACTGGTGGCCGAGCATGCCGACCTGCTTGCCTGCGTTGTCAACCGGGTTGAGCCAGCTGCATTGGATGCCGCGGCTAGCTCGGTTGCCGAATCGCTCGCCGAGGTGGGCAGTGAGGTGCCGGTGTGGGCGCTGCCCGAAAACGCGCTGCTTTCAGCACCGACGGTGGCCGAACTGATCGGCTCGGTGCGCGGCGAACTGTATTCGGGTGACGAATCGTTGCTTGAGCGCGAAGTGCTCGGCGTGACGGTTGCCGGTATGGGGATGGAGCATGTTCTCGAACGCACCTTCGAGTCGGGAGTGGTGGTGGTAGCCGCCGACCGCACCGAGACGCTGCTGGCACTGCTGCTGGCACAGCGCGCCGAATCATTCCCCACGCTCGCGGCCATAGTGGTGAACGGTCCGTTCGAGTTTTCGCCGGTTATTCGTCGCCTGCTTGAAGGCATCGACTCAAACCTGCCAATTTTGCGCACCCAGCTGGGCACCTTCGACACGGCGCAGCGCATTGTGGGCGCTCGCGGCGCGCTCACCACCCGCAGCGAACGCAAGATCGCGGCGGCGCTCGTCGATTTCACCACCCACATTGATGCTGATGCACTCGTTGCTCTGCTTGAGGTGCCCGAACCCGCGGCGGTGACACCGCTGATGTTTGAATATCAGCTACTTGACCGGGCACGTGCCGACCGCAAGCACATCGTGCTGCCCGAGGGCGATGACGATCGCATCCTCACCGCTGCCGCAACCCTGCTGGCGCGCGAGGTCGCCGATCTCACGATTCTCGGTGACGAAGAAGCGGTGCGCCGCCGCGCATCCGAGCTGGGGCTGGATATTTCGAAAGCTCGGGTGCGTTCGACGAACGATCCCGAGCTATTGGGTGAATTTGCTGCCGAGTATGCGCGGCTGCGGGCACACAAGGGCGTCACCATCGAACAGGCTCACGAGAAGGTGCAGGATGTGTCGTACTTCGGCACACTGATGGTGCATCTCGGTTACGCCGACGGGATGGTTTCGGGCGCGGCTCACACCACCGCGCACACCATTAAACCGAGCTTCGAGATCGTGAAAACCAAGGCCGGAGTGTCGATTGTGTCGAGTGTGTTCTTGATGGCGCTGTCCGACCGGGTGCTCGTGTATGGCGATTGCGCGGTGAACCCCGACCCCACCGCCGAACAGCTCGCCGATATTGCGGTTTCGTCGGCGGAAACCGCAACCCAGTTCCGCATCGAACCGCGCGTGGCGATGCTGAGCTACTCAACCGGCGAGTCGGGTCACGGTGCTGATGTCGACAAGGTGCGCACCGCGACCGAGCTTGTGCGTGAGCGCGCGCCGCAGCTCGCGGTGGCGGGGCCGATGCAGTACGACGCCGCCACCGACGCCGCCGTTGCCGCAAAAAAGATGCCGGGTAGTGATGTTGCCGGTCGCGCCACCGTGTTTGTGTTCCCCGATCTCAACACCGGAAACAACACGTATAAAGCGGTGCAGCGCTCGGCTGGGGCGGTGGCGATTGGTCCGGTGCTGCAGGGGCTGAACAAGCCGATCAATGATCTGTCGCGCGGTGCACTGGTGAGTGACATCATCAACACCGTGGCGATCACCGCGATTCAGGCGCAGTCGTAGGCGGCGTTATTCTGCGGCTCGTGTTTCTGCGCGGGGATTTTGCGGCTCCAGGAGGGTGGATAGCTCCTCCTGGAGCCGTTTTTCCCTGAAGCAAACACCACCGCTGATGTATGACTTGCCGTAGTTTCAGGTTTGCGGCTACGAATGTGTGGCTAAAATCGGCTCACATGGCTGGCCGCTTCTCGATCGCGCGCGTAACCGTGGTGTTGGCGCTGATCACGGCGCTCGTCGCGGTGCGGCTACTCACCCCCGAGAGCGCCTTCGCCGGCCTCGACGCCCTCACCCGCGATGCGATCACCCTTGGCATCAGCGTCTTCGTCGAGTCGTTCCCCTTCGTGGTGCTCGGCGTGATCGTGTCGACCATCGTCGCGGTGTGGCTGCCGCAGAACGTGCTCGAGCACATCCTGCCGCGCAACCCGTGGCTGCGGCGCATGGTGATTAGCTGCTTCGGCGTGCTGTTGCCGGTGTGTGAGTGCGGCAATGTGCCGCTATCGCGCGGGTTGCTGCAGCGCGGATTTTCGGTGGGGGATGCGCTCACCTTCCTGTTGGCGGCGCCGATCCTCAACCCCGTCACCATCATCACCACCTATCAGGCGTTCGGTTTCGACGACGGCATCCTGCTCGGCCGCATCATCGGCGGTTTCGTGATCGCCAACCTCGTGGGGTGGCTGTTCGCGAGGCAGTCTGAGTCGACGCTCTTTCTCACGCCGGGGTTTGCGGCGAGCTGTCAGGCCGCGTCCCCGAGCCGCACGACGCGCTGGGGACGCAGCCTCGACCAGTTCGCCACCGAGATGACGGTGATGCTCCCGGCCCTCATGGTCGGCGCCGCGCTCGCCGCCGCGATCCAGACCGGGGTGTCGCGCAACCTCCTCATCGAACTCGGTGCCAACCCGATCTGGTCGGTGCTCGCACTGGCGGCTCTCGCCTTCGTGGTGTCGATTTGCTCGACCGTCGACGCCTTCTTCATCCTCTCGCTCAGCTCGCTCTTCCTACCCGGTGCTACCGTCACCTTCCTGGTGCTCGGCGCGATGATCGACATCAAGATGCTGGCGCTGCTGCGCACCACCTTCCGCGCCCGCACGCTCATCGTGGTGACGGCGGTGGTGGTGCTGGCATCGCTCGTGCTCGGATTCGGGGTGAACCTCATTGTCTAGCCGCTGGCGCCGCTGGTGGAGCGGCCTCGTACTCACCACGATCGCGACGATTGCGGTGCTGATGCTCGCCGCGCGCGGGAAGCTCGAGTACTACGTGCATCCCCGCTATGTCTGGTTTGAGATCGCCCTGGCGGCGATCGCCGGCGTGCTCGCGCTCGCGGCCCTGATCGCACCGGCAACCAGGCAACGCGACCACGGTCATGACGACCACGGCCATGACCACGGCCGCCCGCCGGGTTTCATCGCACAGCTCGGCGGCGTGATCATGGTGGCGGCCCTCGGCGCGACGCTACTGGCGCTGCCTCCGGCGCCCCTCTCATCCGCCACCGCCCAGCAGCGCAGCATCAACTCGAACATCCCCCTGCAAGACGAGGTGGTGTTCGCCAGCGGCGACGATAGCCTGCTCACCATCAAAGACTGGGCCGCGCTGCTGCGGCTGCAGGGCACCGATTTCTTCCTCGATCGCCAGCCGGTGCTCGAGGGCTTCGTGGTCGCCGACCCCGAGCGGGCGGATGTGTTCTATGTCAGCCGCTTTGTGGTCACCTGCTGTGCTGTGGATGCGCAGCCGGTGGGTGTGCCGGTGCGGCTACCGGGATGGGCTGGGGAATATCCCGTTGATAGCTGGGTGCGGGTGACCGGCGATTTCGTGCCGGCCGATGGCGCCCCCGAACCGGTGGTGGTTGAGCCCGAGTCGATTGAGAGGATCGAGCAGCCAGATGCGCCCTACCTCGAATAGCGCTCAGCGGCACGCGGCGGCGCAGACCGTGGCAGTGCGGGGTGAGATGGCTCAGGCTCAGGCCGACCGCCGCGCTGCCCGCGTCGGCATCCGTGCCACCGTCACGATCGCGCTGCTGGCACTGCTGGCCGCGATGCTCGGCGCGGTGTCGGCGGCGTGCGGGCCGCAGCTGCGCGATATCAGCATCGACCTCGCTGCCGCCAGCACATCCCCGCGACAGCGCCTGCTCATCCGCACCGACCAGCTGCTGGCGCCGGTAACCGAAGCCGATGTGCGCATCGAACCGACCGCTGCCGCTCAGGTGAGCGTCGTCGACAACACCGTCGTGGTCGAGTTCTCGCGGGCGCTCGCAAGCGGCACCGAATACCGGGTGAGCTTTGCGGCGGTGGGGGAGCGCACCGGGCACACCACCGAGATAAAGACCTCGTTCACCACACCACCGGCGGCACTCACGATGCTGCGCCGCGACGACAAGGGCTTCGACACCGTGGTGCAGGCCGAGATCGGCGCCGATGGTGCCGCCGAGCAGACGCTGCTGGCCGCCCCACGGCTGCAGGAGTACGCCGTGGCCGGCACGAAGGTCATCGCCGTCTCGCTCGATGCTGCCGGCCGCGGCACGCTCGTCGAGTCGACTGGTGCCGGCGGATTCCAGGCGCGGGCGGATGCGCCGAGGGCACAGCGGTATCGCACCCTGCGTGGCAATCTCGAGGGCACCGCGCTCGGCTTTGTGGCCGATGGCGGTAACGACGACGAGAATGGCCGGCTGTACCTCATCGACGCCGAAACCAATGAGCTGTTCGAGGTCGAGAACCTGGGCGGCACGCACTCGGCGGTGGTCGAGTGGTCGTTCGTGCCGGGCACGCGCGCGGTGCTGGTGCAGGCCGCGAATCGGCAGGTGACGCTCGTCGACCCGATCGGCGGACGGGTGCCGGTACCGCTTGGTGAATACGACACCATCCTGGGCTTTTTCGCCGACGAAACCAGCGTGCTGCTGCAGACCGCCAGCGAATTCACCCGCATCAACCTGCGCACCGGCGAGCGCACGCCCATCGAGGTGCCCGACGCGGTTGCCGACCCCGCGGCATCCGAGGGACAGCTGCTGCCGCTGACGAACGACCTGTATGTGCGGCAATTCCAGACCGTCGATAACGCTGCCGGTGTGCAGCGCACCCAGCTCTACCGGTTGAGCGCCAGCGATGCCACGCTGCTTGCCGCGCCAGAGGACGACTGGATTGGCAATGTGTGCCGCTCGCCGAACGCCGAGTTCCTGGCGCTGCTGCGGGTGCCCGACCACCCCTCGATCGACTCGTATCCGCTGCAGCCGGGGTTTATTGGCAGCCAGCTCGAGATTGTCCGCGTCGATGACGGTTCGAGCGTGGCGACTTTTGATGGGCTGCAGGCCAATTGGTGCGGTTGGTAAGGGCGCGTTGCCGGGGCGCCTGCCAACCCTGTTAACCGTTTACGAGCCGAGCGTGAACGCCAACTAGGCTGAAAGACGCCGTAATTGAAGTCCATCCGCATGTCTGTCGATATTCCCTAACCGAAAGCCACCCAGGTCATGAGTGTTGTTCTCGTAGTGAACTCGGGCTCGTCGTCGCTGAAGTACCAGCTGATCGACATGTCGAATGAACGCATGCTCGCCGCCGGCAAGGTGGAGCGCATCGGCGAGGCGATGGGCATCATCAGCCACGGCAACGATGAGGGCAAGCACGAGCGCCACGCTCCGGTGGCGAACCACGACGAAGCCTTCGAGCAGATGCTCAGCGGCTTCGAGCAGTACGGCCCCGTGCTCGACGAGGTGCCACTGGTGGCGGTGGGGCACCGCATCGTGCAGGGCGCGCGTCGCTTTTTCGGGCCCACCATCGTTGACGACAGCGTCGAGACCGATATTGAAGAGCTCATCCCGCTGGCCCCGCTACACAACCCCCCGAACCTCGCCGGTATTCGCAGCGCCCGCCGGATGTTCCCCGGTATCCCGCATGTGGCGGTGTTCGATACCGCCTTCCACACCACCATGCCCGACGCGACGAGCCTCTACGCAATCGACCGTGAAGTGGCAGAGAAATACCGCATCCGCAAATATGGCGCGCACGGTACGAGCCACAAATACGTTGCCGAAAAAGCCGCCGAGTTTCTCGGTAAGCCCATTGAAGACCTCCGCATCGTCGTAATGCATGTGGGCAACGGCGCCTCGGCCTGCGCCGTTGACGGCGGCAAATCGGTCGACACCTCGATGGGGATGACGCCGCTGGAGGGCCTCGTGATGGGCACCCGCTCGGGCAATATCGACCCGGCCGTGCTTTTCCACCTGCACCGCAAGGGCGACTACAGCATCAGCGAGCTCGACGAGCTGCTCAACCGCAAGTCGGGGCTGCTGGGGCTCACCGGCACTAACGATGTGCGCGATATCGTCGAGCGCGTCGAGGCTGGCGATGAGCGAGCCGAGGTGGGGCTGAGCGTGTATGTGCAGCGGATGCGCCACTACCTGGGCGCCTATCTCGTGCAGCTCGGTGGTGGCGATGTCATTGTCTGGACCGCTGGCGTCGGCGAAAACTCGGCAGAGGTGCGCCGCCGCACCTGCGAGCGGCTGGAATGGCTGGGCGTTGAGCTCGACCTTGAAAAGAACGCCGCCGCCGGCGGTGACGAGATCCGCGAGATTTCGACGGCGCGCTCGCGGGTGCGGGTGCTGGTGGTGCCCACCAACGAAGAGCTCGAAATTGCCCGCCAGGCGCTTGCCACGGTGGGAGGCGAGTAGTGCCTGGCTGGCGGCGGCTGCTCAGCTGCGCACCGCCTAGGATATGAGGCATGGTCGCAGCCCTCTACCGCCGTTATCGGCCCGAGAATTTCGCCGAGATGATCGGTCAGCAGCAGGTCACTGAACCGCTGATGACCGCGCTGCGCACGGGGCGCATTAACCACGCCTATCTATTTTCGGGCCCGCGCGGCTGCGGTAAAACCTCTTCGGCGCGCATCCTCGCGCGCTGTCTGAACTGCGCGCAGGGCCCCACTCCGATGCCCTGCGGTGAATGTGATTCGTGCCGCGAACTTGGCCGTGACGGTGGCGGTTCGCTCGACGTCATCGAAATTGACGCGGCCAGCCACGGTGGTGTCGACGACGCCCGCGAACTGCGTGAGCGTGCGGTTACCGCGCCGGCCCGCGACCGCTACAAAATTTTCATCATTGACGAGGCCCACATGGTGACCTCGCAGGGCTTCAATGCGCTGCTGAAAGTGGTCGAAGAGCCGCCCGAGCAGGTGCTGTTTATTTTCGCGACGACCGAACCCGAAAAGGTGATCGGCACCATCCGTTCGCGAACCCACCACTACCCGTTCCGGCTGATCGCACCGGCAACTATGCTCGCCTACCTCGGTGAGATCTGTGAGCACGAGAACGTGACGGCCGAATCGGGTGTGCTGCCGCTGGTGGTGCGCGCAGGCGGTGGCTCGGCACGTGACACGCTTTCGCTGCTCGACCAGCTGATTGCCGGCACCGAGGGCAGCCAGATGCAGTACGAGATGGCCTCGCAGCTGCTCGGATTCACCGCATCCGGGCTATTGGATGCGACGATCACGGCGCTCGCGGACGGTGACGCCGCCGAAGCCTACGGCGCAATTGACGATGTGATTCAGTCGGGTCAAGATCCGCGCCGCTTCGTTGAAGACCTGCTCGAGCGGGTGCGGGATCTGATTGTTGCCAAAGCCACCGGCGACAGTGCCGGCTCGGTGCTGCGGGGTATGTCGGATGCCGACCTCAACCGGTTGCGCGACTCGGCGGCCCGGTTTCGTCCCGAGCAGTTGAGCGCGATAGCGGATGCGGTGAATGCGACACTTGCAGAGATGGCCGGAGTGACCGCGCCGCGGCTGCAGCTTGAACTGATGGTGGCGCGCATCCTGGTGGCACTGCGGGCCCGCTTTGCCGACACCGGAAGCGATGGCGCTGCCGTGCTTGAACCCGGCGCGGGGTCGAGCGGCCGAGTGGCGGCCGCATCCCGCGAAACAACCGACTCGGCGACCGCGGCACCTCAGCAGCGCGCAGCCGACGAACCCGCAGCATCACAGCAGCGGGTGAAGCCCGAAACTTCCGCAAAACCGTCCACGCCCAAGCCCGAGCCGAAAGCTCAGCCCGAGCCGAAGCCGAACGCGGCCGAAGAAGCAGCTTCGGCGTGGGCCGCGGCAACCGCGCCAGCTGTCACCGGGCACGATGAACCTGCCGCGGCGACCCCACCGCATGATGAGCCCGATAGCCGCCCGGGTGCTCGTTCGGCAGAAGATGAAGTTTCGGGCTCGCCAGCTGAGGTCGATTTACGCCGCGTGCGTGACGCCTGGCCTGATGTGCTCGAGCGGGTGCTCGAAACCGCGGGGCGTTCGGCGTGGGCAGTTGTCGAACGGGTTGAGCCAGTGGCGTGGCAGGGTAATTCGCTGCGGGTAGAGGTGCCGAACCGCGGGTTGTTTGAACAATTCAAACGCAAGGATGCCAGCGGTATGGCACCGGGTCACCACCTGAAAGCCGCGCTGAGTCAGACATTTGGTTTTGAGGTGCTCATCTATCCGCGCGTGCTTGCCGATGGGTCGCCTCGTCATGACGGGCCCGCCGGTGGCAGCTCTGCGGACGGCCGCGATGATGCGGAGGGCGACCGATCTGCGCAGTTAGCAGCCGGTAACGCATCTCCTAGCCCGACGACCGCGTCGAAGCAACCAGCAAAAGCGGCCGCACAGCCGGTTGCAGAAACACGATCGAACCCCGGCGCGATCACCTGGGATGTGGCCGAGATTCCCTCGGGTGCTGTCGAAGACGGCCCCGGTTCGGGGTGGGATGACCTCGCCGCTGTAGCCGACAAGCCGGCGGCTGCGCGGCCCGAGCCACAGTCTCCTGCTGCATCCGAATCGGTGGCTGAGGAGCGCATCCCCGAAGTCATCGCCGCTCGCGAGGCGATCGAAATGGAACGTGCAACTGCACCGCAGGCGCCGGTGATTCCGCCGCCGGCATCCCCCACGTGGGAGGTTGCCGAGCTCGGTGGCGGAGCCGAACCGGTACGCGATTCTGAACCTGAAGCCGCAGAAGCTCCCGAGCCGGAGCGCCACCGACACCCGGCGCAGGCCGACCGCTACGGTGAGTCGGTAGTTCGCGAACTGCTCAGCGCCCGATTCGTGGGCGAAGAAGCACTGCCCGAGCCGTCACCGTTCGGAGCGGGAGCCGCGGCAGCGCCTGACGGGCCGAGCGACGCAGACGCACCGGATGATTTTGAAGCACCACCTGAGGAGCGATAGTCGTGTACGAGGGCATCGTCCAAGACCTTATTGACGAACTGGGTCGGCTTCCCGGGGTGGGGCCGAAGTCGGCGCAGCGCATCGCTTTTCACATCGTGCAGACCCAGAACTTTGATGTGTCGCGGCTGGCGAATGTGCTGCTGCAGGTGCGTGACCGTGTCAAGTTTTGCCAGGTGTGTGGAAATGTTGCCGAGTCAGAACTTTGTCAGCTGTGTGGCGACCCCGACCGCGACTCGAGCTTGATTTGTGTGGTTGAAGAGCCGAAAGATGTGGCTGCGATCGAACGAACCGGCGAGTTTAACGGGCGCTATCACGTGCTTGGTGGAGCGATTTCGCCGATCGACGGTATTGGCCCTGACCAGTTAAATATCCGCTCGCTCATGCCGAGGCTTGAGTCGGGCGAGGTGACCGAGGTGATTATCGCCACCGACCCAAACCTCGAGGGTGATGCCACTGCCAGCTATCTGTCGCGGCTGCTGGTGTCGATGGGGGTGAATACCTCACGGTTGGCGTCGGGGCTGCCGGTGGGTGGCGACCTTGAATATGCCGACGAGATCACCCTGGGGCGAGCTTTTGCGGGCCGCCGCATCATCGGTGAATAGTGCGATTCGCTGTTCTGAGTTTGTTTGAGCAGTCGCCTCGTGGTGAGGCGAAAGGTCATGTTTTGACGTAAGACAACGCAACGAACTTCTGCCGGATATTGCGGCGAAACTCTGGTGCGTGGTTAGACTCCCCTTGAACTAAAGTTCGCAGTCTTCCTCATTAAGGGTGATGGGATAATGGCCAATCTATCGATTTCTGAAGCGGAGCTTCTTAGCACCAGCCGAGTAGTTGGCGATGCCCGGTGGCAATGAGGCCGATCTTGAATCGGTCACCGCTGAGGTTGAGCGTTTCATTCGCGCGATCGCCGAGCGAGCTGAAGAGGCAAGTGACGCCTGCCATCGCGCCGCTACCGATTTTGCCGACGCTGATACTGACTATGCCGAAATCTTCAACGCGATCCGAACGGAGCAGCCATGACCACTTGGGCTGATTTACGGCGTTGGAGTGACGCGCCGCTTGAAGATGCATTCCAAGAGGCGAAGCACCTGCAAGCCAAGCTCGAGGGCGCCGGTGATGATCTTTACGGAGCCATCAAGGGCGTCACTAGCGAGGGGCACACCGCAGATGCGTTACGGGGTGCGCTCTACTCGCTTACCTACGACGCAGACGTCGCCGAATCCGCACTGACACGGCTCATGCAAGCGTTCAACACCGCTGCAGAGTCGGTGGAGCAGATCGCGCTCGAGGTGGAGGCGACTGATGCGCGTATCACCGAGAACTATTTGGTGATCGATGAGAGTGGCACCGTTTCGCTCAGCGACTATGCCCTCGAATCGAAAACCACAACGCTCATCTCTACGGCCGCAACTGGGGAGCTTGACGACACGCCATACGCCCACGCATACGCCAAGCGCATTATTTTGCAGTCTGATGTGGATCGCATCCTGGCCGCGGCACGTGAGACTCGCCAGACCTTGAAGCGCGACCTCGCCACGGTCGTAAAAATCTGCAGTGACCGTACTGTCGACGCTGAAGCTTTGGGAACGCGTGACTCACCTATCTCACGGCGTGATGTTGAACAATGGGCGAACAGAGATCCTGCAGCCGTTCGAGCGACATGGGAGTCGCTCAGCAAGTCGCAGCAAGATCAGCTGCTCGACAATTACCCAGATCTCCTCGGCAACCTAGCTGGCATTCCATTCACAGTCCGAAAACTTGCTAACGATCAGAACATGCAGGCTTTTGTTGATGAAGCCTCTCAGCAGCTGAAGGAGGTCGATGCAGAAATCGCACAAATTAAGGATGATGCAGCTGCCAAGCAGACGAAAGACCCGTCCGGGACAGTCTGGCTGTCTCCTTCTGGTCCGGTTTACACACCTGAACAGCAGAATCGGCTTCTTGAGCTAGCGCGTGTTAGAGAAGATCTCATTGATCAGCGCGGAGCCGCTGAGCGTCTACTGGCAGGCGACGGTGCTGTAAAGTTCGACCCAGCCAATGACAGCATCATTGCCGTGAATGGTGACCTCACCAAGAACCCTGACACTGTAATCAGTTATGTTCCGGGCACCGGCACAGACTTCAGCAGCTTCGCGAACGGAATCACTGACTTCCCTGAGGCAGTCGTTGACGAACTCAAGGTTGACCGGCAATCTGCGATAGCTTTCACTATTAAGGATGGGTCATGGTCAACATGGGTGGGCGAAGGGGCGAACTCGTCACCTTCCGAGATGGCCGAGCGGGGCGAGAAGGTGTTTGAGTTCCAAAAGCTCATTCAGATGGAAGATTACTCCGAGGATGTGAAAACTGTTGCTAAGGGGCACAGTGCTGGTATGACTAAGCTGTCTGCAGCAGAAGCGCAGGGCATGGTAGTTGATGAAATGATCTCCGATGCCGGTTCCTATCTCGTTAGCGAGTGGACACCCAACCCCAATACTGAATACACACACATTCAGTACAAGAATGACGCCATCAATAGCCTCGACCCGTTTATGCACACCCCGCATAACAGTGACGTATTCGAGCACAAGACCCTTGAACCCCATATCAATAACAACCCGATCGACGGGCATTCTCGAATCGTTCAGGGCCCCGAGACCAATAGACCGGGAATTGTTGCGACAGTTGACGAGATCAAAGACTAAACCCATGCCCCATCCGACGAATCTCCCCGTGCATCGGCCAGCGCCGGTTTATAGAAAGCTCATGTTCATAGTGCCAGCACTATCGATACTGCTGACTGGTTGCGATAGCGGCACCCACTCACCCGTGGCGACCGCGTCGGTTGCCGATGCGCATGAGGTGAAGGCTCGGTCGCAACAAATTCAGCGGCAGATTGCTGAACTTTTCCCCGCGGAGTACACGACCAAGAATGAACTTGACGGGCCGGATGAGAGCTTCGAGCGACTTCTGCTGAAATGCAAGCCGATTCTTTCCGATGAGTATTGGAATTCAGAGGACGAGCAGGAGGGTGTTCAATACACGGGGTCGTTCGTGGTGCGACTTGATGAGGGGGCGCCGGTTGCGTCCATTGTTGATCAAATTTATCAAGACATTATTCATTCGCCGGATATCGATCTCGTAGAGGAGTTCATTCCCGATCACCCCACTGAAGACGACACTCTCTACACGACCGATGGGTACGAGATCATGCTGAGTTACGTACTCCCGGAAAATCGTAACAGGTACAGTGTCAGCGTCTACGTCTGGAGTCCCTGCTTCATCCCAGAAACCATGCCGCCGAGCCGCAAAATCTAGTTACGGATTGGTGATGTGCTCGTCTCCACCGGCTACCGTCTCGTGGTTAGCAAGTTGCAGTGGTGCGGCTGGCACGTCGCCCGGTGCGTGTAGGTGTTCGAGCGGCAACCCCTGCGGTCGAAGCGTGATCGGTTAATAGCGCGACTAGAATTGCTGCAGCACGCAATGCCGTGCGCCGTGACGAAGGGGAGATACGTGGCTCTGATCGTGCAGAAGTACGGAGGCTCATCGGTTGCCGATGCTGACAGCATCCGCCGTGTCGCGAAGCGCATAGTTGATGCCAAACGTGCCGGCAACGAAGTGGTTGTGACCGTGTCAGCAATGGGTGACACGACCGACGAGCTCATCGACCTCGCTCACGAGATCACCCCAATTCCCGACCCTCGCGAGTTTGACATGCTCGTCACCACCGGCGAGCGCATCTCAATGGCCCTGCTCGCCATGGCGATCAAGTCGATGGGCTACGACGCCCGCTCGTACACCGGCAGCCAGGCCGGCATGATCACCACCGCCGCCCACGGAGACGCCCGCATCGTCGATGTCACCCCGGTTCGTGTTCGCGAAGCGCTCGACGAAGGGGCTATCGCAATCGTCGCTGGCTTTCAGGGCTTCAACCGCGACACCCGCGACATCACCACCCTCGGTCGCGGTGGCTCAGACACCACCGCAGTTGCGCTTGCCGCGGCACTCGGCGCCGACAAATGCGAAATCTACACCGACGTCGACGGCATCTTCACCGCCGACCCACGCCTAGTGCCACACGCCCACAAGATCGATCTGATCTCGAACGAAGAGATGCTTGAACTGGCCGGGTCGGGAGCGAAAGTTGTGCACATCCGCGCCGTCGAATACGCGAGCCGGCAGAAGATGCCGCTAGTGGTGCGCTCATCGTTTTCAAACGACCCGGGCACGATCATCTATGACGCCGAATCGGCAGAGGAGTACAACGTGGAAGATGCAATGATCACTGGCGTGGCACACGACCTCAGCCAGGCGAAAATTACTGTCGTGGGCGTACCCGATGTGCCCGGTTCGGCAGCGAAACTGTTCGGCATCGTCGCCGAACAGGGCGCCAATATCGACATGATCGTGCAGAACGTGCAGACCCAGAACGACGGCGTCACCGACATCTCGTTCACGATGCCGCAGGCGATGGCAGACGCGGTGCTCACCGCACTGCACAACGCTGAAGCCGAGCTCGGCTACGAGTCGATCCGCTTCGACGACCAGATCGGCAAAGTCTCGCTGGTTGGGTCGGGAATGCGCACCAACATTGGCGTTTCGGCGACACTGTTCGAGGCCCTCAGCAAAGCCGGCATCAACATCGACATGATCTCGACCAGCGAGATTCGCATCTCGATCATTGTTCGTGCCGATGTGGTGGCCGACGCAACCCGAGTCATCCACACCGCATTTGGCCTCGACGGCGAATCAGAAGCTGTCGTCTACGCTGGCACCGGACGTTAGCGGTAGCGGCGGCTGAATCTCGAGGAGGAAATGTGACCAAGAAATTCACCATTGCGGTGGTCGGCGCCACCGGTCAGGTGGGCGGCGTGATGCTCGACCTGCTGGCCGAACGCAATCTGCCGGTGGGCCAGCTGCGCCTGTTCGCATCGGCGCGTTCGGCAGGTAAACAGATTGAGTTTGCCGGCGAACCGATCACCGTTGAAGATGTGGCTACCGCCGACCTCACCGGTATTGATGTGGCACTCTTCTCAGCCGGCGGCGCCACCTCGCGCGCCCAAGCCGAACGCTTCGCCGCAGCCGGTGCCGTAGTCATCGACAACTCGTCGGCCTGGCGACTCGACCCAGACGTGCCGCTGGTGGTGAGCGAAGTCAACCCCGAAGACCTACGCAACCGCCCCAAAGGCATCATCGCCAACCCCAACTGCACCACTATGGCCGCCATGCCGGTGCTGAAAGTGCTGCACGATGAGGCTGGCTTGAAGCGCCTGGTTGTTTCGACCTTTCAAGCGGTTTCAGGTTCTGGACTCGCCGGCGCCAAAGAACTCTCTGGTCAGGTGATGGCTGCCGCCGAGCAGGGCGAGGATGCGCTGCTCGGGCTCGTTCACGACGGCAACGCCATCAAATTCCCCGAACCGGTGAAATACGTGCATCCGATCGCGTTTAACGTGGTGGCGCAGGCCGGCGACTTTGTGGATGACGGCAGCGGCGAAACCGATGAAGAACAAAAACTGCGCAACGAGTCGCGCAAAATTTTGCACATCCCCGACCTGCTCGTGAGCGGCACCTGTGTGCGCGTACCGGTGTTCACCGGCCACTCGCTCAGCATCCACGCCGAATTTGAGCACGATATCACTCCCGAGCGGGCCACCGAGCTGCTCTCGCAGGCGCCAGGCGTGGCGCTGGCCGAAGTGCCAAGCCCGCAGCTGGCCGCCGGTATCGACCCGAGCATCGTCGGTCGCATCCGCCGCGACCAGGCAGCCCCCGAAGGCAAGGGGCTCGTGCTGTTCATCTCGAGCGACAACCTGCGCAAAGGCGCAGCGCTCAACACCGTGCAGCTTGCCGAGCTCGTGCTCGATGAGCTCGCAGGTGCCGACCAGTAGCGGCGCCGGTGTAAACCCCAAAGCTGGCGGCGTATCCCAAACACCGGTATCGGACGGGATGCGCCGCCAGTTTAGGTCTGCCAGCTTGTATGCATCCCATATCGAATTTGCCGTCTCCCACAGCGTTTTCATGAAAGCTGTTCATTTTTCGGTCATCTAGGTTTTCAGGCGTAGACTAAAGACATGTCGAACCCGAAGATCTACGACGCCGTACTCATCGGTGGCGGCATTATGTCGGCCACCCTTGCATCGCTCATCCAGCAGCTCGAACCCAGCTGGTCGATCAAGATCATTGAGCGCCTCGATGATGTCGCTCAAGAATCATCGAACCCCTGGAACAACGCCGGTACTGGACACTCGGCACTGTGCGAGCTGAACTACACCCCCGAAAAAGACGGGAAAATCAACGTCACCAAGGCAATTGCCATTAACGAGCAGTTCCAGGTGTCACGCCAATACTGGACCTCACTGCTCGAGCAGGGCCTGTTGAAAGACACAGCCGAGTTCATCAACCCGGTACCGCACATGACCTTCGTGCGCGGCGAAGAAAACGTCGACTTCCTGCGCCGCCGCTACGAGGCACTGAAAGACGAACCGCTGTTCGCAACCATGGAGTTCAGCGACGACCCGGCAAAGATTTTCGAGTGGGCACCAACCCTGGTGGTGGGCCGCGACAAGAGCGAACCCATCGCCGCCACGTACGTGAAACAGGGCAGCGACGTCGACTTCGGTGCGCTCACCCGCAAGCTCATCCAGTCGAGCATCGACAATGGCGCTGTCGTGCGCCTGGGCACCGAGGTTGTCGACCTACGCCGCCGACCCGACGGCATCTGGCAGATCGCCACCCGCGTGCGCTCGGGAGCAAACCGCGGACGCAAAAACGTGACCCAAGCCCGCTTCGTGTTCGTCGGCGCAGGCGGTGGCGCCCTGCCGCTGCTGCAGAAGTCGGGTATCCCCGAAGTCAAGGGCTACGGTGGCTTCCCGATTTCGGGTGTGTTCCTGCGCACCGACAACCCCGCCGTGGTGGCACAGCACCAGGCAAAGGTGTACGGCAAAGCATCGGTTGGTGCCCCGCCGATGTCAGTACCGCACCTCGACACCCGAGTGGTCGACGGCAAAACGTCGCTCATGTTTGGCCCCTACGCCGGGTTCAACACCAAATACCTCAAGAGCGGCTCGCTCTTCGACTTCTTCAGCACCCTGCGCTTCGGCAACATCCCCACCTACATCTCGGCCGGGTTCAAGAACCTCGACCTCGTGGTGTACCTCGTTAAAGAAGTCTTCGCCTCGAAGAAGAAGCGCTTTAAGCAGCTGCTGCAGTTCTACCCCGAGGCCAAAATGGAAGACTGGCGCCTCATCACCGCAGGCCAGCGCGTACAGGTAATGAAACGCGGCCCCGAAGGCAAGGGCGGCGTGCTCGAGATGGGCACCGAGGTCGTGGCCCACTCAGACGGTTCAATCGCGGGCCTGCTCGGTGCATCACCGGGCGCCTCGGTTGCCGTACCGGTGATGATCAACCTGCTGCAGAAATGCTTCCCCGAGCAATACCGCGACTGGGAGCCGAAACTGCGCAAACTCATCCCCAACCTCGGTGACGACCTCAACGCCAGCAGCGCTGCGGCCAACAAGTCACAGAACGCCACCGCTGCCGCACTCGGCATCGAAAAAGTCTCATAGCCGCTCATCGGCTACCAAAAATCAACGGATGCGCCGTACGCCCTCGGGCAGCGGCGCATCCGTTTTACTATCGAATAGCGGCGCACAGCAGATGAGTTCCGCAACGAAGAAAGTGAGCAGTCGTGACGTACGTGGTGGGAATCGCCGGCGGTACCGGCAGTGGCAAAACCGAACTCACCCGCATCCTGCACAGCAAGTTTGCACCCAACGCCAGCCGGATGACACACGACAACTACTACCGCCGCCAAGACAACCTCAGCTACGAAGAACGCTGCCAGGTCAACTACGACCACCCGGATGCGTTCGACAACGACCTGCTGGTCGAGCACCTCGACCAGCTGCTCGCCGGCAACCCAATCGACTCACCCAGGTACGACTTCGCCAACCACAACCGCGCCGCCGAAGTCGAGCGCGTCGAACCCGCGCCCGTGCTGTTCATTGAAGGACTGCTACTCTTCGCCGACCCGCGCCTACGCGAGCGCTGCCAACTGAAAATCTATGTCGACACCGACGCCGATGTGCGCATCCTGCGGCGCGCGAAACGCGACGTGATCGAACGCGGCCGCACCTTCGAATCGGTCGAGCGCCAGTATCTCGCCACGGTGAAACCGATGCACGAGCAGTTCGTTGAAGCCACCAAACAGTACGCCGACATCATCATCCCTGAAGGCGCGCACAACCTCGCCGCCATCGAAATTGTTGCCGGTGGCCTAGCAACCATGATCGCGCAACAAACCCAGCCGCAGCTGCCGCTGCTCTAGGTGCTGCGCACTAGCCGCTACCGACCGCGTCGCGGCTAGTGCGACGCAACTCGGCAACACCGCGCACCAGAAAACCAACCGCGAACATCGCCGCACCGCCAAGCAGCGACTGCCAGGGGAGGGTAGCCACCAGCAACGCGCACAGCACCAGACCCAGCACCTGTGCCCAGCGCGGATAGCGGCGGTGCGCCGGCTGCTGCGAGAACGCCGCCAGGTTGGCAACGAAATAGTAGGTCAGCACACCCGCCGAAGAAAACCCGATAACCTCGCGCACATCACCCACCAAAATGACCAGCGCAACCACCACACCCAGCGCAATCGTGGCGATATGCGGCACCCCAAACTTCGGATGCACCGCCGCCAGCACCGACGGCAGGTCGCGATTGCGAGCCATCGCCAGCGCCGTGCGCGTCACCCCGGCAACACCCGCGAGCAGTGCCCCAAGCGCCGCGATAGCCGCCGTAATTCGCACCAGTACGGCGGCCCAGGGAACCGCATCCGCCGCATCCGCCAGAGGAGCATCACTCACCGCGATCCCGCCAGCACCGAGCTTGACGAGCAGCGTCAGCGCGACAATCGCATAGATTGCACCAACCACGAGCAGCGTGGTGATAATCGCGCGCGGAATATTCCGCTGCGGATCCCGCACCTCCTCACCGAGAGTGGCGATGCGGGCATAGCCGGCGAACGCGAAAAAGAGCAGCCCCGCCGACTGCAGCACGCCATACCAGCCGGATGCCGTGCTCAGGCGGGGGCCAATGCCAGCAAACATCGCCTCAAAGCCGGTGGGAGCATTGGGGCCGGTCGAAAGCCACGCCGCCACCAGCACGACGGCAAGGCCGGTGAGCACCAGCGCGACGATGATGCGCGCGGCCTGCGCGGTGCGGGTCACCCCCACAAGATTCAGCACCACCATCACCACGAGCGCGGTCAATGCCACCGGTTTCAGCCATGCCGCCGGTGCCGCATAGGCAGCCACCGTCAGCGCCATCGCAGCCGCCGACGCCGACTTGCCGACAACGAAACCCCATCCGGCAATAAACCCCCACCATTCGCCAAGCTGCTCGCGCCCGTAAATATACGAACCACCCGAGGTGGGATACTGAGCGGCCAGCTGCGCGGTTGCGGTGGCATTGCAGGCCGCCACCACAAACGCGATGAGCAGACCCACCAGCAGCGCCGAACCGGCGGCCGCGGCAGCCGGGGCAAATGCCGAAAACAGGCCGGCGCCGATCATTGACGACAGGCCGATTGCGATCGCACCACCGAGCGTTAGCTCGCGGCGCAAGCTGGATGCGGGCTGTTTCGATGTGGTCACGGCGCCATGCTAACGAAACGACTAGCATCGAAACTCAGCTGCCAGTAATAAGCGGAGAGGAAAAACGCGTGGCTAAGCTGTACTTCCGCTACGGGGCG
Source organism: uncultured Gulosibacter sp. (assembly GCF_963509965.1). Classification (NCBI taxonomy): domain Bacteria; kingdom Bacillati; phylum Actinomycetota; class Actinomycetes; order Micrococcales; family Microbacteriaceae; genus Gulosibacter; species uncultured Gulosibacter sp. The sequence continues at coordinate 22,027 of NZ_CAUPDE010000018.1, forward strand.
ATGAACTCGGGCAAATCGACCATGCTGCTGCAGACCGCCTTCAACTATGAAGAACGCGGCCACCGGGTGCTGCTGGCGAAACCCGCGATCGACACCAAGGGCGCGAACCAGGTGTCTTCGCGCCTGGGCATGTCACGAGAGGTAGATCTGCTGTTGCGCGACGACGACCATCCCCGTGTCGAGTTCGCGCGCTTGAACGCCGAGGGCGCCGCGTCATGTCTGCTGGTTGACGAGGCGCAGTTTCTCAGCGCCGCGCAGATCGACGAACTGTTTCAGATCGCGGTGCTCGACGATGTGCCAGTGCTGTGCTATGGCATCCGCACCGATTTTCAGACGGCCGCCTTCCCGGGTTCACGGCGACTGCTCGAGATCGCGCACTCGATCGAAGAGCTGAAAACTATCTGCCGCTGCGGTCGAAAAGCAATCTTTAACGGTCGCCGCATCGATGGTGAGTTCGTGTTCGACGGCGACCAGGTTGCTATTGACGGTAACTCGGTAACCTACGAGTCAATGTGTGGTCGCTGCTACCTGCTCGAATCAGGCGGCAGGCTGGCAAGTCACCTTTAATGCTGGCAAGTCGCCGGTAATTTTGGCCGCCATTCACGCGGATGCGGTGGAATGGTCGCATGTCACGCATAACGGGTGCGTGGCCCGGTGATGGGAGTGGCAAATGGTTGAAGGCTTCGAGCGTGTGAGCGCCGAGAACGTGACAATTGAGGGGCGCACCCTCACGGTGGGGCGTCTGATTCATGCGCCCGCAGAGGACATCTTTGCGCTGCTGGCCGACCCGAATCAGCAGGTGAAAGCCGACGGGATGGACATGGTGCGCGGGCCGGTGGCTGGAACCGAGCCCGTGACGAAGGTGGGCGATGTGTTCACGATGAATATGTACTCCGAAAGAATGGGTGGCGACTACCAGATGGAGAACCACGTCACTCGTTTTGAAGCCGACCGCGCTATCGGGTGGCTGCCGGCGCATCCCGGTAGCGAACCGCACGGTGCGCAGTGGACCTGGGTGCTCGAGCCCGAAAGCGACGACAGCACCTATGTGTCGCTGGTGTACGACTGGGATGCGGTTACGAACGAGAAAATGCTCGCTGGGAAGTTTCCGCCGTTCCCGGTTGATGCATATCTCGAGTCGCTGCACGCACTTGCTGACGCGGTGGAAGACGCGGACGACTGGGATGGCGAAGACGACGCGTTTGACGTGTTGGACGACTAGCGCTGTGCTCTGCCCGCGCCCGGCCCTGTCCCTGCCCTGGGCCCGCTCCCGGCCCGTCCCCGGCCTGCCCCGTCCCGGCGCACCCGGCCTGCCCCGTCCCCGGCGCCTACCCTTCGGCAAATGACCCTCTAACTGCGGAGTGACCCTGTTGTAGCAGGGTCATTTGCTGGTAACAGGGTCATTTGGTGGGGTAGTGCTCGCCACACTCGCCCGTCCCGTCTCTCCTTCGGCGACCCTCCCCGCAGCTACCTCCCTCCCGCCCACGCTGCCAAGTTCCGCCCTCGGCGGCCTGGCCTCGCTGCCCCCTCGGCGGCTTGGTCCCGCATCCCTCACCCAAACCCCGCCTCTTCCGGCAAATGACCCTCTAACTGCGGAGTGACCCTGTTGTAGCAGGGTCATTTGCTG
>NZ_CAUPDE010000019.1:0-22672 GCF_963509965.1 uncultured Gulosibacter sp.
ACCCTCTAACTGCGGAGTGACCCTGTTGTAGCAGGGTCATTTGCTGGTAACAGGGGCATTTGGTGGGGCAGGGGCATTTGTGCGGGGGCACTGCCGGTCATGCTGACACTTCGCCCCGCCGGCAAATGACCCTCTAACTGTGGAGTGACCCTGTTGTAGCAGGGTCATTTGCTGGTAACAGGGTCACTTGGCGGAGGTGCCGGGTTGAGCGGCCGGGCGGGGATGCAAGGTGCGGGCCTGATGGCACAGGAAAACGCGCGGACAACAAAAAGGAGCCACCTCGCGGTGGCTCCTTGCTCAATGGTCGGGGTGACAGGATTTGAACCTGCGGCCTCGTCGTCCCGAACGACGCGCGCTACCAAGCTGCGCCACACCCCGTGATGCCGCAATCGGCAACCAAGCCACTATATCGCATCCTGAGCGAGCAGTGTGATCAGTGATGCCTCTGGTGCGCAGAAGGTGCGCACCGGTGCATAGATCGACGTGCCCAGCCCGCGCGAAACGTGCAGCGGTACACCGTGCCAATCGCTGAACCCACCGGCGTGCTCTGGCGGCAGGTCGCAGTTCGACACGATTGCGCGGCCCCCCGGCAGGCACACCTGCCCGCCGTGCGTGTGCCCGGCAAGCATCAGCGCCATGCCATCAATCTCGGCATACGCATCCAGGATGCGCTGGTAGGGAGCGTGCACCAGCCCCAACACAACATCGTTGGGTTGAGCAGTCAGCGCCGAAAACTCCCGCAGCGCATTTGCGAGCCGGTCGCGTTTAATGTGGGGGTCATCCACCCCGATCACGCGAACCCGCTGCCCGGCCACCATGAGCTCGGACGCTGAGTTGGTGAGATCGTGCCAACCGAACTGATCGAATAGCAACCAGCGCAGCTCATCAGTGTTGAGTTTCGGTTGCCTCGCGGGTTTGCGTTCACCCGGCAGCACATAGGTGAGTGGATTCTTCAACACCGGTTCGTAGTAGTCGTTCGAGCCAAACACCGACACCCCCGGCATCCCGCGGAAAGGTGCCAGTATCTCGACCAGCTCGGGAAATGCATCGCGGTGACCGTAGTTATCGCCGGTGAGCACCACCAGGTCGGGTTCGAGTTGGGCGAGCCGCCGCACAAAACGGATCTTCTTCCGCTGCCCCGGGGCGAGATGGAAATCGGCTAAATGCAGGATGCGCAGGGGCGCGGCACCCGCAGGCAGCGCCGGAACCTGATAGTTGCGCAGCACAAAACGGCGGCGTTCAATACCCGCTGCCCACCCGGTAACGGCGAGGCCGCCACCAATAATGGCGGCGGCCCCAATGCCGAGTGAACGGATGATCTTATTGACCGACATAGATCGTGATCTTCGCATCCTTCGTGAGCATCGACCCGGCCGGCGGATCGGTGCGCGTCACCTTGCCCGGTTCACCACCGGGGTCGTTGGCCTGGAACCAGTTGTTGCCGCCGTTCACAAAGCCTGCGTCGCGCAGCGCCGACTGGGCCTCGTCGAGCGACATACCGTTGAGATCCGGCATTGAGTGTTCACCGGCCGAGGGGGGCTGCTGGCGCTGGTTCGGTTTGCGGCCGTTCGAGGGCGACAGCGTCACCTCGCTACCCTTCGGCACACTGGTGTTGGCAGAGGGGCTGGTTTTGGCAACCGTGTTTGCGGGCTGCTCTGAATCAACCGAGTTGCCGACGGCTACCGCAAAACCGGCCTCTTCAAGCGCCGCAGTGGCCGCTTCGATGCTCATACCGGTGACATCGGGTACGTTCGCCTTCGGGGTCTGCAACGCCTCGGGGTTCGGGTCGGGCCAGTCGTTCGCACCGTACTTCGGGATGGCGTACGCCAAGATATCGCGTGCGATGTGGTGACGCGCCTGCGTACCGCTCACGCCGTTGAAACCAACGTTGTACAGCGAAACCCAGTCGTAGTGCTTGTTGCCCGCGTCATCGGTGTACGTGTACTGCTTGTCGGTGTTACCAACCCACACCGCCAATGAGATGCCGCTACTGGCCATCATGCTCCACGTGTCGCGGGCATTGTCGGTGGTGCCGGTCTTACCGATAACCGGGCCCATACCAGGATTCGACGCGGCACTGAAGCCCGAGGTGGTCACCTGTTTGAGCACGTAGTTAACGGCATTAGCGACGTCTTTACTGATCACCTGCTTGCATTTCGACTCGGGCGGATCCACCTCGGTGCCATCGCGGAGCGAAATCGACTTGATCGCCACCGGCGAGCACGATTCACCCTGGTTTGCGAAACCAGCGTAGGCGGTGGCCATCGACATCGGTGCGATCTCGTTGGTGCCGAGGATGTCGGATGGGTACGAGCCGCTTTCTTGCCCGTCGGCGCGGTGCGCGCCCATACCCACGGCAATATCACGCGTCACGCACTGGTCGAGCTGTTCGGCCATTGCCGCATAGGCGGTGTTAATTGACTTCGTGGTTGCTTCGACAGCCGTCACCGTACCAAAACGCTCGTTGGCGTCGTTATTCACATCCCAGCCGCCACCATAGGGAGCATCCTTGCCGCACGAGTCTTGGAAGTTGGCCTGGTTGAACACACGATTTCGTGCGTTGATGGTCTCGTTCACCGAGTGGCCAGATTGAATCCAGTTGGCGAGCGTGAAGACCTTGTAGGTTGAACCCGCTGGGAAACCACCCGATTGACCGTATTGCTTATCGGCGTTGTAGTTCACCGAGGTGGCGTTGGGATTCTTCGCGGCTTCGGTGGTCTCATCGAAGTCTTTGTTCTGCGCCATGGCGAGAATATTGCCAGTACCCGGCTCGACTGCCGAGACGGCGGCGCCGATCTTCATATAGTCGAGCGACTTCGGCACATAGGTGTTGAGCACATTCGTTACCTGATCTTGCAGATCGAGGTCGAGCGTGGTGTGAATCTGGTAGCCCTTCGACTGGAAGTTAAACAGTCGCTCCTCGTAGGTGGCGCCGAACGCGGGGTCGTTTTCAATGACCTTGCGCACATAGTCGCAGAAGAACTGCGTGTTGCTCTTCGCGTTCATACAGCCGTGACGAGCGGGCGTGATGTTCGGCTCGATCTTCGAATCTCTCGCCTGTTCGTACTCGTCTTTCTTGATCTTGCCCTCTTCATACATGCGGCGAAGCACGTAGTTACGGCGGTCGGTAGCAGCCGGAATATTTGCTTCGTCATCGATGCGGAAAGCGTTCGGCTCCTGCACCATGCCGCCGATCAGCGCGGCCTCAGCCAATGACAGGTCTTTCGCGGGCTTACCGAAGTAATACTGGGCGGCCGACTCGACACCGTAGATCTGGCCACCGAACAGCGCGATGTTCAGATAGCCCTCGAGGATCTGCTCTTTCGAATACTGCTTCTCGACACCGATGGCCAGCCGCATCTCTTGCAGCTTACGGCCAGCCGACCGTTCGGTCGCTTCGCTAAACGCCTTCTGACGCTCGACCGGGTCGAGGATCGCTTCGGCGGCCTGCACTCGCTGGTTACGCACATACTGCATGGTGATGGTCGATGCACCGCTACCGCTATCGCTAACAACCGACTCGAGCACTGCACGCGTCGCCGACATCACATCCACACCACCGTGCTCATAAAAGCGCGGGTCTTCGGTGGCGATGACCGCATCCTGCAGATATGGCGACATCTGGTCAAGCGGCACCTCGACACGGTTCTGAGAGTAGAACTCGGCGATCTTCTCGTCTTTGTCGCCACGCTTCGCGTACAGCTCGGTTTTCTGCTGCAGCGGCGTGATTTCGAGGTAGTCGGGAAGCGATTCGAACAACGTGATCGTAGAGTTCGCGGTCACACCAGCGACAGCCAGAATCGGCGTCATCATCGCGGCCACGAGTACACCGGCGATCCCGCTCATACCGAGCAGCCCCAGCACTGAGGCCAAGACATTACGCTTCGGCGCAGTTGATGAGTTGGAAGGCATGCCCTCTAGAGTAGTGGGGAACCGCTGTTTCGGACAGAAAACTTTGTTAACTCCAACCAGAGGCTGGCAAGCGAGCCCCCAACCGGGGCCACGCGAACCGGCACAAAGCCCGCATCCACCAGCAGAAAAGGAATGACATGCAGAAGTGGGAGTACTTCATCACACCGCTGCCGCTGCACACCCCCGGAGCGATCCTCAACAACTGGGGAGCCAAGGGCTGGGAGCTTGTGCAGATCATCGTGAACGAACAGGGAGGCACTGTCGCCTACCTGAAGCGGCCTCTCACCGACGAAAGTGAGCACAGCGCATGAGCAAGATCGAAACCCGTCTCGCCGAACTCGGGCTCGCACTTCCCGAGGTAGCCGCGCCGGTGGCCGCCTACGTGCCAGCCATCGCAATGAACGGTCGAGCCCTCACATCCGGGCAGCTGCCGTTCGTGTCGGGACAGCTGCCCGCCACCGGCAAGGTCGGCGCTGAAGTGTCGCTCGAGCAGGCACAGCAGCTCGCGGCCACCTCGGTGCTGAACGCACTCGCCGCCATCAAACAAGAGATCGGTGATCTCGACCGCATTACCCGCGTGGTGAAAGTGGTGGTGTTTGTCGCATCCGCCCCGCAGTTCACCCAGCAACCGCTGGTGGCAAACGGTGCCAGCGAACTGCTCGGCCAGATCTTTGGTGACCGTGGCCAGCATGTGCGCTCGGCCGTTGGCGTGGCGGTGCTGCCGCTGGATGCGCCGGTCGAACTCGAACTCGAGGTCGGCTATCAATAGGGTCACCTGATACCGCCAAACAATGGTGCGCGCCCACGGAACGGATCCCGTGAGTGCGCACCATTTGTTTTGGCAGGCAGTCACCTACGCCTTGGCGCGATCAGCCTCGATCAGCTGCACAATCGCCTCCATCACCGATGCATCCGTCAGTGTCGAGGTGTCGCCAACCGGCTCATTGTCGGCGGCGTTACGCAGCAACCGGCGCATAATCTTGCCCGAACGCGTCTTCGGCAACTCGTCAACAATGTAGAGATTGCGTGGCCGGGCGATCTTGCCGATGCGCTGGCCCACATAGTCGCGCAGCTCTTGCGGCACATCAACACCGCTGGCGGCTTCGAGCTGTGATTGCTTGAGCACAACGAAACCGACCACCGCCTGACCGGTGGTTTCATCATTGGCGCCGACCACGGCAGCCTCAGCGGTGAGCGGATGCTCGACCAAAACGCCCTCGATCTCGGTGGTCGAAAGCCGGTGGCCCGAAACGTTCATCACATCGTCGACGCGGCCAAGCAGCCACAGATCGCCGTCGAGATCGACGCCGGCACCGTCACCCGCGAAGTAGCGGCCCGGGAACTGCGACCAGTAGGTTTCGATGAATCGCTCGTCGTCACCCCAGATGCCGCGCGCCATCGACGGCCACGGCTCGGTGATGGTGAGCAGCCCCATCTCGCCCGGGTCGACGCGCTCACCCTGCTCGGTGACCACCTCAATCTCGACACCGGGAACCGGGCGCTGTGCAGAGCCGGCCTTGAGAGCATCCTGGGTGAGAATCGGTGCGATCATATGCGCGCCGGTTTCGGTCTGCCACCAGGTGTCGGCAATCGGGCAGCGACCGCCGCCGATGACCTCGTGATACCACTGCCAGGCTTCGGGGTTGATTGGTTCACCAACCGACCCGAGCACGCGCAGGCTCGACAGGTCGTGGCGCGCGGGGATGCTGCGCCCTGAGCGCATGAACCCGCGGATTGCGGTGGGTGCGGCATAGAAGACGGTGACGCCGTACTCTTCAATAATTTCGAACCAGCGGTCGAGTGTGGGGTAGTCGTGCGAACCCTCGTACATCACCTGGGTGGCGCCGTTGAGCAGCGGGCCATACACGAGGTAGCTGTGGCCGGTGATCCAGCCCACATCGGCGGTGGCCCAGTACACATCGTCATCGCGCAGGTCGAAGCTGGTGCGGGTGGTGAAGGCAACCTGGGTGAGATAGCCGCCGGTTGAATGCCATAGGCCCTTCGCCTTGCCGGTGGTGCCGGAGGTGTAGAGGATGAACAGTGGATGCTCGGCCGGGAAAGCTTCGGGGGTGTGCTTGGGGCTGGCCTTGGCGAACTCATCGTGCCACCACAGGTCGCGGCCCTCGACCATATTGACCTCGTGGTCGGGACGGCGTAGCACCAGCACGCGCTCGACCGAGTGGCCGGGTGCTTCGAGGGCGGCGTCGACGGCCTCTTTGAGCGGGAAGACCCGGCCCTTGCGGTTAGAGCCGTTGGCGGTGATCACAAATTTGACGTCGGCGTCATCGAGGCGCTGACGGATCGCTTCGGGTGAAAAACCACCAAAAATTACCGAGTGGGTGGCGCCGATCCGTGCGCAGGCGAGCATCGCCACTACGGTTTCGGGCACCATCGGCAGGTAGAGAGCAACCACGTCGCCGGCTTGCACCCCGAGGCTCAGCAGCATATTCGCGGCCTGCTGCACATCGCGGTGGAGGTCGGCGTAGGAGATCGTGCGGGTGTCGCCGGGCTCGCCAATCCAGTGGATCGCAACCCGATCACCGTTCCCTGCCGCCACGTGACGGTCAACACAGTTCACGCTGGCATTGAGAGTGCCATCGGCAAACCACTTCGCAAACGGCGGGTTCGACCAGTCGAGGGTTTCGGTGAAGGGCGTTACCCATTCGAGTTCACGCGCTCGGTCGGCCCAGAACTGCAGACGATCTGCCTGCGCTTGTTGGCGAATATCACCGGGGATGCGGGTGCCGGCGATGAACTCATCGGTGGGCGGGTGAGACGCGATCGGATTGGTGAGTTTTGCAATGCGCTCTTCAGCTTTCGTCAACTTCGGCTCCTTCGGCGAGATCGTGCGACTGAGTGTATACCCGCATTTTTGGCGGTGGATGACCGTGTCACAAAGTTACGACAGTAATGGTTTCAAGCAGTTTTCGTGCCGGCACGGGCGCAAGGGCCCGCCCGGGGTGGTTGGGGAAAGTCGGTTGTCCACAGAGACCTCTCCACCCGGGGCGTGTGCGGCACAGCCGCAACTACCTTGGCCGCCATGAACATCACTGCCGCAACACTTGACCGCTTTGTTGTCCAACCCGCCGCCGAGCGGCCCGCCAGCGTCGATCTGGCTCCGATACCCGGCCGCAGCGCCGAAGAGCGACCGCGCCGCCAGCTCACGCGCGGTCAAGCCGAGGCGTTCGGCCCGCTGGCCGGATTCATCTCGGATGCCGAGGTGACCGATTTGTTTGTGAACGCGATGGACGGGCTGTGGATTGATCGCGGTGCCGGCGCGGTGCGAGTGGAAGGGTGGCAGGCGCCACATGAGCGAGCGATTCGCGAGCTGGCGGTGCGGCTGGTGGCGCTTGGCGGGCGGCACCTCGATGACGCCAACCCGGCTGTTGACGTGCGGGTTGGCGACGGGATTCGGGTGCATGCAGTGCTGCCACCGGTTTCAGTGCGCGGCACGCTGCTGTCGATTCGGGCGCCGGGTGCGATCCGACCCGATTTGCAGCAGCTCATTCGCGCGGGATGCTTCTATGACGGCGCGGCCGAGGTGGTGCAGCGGGCGGTTGCCGATCGCGCAAATATTCTCATCACCGGCGCCGGCGGTTCGGGTAAAACCACGCTGCTGGGAGCGGTGTTGTCGTCGGCTCCGGCGAGTGAACGCATCGTGGTGATTGAGGATGTTGCCGAGCTACGCATTAACCACCCGCATGTGGTGAGTCTCGAAGCCCGCCAAGCCAATATTGAAGGTGCGGGAGAGGTGACTTTGGCGCGGTTGGTGCGGGAGTCGCTGCGGATGCGACCCGACCGGCTGGTGCTGGGGGAGTGCCGAGGTGCTGAGCTGCGTGAACTATTGGCGGCCCTGAACACCGGCCATGACGGCGGGGCGGGCACGCTGCATGCTAATTCGCTCGCCGATGTGCCGGCCCGGCTCGAAGCGCTCGGCGCGCTCGCGAATATGTCGGCAACCGCGGTGGCACGGCAAACGGTGTCGGCAATCGACCTGGTGATGCACGTTGAACGCCGCGATGGGATGCGGCAGCTGGTTGATATGGGCGAGTTTTGGGTTGATGACGCCGAACGGTTGCGCATCACGAGCGTGCGCAGCGGAAACCGGATGGAGCGGGGCTGATGGTCGTCGTGCGGTATCCGGCCGAACAGGTGGCGGTGGTGGTGGAACGGCTGGCAGCGCTCTTGGCGAGCGGCGGCCCGCCGGCGGATGCGTGGGGACGGCTCGCGGCGTTCGCAGACGCTGAAGCCGAACCACAAACCCGGCGCCGACAAAAAGCCGACACTGTGCCGATGGAAAAACGGTTGGCACAGGCCGTGGCGCAGGGCAACAATCCCGCCAGCTATCTGCGTCACAACGACCACGAGGCGTGGCGTGCACTCGGCGCCCTATGGCAGTTCACCGAACAAACTGGTGCCCCGCTGGGTGCGTCGCTGCGGCAATTGGCTGGCGGGTTTCGCGACCTTGGCGCATCCGAGCGTGAGATAGCTGTCGCACTGGCGGGGCCGGCCGCGACCGCGCGCCTGGTGATGGTGCTGCCCTTCATCGGGATCGCCCTCGGCAGTGTGCTGGGATTCGACACTTTCGGGGTGCTGTTTGGTGGCGTCGTCGGCTGGATGCTGCTGCTGGTGGGAACGCTACTGCTGCTGGCCGCATGGTGGTGGAACCGGGCGCTGGTGAGTCGTGCTTCGCGGCACCCGCGCACCCCCGGTTTCGGTCTCGACCTTGTCGCAACCGGAATGAGTTCGGGAAGCGACGCCCACCAGGTGCTTGCTGAAACCGCGCACACACTGCGCGATTTTCAGCTCGAGCGTTCGGGGCTCGACCGGGCGCAACCAATCATCGAACTTGCCGCAGCAGCGGGAGTTGCCGCCGGTGAGTTATTGCGCGGTGAAGCGCAATTGGAGCGGCGGCAGGCACGCACCGAGGCGGCGCAGTCGGCGGCGCGGCTGGGAACCGCACTCATGCTGCCGCTGGGTGCGTGCATCCTGCCCGCGTTTTTGACTCTGGGAGTGGCGCCGCTACTCATCGCGGTGCTGCAACAGGCGATGTCGCAATAGCTCCCAACCACAGTCGTGCCGTGTCGCAAATCAGAAAGGAACCAAATGAACACCCAAATCAACCACGAAACCAGCAGCCGATCGACTTCTGTGGCAGCTGCCTGGCTGCCACAGCGGCTGCGGCTGCGGTTGCAGCGGCTGCAATACGAAGAAGACGGCGCCGCCACCGCCGAATACGCGATCGTGATCACCGCTGCGGTGGCGCTCGCCTCGGTGCTGGTGCTGGTGGCGCAGTCAGAACCGGTGAAACAGATCATCGAAGACCTGTTGATCGGCGCATTCGGTGGCTAAGCACCGGTCGATGTTCAACCAAGGCATCGAATCGAAGAGATAAGGAGGGTAATGAGGTGGTGCGAGCGCGGCAGTGGCGGTGGTCAAAGTCGGTTCTTTGGTGCGCGTGGCAGGATGCGCTGCGTCAGCAGCGAGGGTCGGTTTCGGCCGAGTTCGCGGTGGCGATGCCCGCTGTTGCGCTCGTACTCACCCTGTGCATCGGGGCGGTGGTCGCGGTGGCGACCCAGGTGGCGGTGCAGGATGCGGCCGGTGAAGCCGCGCGGATGGCCGCGCGCGGTGATGAGCCCGCGCTCGCGCTTGAGCGGCTCGAGGGTGCGGCGCTCGAGGTTTGGGATAGTGGCGAACTTCGCTGCGCGAGCGTGAGCGTCGCGATCTCGCTGGTGGGCATTCCCACTGCCGCTCGGGCGCGAGCACAGTCGTGTGCGCTTCGCGACATCGAATGAGGGGGATGCGTGGCAGAAACAACTCACCTCGGCAGTTCGCGCGGTTGCAAGATGCGGCTGGTGCGTCGGTGGCGGTGTGATGAGCGCGGGAGCGGCACGGTGTTGGCGCTGGCAATTATCGCCGCGGTGGTGGCGCTCACGCTCAGTGCCGTGATGGTCGCACAGTCACTCGTGACGGTGGCTCGTGCTCGCGTGGCGGCGGATGCGGCCGCGCTGGCTGCAGCCGATACCGCTTCGGGCCGAGTGCCTGGTGGCGACCCGTGTCAGCGGGCGGGGCAGGTGGCGCTGGTTCACGGCGTGACGGTCGCTGCTTGCGAGGCGGATGCATCCAGGTCACGGGTGGTTGTGCGTGTGAATGAGCACCTGCTAGAGATTCGTGTTGCCGCGGTTGCCGGCCCGCCGCCTTAGGATTTGTTCCAGTGGCGAGCCCAGTTAATGCGCGCCTCCCAAATCGCCTCGTCGCTATCGGTGGCACCCTGTTCGCCGCTGAGATAGGCAATCACGAGATCGCCGCAGTGCCGGCCGTACTCGTAGGGCATCAGGTCGAGTGCGGTGATATGCGGTGACGAGAGCTCGGTGATGGGGTCGGCGGCGGTGGACGCCAGCCAGGGCACGGATGAATCGGGCGAGCCAAGGTGCAGGTAGAGATTGGCGATACCCGCCCAGCGTTCGCCGGTAGAAACCAAAAAATCGGGCTGCTCGCGGTGGATGAGCGACTGAATCGCCGCGGCCACTTCGTTGGCGGAAGATCCGACCTCCAAATCTACGTGGGTGAGCGGAATGTCGTGAGCGGTGCAGGCAGCTGTAAGGCTCGCGTGCACCTCTCGCTGCCAGGCAACTCCGGGGAGCGAGCTCGACGACAGCAGCGCGGCCTTGCGTGCCCCCGAAGCGATTGCGCGCTCGGCAATCTGGGTGGTGCGGGCCGCATAGTTGGTAGACAAGACTCTCGTTGCCGGTGCATCCGGGTTTGGGATGCCATCAACGGCAAAGATTGGGATGCCCGCCCGGGCAAGCTGATCGGGCGTGTGCAGGTCGCTACTCCAGTCGACAACAATGGCGGCATCCACCAGCGTGAGCGGGTTGGCGCGCGAGTGTTCGTGGTCGAGCAACACGTCATAGCCAGCACGGGCGACAACCGAGCTCATACCGAATGCGAAGTTCATATAGAACTGCAGGTCGGCAGTGTTGGCCGGCAGGTGAAGGCTAAGGATGCCCGTGTGTCCGCGGCGCAGCGCGGCTGCCGAGCGATTGTGCAGATAACCCAGGCGCGCGGCGGTTTCGTGGACGCGTTTGCGGGTGGCCGCGGCGACCGACGGTTTGTTGTTCAATGCGCTCGAAACGGTGCCCACAGAGAGGCCGAGCTCTTCGGCCAGCTGTGGAATCGTCACCCGTGATTGCGGCATAGCACCCATCTAATCAGGTGGCTCCTTGACGGCCATTTCGGCACTGTGGCAGCATGTTGAAACGTTTCAAATCTGAATGGGTTGCAAAGACGCGAAATGAGGTCAACGATGACAGAAACAACACACAAGGTGCTCTACCGAACGGCAACAGTGCTGCACGACGGGCTGCAGGAAGCTACCGGCCTGCTCGTGCGCGACGGCCGCGTTGCCGAGGTGGGTGATGCGGCAGCGCTCGCCACGCAGCACAGCGACGCTCAGGTGATCGACTTCGGCGACGCCACCATCACCCCCGGCCTGATCGACGGTCACATCCACGCCATTTGGGGTGTTGCGCTTGCACGCGGTGCGAATCTCGCCAACTGCACCACGATTGCACAGGTGCAAGACGCGCTCCGCGCCGAAGCCGACCGAGTTGGCGCCGACGAGTGGGTGTTCGGTTACGGATTCGAACCACACCTGCTGGGCGACGCCCCGGTCACTAACGACTTCATCCACGAAGCGCTCGGCGCCGAGCGACCCGCCTACATCACCATGTTCGACGCCCACTCGGCAATCCTCTCGGCCGCAGCACTGGCCGTCTGCGGCGTCACCGAACCCGCAATGTTCACCGACGGCGGCGGTTTCACCGAACGACCCGACGCTAACGAACAACAGCTCACCGGCGCCGACCGCCTCACCGGACACGTGCTCGAATGGATCGCCCTCGACCGCGTACAACCGCATGTTCCGCGCATCCCGGTGCCCGTACAAGCCGACCTGCTCTACAACAACCTGCTCGAAATGGCCCGCACGGGCCTAGTTGGCGGCTATGTGCCCGACAACCAGAACCCAGACGCATTCGCAGTGCTCGAAGCTATCGAATCCGACCGTGAGCTGCCGGTACGCATCCGCATCTCGCCATGGTGCACACCAGAAATGTCGGCAGCCGAGGTCGAAGCCCTTGCCGAAATGAAACAGCATCGCGGCCGCCGCTGGGAAGTAGAGGGCGTGAAACTCTTCATCGACGGCACGATCGACGGCGGCACCGCCTGGCTCGAAGAACCAGACGTGTTTGGTGAAGGAACCCGCGGTTTCTGGCACGACCCCGAACAGTACGCACGCAACCTGCGCCGCCTCAACGAACTCGGCGTGCCAACCATCACCCACGCGATCGGTGACCGCGGGGTGCGCTTCGTCGCCGAAACCATTGCCAGCCTGCCCGACAACGGCGTGCGCCACCGCATCGACCACCTCGAACTCGTGGCCGACGAGGTCATCGAGTTCATTGGCGAACACGACATCAGCATCTGCGTGCAGCCAAACCACTGCACGCTGTTCATGCACGCCGACGGCACCGACACCTGGTCGAAGCGCCTGGGCGAGCCTCGCAACAAGCAGGGCTGGAAAACGCGCAGCTACCTCGAAAACGGAATCATCGAAGCGCTCGCCAGCGACTGGCCGGTGGCCCCGTTCGACCCGCGCGCGATCATCGCCGACGCCCAGCTGCGACACCCACACGACCGCAACACCCAGCCCATCCATCCCGAACAGGCGCTCACCGCCCACGAAGCGCTGACCGGCTACACCGAATCAGTACCCGCATCCGTGGGACGAACCGGTGCCACGCTCCGCGTTGGTGAAGCTGCCGACTTTACCGTTTGGGCCCACAACCCCCTCAAAACCCCCGCATCCGAGGTGGCCAACGTCGCCATTGTGGCGACCGCCATCGACGGAAAACTCGTCTTCAACGATCACCGCTGATCGCGCAACACGAACGGAAAATCACCATGCCAACCCCTCAAGGAATCGCCTCACCACGACTGCAGCGCGTGCTAGGAGTGCCCTCACTGCTGTTCTTCGGTCTCGCCTACATGGTGCCGCTCACGGTGTTCAGCACCTACGGCATTGTTACCAATGAGACAGGCGGGCACCTCGCCGGTGCCTACGTCATCACCACTGTCGCGATGCTGTTCACGGCCCTCAGCTACGCGAGCATCGTGCGTGCCGAACCCACCGCCGGTAGCGCCTACGCCTACGCCAAAAAGGCCTTCGGCCCCGGCGTCGGCTTCGTCACCGGCTGGGCGCTCATGATCGACTACGCCCTACTGCCGATGATCAACTACATGCTGCTGGGGCTCTACATCAACGCGCAGTTCCCGGCCATCCCGGCCTGGGTCGTGATTCTGGCAGCGATCATTATCGTCACCGCGCTCAACCTTTTCGGCATCTCGGTGGTGAAACACGCCAACGCGTTCCTGGTGGTGTTTCAGCTCGTGTTCGTCGCCACATTCCTGGTGGCGGCATTCGGCAAAATGCAGCCGGATGTGGCGATCACCGACCCGTTCTGGTCAGAAAACGCGACCCTTGGTGGATTGATGGCTGGCGCCTCGATTCTGGCGCTGTCATTCCTCGGCTTTGACGCGGTTTCGGCGATGGCTGAAGAGGCAAAAGACCCGCGCCGCACCGTCCCGCGTGCGGTGGTGCTCACCGTGCTGGTTGGGGGAACGATGTTCATGATTATCAGCTGGGCCGGTCAGCGAGTGTGGCCCGACTTCAGCACCTACACGTCGCTCGACACCGCATCCCTCGAACTCATCAGCCACCTCGGTGGTGCCTTCTTTGAGGCTTTCTTCCTCACGGCCTACCTCATTGGTGCCTCGGCCAGTGCGATGACCTCGCAAGCAGCCACCGCTCGCGTGCTCTACTCGATGGGTCGCGATGAGCTGCTGCCCAAGCGCGTGTTCGGGGTGCTGAGCCCGCGTTTCAATGCCCCGCGTAACGCGATCCTCGTGATCGCGGCGATCTCGCTATTGGCGCTCGTGCTGCCGCTGGATGTTGTCGTCTCGATCATCAGCTTCGGTGCGCTCGCGGCGTTCTCGATGGTGAACCTGGCGGTAATCAAGCACTTCATTATTAACCAGCGCAAGCGTGAGCCCCTCGAGCTGCTGCGCTACGGGCTGCTGCCGGGTATCGGCCTGGCACTGTGCGTGTGGCTGTGGTTCTCGCTCAGCCTCAGCGCGCTGCTAATCGGTATTGGCTGGGTGCTGATCGGCATTGTTTACCTGGCTTTCATCAGTCGCGGATTCTCGCAGATGCCCAAGACCATGGCCATCCGCCTCGATGACGTGGAGTAGTAACTAGCGGGATGCGGGGTTGGCTGTCGTCAGCCCCGCATCTGCTGTCCGCCCTGTCTGGCCTGTTTGCCCTGCACTGTCTGTCCTGTCCTGTCCTGTCCTGTCCTGCCGAGCCCTGCCCTGTTTGCCCTGCCTGCCTGCATCCTGCCAGCTGCCTCCGGCATCCCAGGGCATGCAGATTTTTGTTTCCTGAAATCAGAAAATTGGCTGCATTTTGCTGTCTTGTATGGGTTCTGGCACCCAAAAACGCTGTTTTGCAGTCAGGAAACAAAACTCAGCAGCGAACTGATGTCAGGAAACAAATTTCTGAAGGGCTGAAGGGCTGAGGGACTGAGGGCTGAGTGAAGGGCCGGGATGCGCCGGGATGCGGGGCCGGGTTACAGGGGCCAGGATGCGAAGCTGGGATGCGGGCCGGGGCGCGGCTTTACGCGGTTCGCCGACAGCGGATGCGCGGCTTCTCGAGGGGCGGATGCACGGCTTCTCAAACGTGCTGCGGCGCGCCGTGGTATAGATTGGCCGAGCACGAGCCAATCTGAACTGTCTTTCAACGCGAATGAGGAATCTCAACCTTGACCGGCAAGAAACTAGTGATCGTTGAGTCACCTACCAAGGTGAAAAGCATCTCCCAATACCTTGGCGACGACTATGTTGTAATGGCCTCGGTGGGGCACATCCGCGACCTGATCGAGCCGAAAAACCTCCCTGCCGAGCAGAAAAAGGGCTCGCTGGGCAAGTTCTCGGTCGACGTCGAAAACGGCTTCGAGCCCTACTACGTCGTTGCCGAAAACAAGAAAAAAACCGTCACCGAGCTGCGCAGCGCGCTAAAGACCGCCGACGAACTCATCCTCGCCACCGATGAAGACCGCGAGGGAGAAGCGATCGCCTGGCACCTGCTCGAAGTGCTCAAACCCAAAGTGCCGGTGAAGCGGATGGTGTTCCACGAGATCACCCGTGAAGCGATCGAAGCCGCTAAAGACCACACCCGCGACATCGATGAGCATCTGGTGGATGCGCAAGAAACCCGCCGCATTCTCGACCGGCTCTACGGCTACGAGATTTCGCCGGTGCTGTGGCGCAAGGTTGGTTCGGGGCTGTCGGCGGGGCGCGTGCAATCAGCCGCAACTCGACTCATTGTGGAGCGCGAACGCGAACGGCTCGCCTTCGTGGCTGCCAACTATTGGGGTGTTGAAGCCACCTTCAGCGCCAAAGACCAGCCCTTCGACGTGCGGCTCACCAAGCTCGCCGGCGAGCGCGTCGCCACCGGCCGCGACTTCAACGACCACGGTGAACTCACTTCGGATGCGACCGTGCTCGGTGAGGCGACCGCGACGGCGCTCGCGGATGCACTCACCGCCGGTGGCGTTGCAATCACCGTCGCATCGGTTGAATCGAAGCCCTACACTCGCCGCCCCGCAGCCCCGTTCACCACCTCGACACTGCAGCAGGAAGCATCCCGCAAGCTGCGTTTTTCGGCGCGGCAGACGATGTCGGTGGCGCAGTCGCTGTACGAAAACGGGCACATCACCTATATGCGTACCGACTCGCCCAACCTGTCGCAGCAGGCGATCAGCGCCGCCCGCGGCCAGGCTCGCGAGTTGTACGGCGCCGACTCGGTTCCCGAAAAGCCGCGCTACTACGGTTCGAAGTCGAAAAACGCCCAGGAGGCGCACGAGGCAATTCGTCCCGCCGGTTTTGAGTTCAAGCATCCGCGTGAACTCACCGGCGTTGACGACCGTGAACGCAAGCTCTACGAGTTGATTTGGAAACGCACCGTCGCCTCGCAGATGGCTGACGCCAAGGGGCACACCGCAACGGTCGTGCTCAATGGTGCACCCGTCGAACTGCCGGATGCAAACGGCACGATCACCTCGATGGGCAGCGAATACCAGGCCTCGGGTACGGTCATCACCTTCCGTGGGTTCCTCGCCGCCTATGAAGAGGGCAGGGATGAACAGCGCACCGATAGCGGTGCCAGTAAAGACTCGAAACTTCCGCCGCTTGAGCAGGGCGAGACCGTCGCTGTTGCCGAAGCCGAAGCAAAACCGCACGAGACCACGCCGCCACCGCGCTACACCGAAGCGAGCTTGGTGAAGATGCTCGACGAACTGGGCATCGGCCGCCCGTCGACCTACGCATCCATCATCGCCACAATCCAAGACCGCGGCTATGTCACGCATCGCGGTACGGCACTCGTTCCCAGCTGGACGGCGTTCTCGGTGGTGCGGCTGCTTGAACAACACTTCCACGAACTGGTCGAATACGACTTCACGGCGCAGATGGAAGCCGACCTCGACCACATTGCCGCCGGCGACCAAGACCGCGTCGCGTGGCTGCACGAGTTCTACTTCGGGTCAGACGATCACCCCGGCCTGCGCGGCGTGGTCGACAACCTCGGCGAGATTGATGCGCGCGCACTCAACTCAACCAAGCTCACCGACACCGCAACCCTGCGAATTGGTCGATACGGCCCGTATATCGAAGTGATCGACCCCGAGCATCCCGAAGCTGACCCGCGCCGCGTTAACGTGCCCGAAGATCTTGCTCCCGATGAACTCACCGCCGAAAAAGCACAGGAACTGATTGATGCGCCAGTGGCGGGCGACCGCGTGCTGGGTCAGGACCCCGAAACCGGCCACGACATTGTTGTAAAAGACGGCCGGTTTGGCCCGTATGTTTCAGAAGTGCTTCCCGAACCCGAAGCCCCCGCCGAGGGTGAGAAACCCAAGCGCCGCAAGGCCGCACCAAAGCCGCGCACCGCATCCCTGTTCAAATCGATGTCGCCCGACACGGTGACTTTCGATGAGGCGATGAAGCTGCTGTCGCTGCCGCGCGTGGTGGGTGTGGATGAAGAATCGGGCAACGAGATCACGGCCCAAAATGGCCGTTTCGGCGCCTACCTGAAAAAAGGCACCGACACCCGGTCGCTGCCGAACGAAGAGTCGATTTTCACGATCGATCTTGCCGGGGCGCAGGAGCTGTTTGCGCAGCCGAAGTATGCGAACCGGCAGTCGAAGTCGGTGCTGCTCGACTTCGAAAAACCCGACCCGGTTTCGGGTAAGGGTGTGAAGGTGAAGGATGGCCGCTGGGGCCCCTACATCACCGATGGCGAAACAAACGTGACGGTGCCGCGCGGCACCGACCCGGCTACGCTCACTTTCGAGCGGGCGGTTGAGCTGATTGCCGAGAAACGAGCCAAGGGCCCGGCGAAAAAACGCACCACCACGCGCAAAACCAGCACTGCCAAGAAGACCACCACTAAAAAGGCCAGCACCGCCAAAAAGGCCACGGCAGCCAAGAAAACCAGCACCACGGCCACGCGGAAGAAAACCACCACCGCGAAAGCCGGCACCGAGGAGTAGGTAGTGAACGAAACCACCGGCTCGGGACTGTTCATCACCTTCGAAGGCGGCGACGGCACCGGCAAATCGACACACGCGAGTCGAATTGTCGAGCACCTCCGCGCACTCGGCCACGAGGTGCTGCACACACACGAACCGGGCGGCACCGATGTGGGGCAGCAGATCCGCAACATCGTGCTGCACCACGACGGCGATATCGACCCGCGTGCCGAAGCACTGCTGTTCGCGGCCGACCGCGCGCATCACATCGCCACCGTGGTACGCCCCGCGCTGCAAGCCGGGAAAATCGTGATCCAAGACCGCTATATCGACTCATCGGTCGCCTACCAGGGTTCTGGACGCGACCTCGGCGCGGATGAGGTGCGCGAACTCTCACTGTGGGGCACCCGCGGGCTGCTGCCCGATCTAGTGGTGCTGCTCGACCTCGACCCCGAAATTGCGCAGCAGCGGATGCGTTCGGTGCGCGACGGGCTCGACCGGCTCGAACGCGAGGCCAGCGACTACCATCGCCGGGTGCGCGAACAGTTTTTACAGCAGGCCGGCGCCGATGCCGAACGCTACACGGTGGTGGATGCAAACCGGCCTCACGAGCAGGTTGCCGACGAGATCCGCGCCCGCATCGACGAACTATTGGCCGCACGGGAGCAGCGATGACCAACGTCAGCGGTACCGGCATCGGCGGGGGAGTATGGGCTGAAATCTCGGGCCAGGCCCGCAGCGTCGAAACCCTGCAACGCGCGGTCGCAGCCGCGCATCCCGATGCCGAACACCGCGAGTGGTTCACCAACTCATGGGTCATCACCGGCCCGCCCGGCTCGGGCCGCTCCAATTGCGCCTACGCGTTCGCGGCCGCGCTGCTGTGCCCCAATGGCGGCTGTGGCAGCTGCCCGAGCTGTCAACAGGTGGCTGCCCGCACGCATCCCGATCTCACCGCGGTGGTTACCGATACCGCCATCATCGATATCGAAACCGCCCGCACGCTCGTTGAACGTGCCTGGCTCGCACCCACCGTGAGCGACTACCGGGTGATTGTGGTTGAAGACGCCGACCGCATGGTCGAACGCACCTCGAACACGCTGCTGAAAGCTATCGAAGAACCGGCCGCAACCACCGTGTGGGTGCTGTGCGCGCCCAGCGAAGCCGACCTGCTGCCAACGATCCGCTCGCGCGTGCGCGTGGTGTCGCTCACCACACCCAGCCCCGAAGAAGTGGCACAGCTGCTGGTGTGGAGGCACGGTTGTGACCCCGAGCGGGCGTTGCGTGCTGCCGAAGAAGCGCAGAGCCACATCGGGATGGCGGCACGGCTCGTGACCACACCCGAAGCCTGGTCGCGACGAGACCGCGCCCTGCAAGGCGTGCTGACACTGCAGGGCGTGGGGGATGCGGCACGCAAGGCCGCCGACTGGGTGGCGATTGCTGAAGAAGACGGTAAAGCTGCCGCGGCAGACCGCGACGCGAAAGAACGCGCCGAAACCTTCCGCACACTGGGTCTTGAACCGGATGCGGCGATACCCCGACAGTTGCGCGGAATCTTCCGCGAACTTGAAACCCACCAGAAGCGGCGAGCCAAACGCGCCACGCTCGACGGCATCGACCGCATCCTCACCGACGTGTCATCGCTGTGGCGTGATGTGTTGGTGACCGCGCTGGGCGCATCCGAGCGACTGATTAACGAACGCCGTCGCCCCGAAATCGAAGGTGTTGCCGCATCCAGCAGCCCGGCACACATCCTCGCTAGTATCGAGGCCGTGGCTGTTGCACGGCAGCGACTTGCCGCCAATGTGCCGCCGGCACTGGCGCTGGAAGAACTGCTCGTGGGAACAGTGATAGGGCACCGTGACCCGAGCAGAACCACTAGTTAACCTACCCAGTACATCGCGACTGACGAAGAACCGAGGACCCGCCAGTGAACCGACGACGCACCCAACGCCTGCTTGCCGCCGCCACTGCCGCTGTTGCCGCGATCTCGCTGAGCGGTTGCACGCTCATCCAGACGCTCCAGGGCGACGGCCGACAGGTTGACCGAGCCGATCTCATCGACCCCGACCTGCCACCCGAACTGTTGGAGTTCTACGAGCAAGAACTCGAGTGGGAGCCGTGCCCCGACGATGCGAACGCTGGTGAAGACGCCGAATGCGCTACGGCGATTGCCCCGATGGACTGGAACGACCCGACCAAGGGCGAACCGGTTGAGCTCGCACTTGTGCGACAGCCAGCCACCGGTGGTAAACCGCAGGGGTCGCTGTTCAGCAACCCGGGTGGGCCCGGCGGCAGCGGTTTTGACTTTGTGGCACAGTCGTACGGGTTCTTCTCGGACGATCTGCGTGAAAACTTCGACCTCGTGGGTTGGGACCCGCGCGGTGTTGGCCGGTCATCGGCAGTGTATTGCCGAGACGACGCCGGGATGGACGAGTACTTCTACGGGGTGCCAGACAACTACACGCAAATGACCCCCCAGCAGCAACTTGAGTGGGAGACGGCCAAGTCACAGCGCTTTGGTGCCGACTGCCTGAAAGGCACCGGTGAGCTGCTTGGCTATGTCGACACCAACTCGACCGTGCACGACCTCGACCTGCTGCGGGCGCTTGTCGGCGACCCGAAGCTGTTCTATTTCGGGTTGTCATACGGCACCGATATTGCTGCCAAATACATCGACCAGTTCCCCGAGCGGGTGGGGCGGGTGGTGCTCGATGGCGCCACCGACCCAACCGTTCCCGGCTTTGAAGTGGTGCTCGACCAGCAAGAAAAGTTTGCCGACTCGGTGCGCACCTACCTGCAAGACTGCATCGAAAGCCGCGAGTGCCCGTTCCGGGCGAAGACCGTTGAAGAGGCTGAGGTAGAGCTGCGGCAAATCGCCAAGGATGCCGATGAGACGCTCATGAAGAACTCCGACGGGCGAGTGTTCACCTCGGGTGTGCTGCAGATGGCCGTGATCTCCGCGATGTATGACGAGTCGATGTGGCAGTACCTGACGATGGCTTTCGACCAGTACCTCAACGCGAACGATCCGTCGACGCTGTTTATGCTTTCTGATGCGTACTTCGGCCGCGACCCGGAAGGTCACTACGACTCGAATTCGTTCCAGGCTTTCACCGCCATCAACTGTCTCGACTACCCGCGCGAAACCGACCCCGCCAAGATCGTGGAGTTCAACCAGCGCCTCAACCAGGTGTCGATATTCCCCGGAGCGAGCACGCCTGAGGAGCTGCAGGTTGGCGACATCACCTGCGAGAACTGGCCGGTTGAGCCAGCCGTAGAGTCACTCGAACCGGTGACGGGTGCGGGCGCGGCGCCGGTGCTGGTGGTTGCCACCACGAATGACCCGGCTACCCCGTTGAAGTGGGCGCGCGCGGTGGCCGAACAGCTCGAGTCGGCGCAACTGCTCGAATTCGAGGCTGAGGGGCACATCGCCTATGACGAACAAGATGAGTGCGTCAACAGCTACGTCGACAATTACCTGATTACCGGCGAGTTAGAGGATGCTGGTGAAACCAAGCACTGCTAGGTGCTAGTTGCTAGCTGCGACGGGGCGTTCGGCGTTGGCCGGGCGCCCCGTTTTTTGCTGTGCTGATTGTCTGTCCTGTCCTGTCCTGCCTGTCCTGCCCGCGCATCCCTGCCCGGCCGCATCCCCGCCTTGTCGCCGCCCAGCCGAAGCTCTGGCCGCCGAGCCCAGGCTTGCTTTGCTCCGCATCCCCGCCTGTCTTGCTCCGCATCCCTGCCTGTCTTGCTCCGCATCCCTGCCTTGAAGATTTTTGTTTCCTGGCCTCATTTCGGTGCTGAATTTTGTTTCCTGGCTGCAAAACCCGGGATCTGGCACCGGAAATGCACACAAAGTCGGCAAATTGCAGCCAAACTTCTGAGGCCAGGAAACAAAAATCTACAGTGGGCTGCAGGCGCAGCTGCTGGGATGCGAGCAGGTCCGGATGCTGGTGAAACCACGCACTGCTAGGGAGCGTCTCCAATAGGGCGCTCAAGTTGTCAGACAAAGGTCGCTCGATCACGTTTCGGCTGCGGTAGGAGCCGGCGTTGAGCCTGTGTGCCAGATCATCGCGGATGCACTTGCACTTTTGAGTGGCGATCTGGTCTCGCTTGTCATGGGGCCTGAGATTACGACGGCGAAGCTCACGTGGATGAAGTGGCTGGCGTATGCGCGGTTAGTGATCACGGCGTCTAGGCGGGGCCGCAACGTCGGCCAGCCTGACTCTCCGTCCCGTCACTTCCTGCGCATCAGGGCCAGCAGTGTCAGCCCTATCCCCGCCGCTGTCCATGCGGCCAACACCAGCAGAGCCTGCCCGTCGGTGGAGTAGGTGCCTGAGATCAGCCCGGCGCGGATCACGTCACCGGCGGGCATGACCGGCAGCACCTCGTGCACCCCGGCGTACCAGTCGGGCAGCCGCTCCACGGGAAATGTCACCGGCGAGAACATGAGCACGAAGAACACCATCACCTGGCTGATAACTTGGGCCAGCATGGCTGGCAGGGTTACGGCGATCGCGTAACCTACGGCGGTGGCCATCACGGTCACCAGCAGCACTCCGGTAATCAGCAGCGGCCAGTTCAAAGAGAGCTCCACGTCAAACCGCCACCAGGCGGCCAGCACAGCCACCACCACGCTGGGCAGCGCCACGAGCACCCAGAGGGTGAGGTCTGCGAGGAATAGCACCGGACGCGGCACCGGCTGGGCGCGCATGTAGGTTAGGGTGCCGGTGGCGCGGGCGGCGGCCACGCCTTGCGGTACGATCACCAATCCCAGGGTGAGCAGCAGCACGGTGGGAGTGCCGGTGGATAGGAAGGTGGCGGAGTCGGTGTCGCCCTCGTTGAGCAGGAATCCGAAGCCCACGACGATGCCGCCGGCCAGCAGCACCTGGATCACGGCGACCAGCGGGATCATCGGCCCCAGTTGCGCCTGCTGCCAGCGCAGCAGGGTGAGGTAGGCGGTCAATGCCCCGGCGGGCGGGGATACGGCGGGGGCGGTGGGCTCAGACAAGGGGCTCCTCCTTTGGTTCGGTGAGGGCAAGGTAGGCATCCTCGAGACTGAATCGCCCTGGGTTTCGTTCCTACCTGCTTCCCTGTCCAGCGAGCGCTGGCTG
>NZ_CAUPDE010000020.1:0-19429 GCF_963509965.1 uncultured Gulosibacter sp.
CGACAGGACGACTCTCAGAACCACCGGACCTACGAAACGGGGTCAGCCCACCCTGTTGACGCATCCACGCACAATTGTGACGCCTCACTATGCGTTCTTGTCTGACCGAACCGCCGCTGACTATCCCGAGCGGCAGGTAGACGCTGTACTCGAATTCTTTGCAGCGCCAGAAGTGAGAACCGGCTAACCCCACCTCGGGTCTACGTCGCTGGGCTTTCGTGCCGCCCCACCTCTCACGGAAGTGTGTGCCTTAGCGTCATTTGTGTGTGGTGCGCCACATACAAATGACGCGAACCCACACATGAGGCGGGATTGCGGGCGATGTACGGGCGTGCGGGCGCACAAAAGCGGGGTGCGGGGCTGCGCCTATGCGCAAACCCCGCACCCCGCCTCTTACGGATCTGTGTGCTTTAGCGTCATTTGTGGGTGTTGCACCACGCACAAATGACGCGAACCCACACACGAGGCGGATGCATGCGCATTCAAGCGCCTACTTCACCACGTGGAACAGCCGCTTGTTAACGAACTCGTCGATCCCCAGCGGCCCAAGCTCGCGCCCGTAGCCCGAGCGCTTCACACCACCGAAGGGCATCTCCGAAACCTCCGGCGCCTGGCTGTTGACGCCCACCATCCCGGCTTCGAGCTGCTCGCCGAAGCGCTCAGCCTGCGCCGCATCCGTCGAATACACCGACGCGCCGAGTCCGTACGGGGTGTCGTTCGCCAGCGCGAGCGCCTCGGCCTCCGACTCGACGCGGAAGATCATCGCCACCGGGCCGAAAAGCTCCTCGCGGTACGCCCGCGCCGCGGGGGTCACATCCACCAGCACGGCCGGGCTCACCCAGAACCCGTCGCGATCGAGCCGCTCGCCACCAACCAGCAGCCGCGCACCGTTCGCCGTCGCATCCTCAAGCTGCGAAAGCAGACCGTTCGCGGCAGCCTCCGACGACAGCGGGCTGAATCCGCCGCCCTCAGTGTTCTCGAGCGGGTCGATCGGCTGCAGCTCGCCGGTGAGTTTCACCATCTCGGCCACGAACTCGTCGTACACATCCGCCATGACGATCATCCGCTTGTTCGAATTGCACGCCTGACCGGTGTTTTCGAAGCGAATTGCCGCCGCATCCCGTGCCAGCGCCGGAATGTCGTCGTGCGAAAGCACCACGAACGGATCCGAGCCACCGAGCTCAAGCACGACCTTTTTCAGCGCCTGCCCGGCCTGCTGTGCGATGATCGCGCCGGCACGTTCCGAACCGGTGAGCGAAACGCCCGCCACTCGGTCGTCGGCGATCACCGTCGAGATTTGCTCGTGGGTGGCGAAGAGGTTTTCGTACACGCCCTCGGGCACCCCGGCCTCACGCATGATCGCGGCGATCGCGCTAGATGATTCGGCACAGATTTCGGCGTGCTTGAGCAGCACGGTGTTGCCGGCCACGAGGTTCGGCGCCGCGAACCGTGCCACCTGATAGTAGGGGTAGTTCCAGGGCATCACGCCGAGGATCGTGCCCAGTGGCCGCCGCTGCACCACCGAACGCGCGGTGTCAGTTTCGCTGAGCACCTGATCCACCAGCTGCCCCGGCCCCTCTTCGGCGAAGTAGCGGAAAATATCGGCCGAAAAGTCGACCTCGCCGTAGCTTTCGCCAAGCGGCTTGCCCATCTCGGTGGTGATGATGCGCGCGAGCTCGTCACGCTTGGCGGTGAACAGTTCGCTCACCCGCTGCACGATCGCGGCGCGCTCTTCCGCTGGTGTGGCGCGCCATTCGGATGCGGCGCTTGCGGCCCGCTCGAGCGCGCCGGTGATTTCGGCATCGGATGCGAACGGCACCTCCTTCACCAGTTGGCCGGTGGCGGGATTTTCGGTGCGGTATTTCGCAGACATACTTTCTCTTTCGTTGGGATGCGTGCGGTACGCATCCGGGACTATTGCTTGCCTGGTAACCAGCCTAAGAAGCTGGGGTTTCGCGCAGCACTTCGGCGATTGCCGCCAGGCCGCGGCGCAGTTCGTCATCGCCGATCACGCACGGCGGCACCACGTGGATGCGGTTGTCGGAGGTAAACGGCAGGATGCCGCGGTCGAGCAGAGCCGACTTCACGGCGCCCATATACTCGGCCGACACGGGGGTGCGGGCCGCTGCATCCGAAACGAGTTCGATGGCCCAGAACACGCCGCGCCCGCGCACCTCACCAACGACGTCAAGTTCTTCGGCAAGCGCGCGCAGTTCGGGGCCGATGATCTCGTCGCCGAGGCGGCGGGCGTTGTCAACCACGCCTTCTTCGCGCATCGCTTCGATGGTGGCAACCGCCGCGGCGCAGGCGAGCGGGTGGCCCGAGTAGGTGAGTCCGCCGGGGAACACTTCGTCGTCGAATTTCGCGGCGATTGGTGCCGAAACGATCACGCCACCCAGCGGCACATAGCCGCTATTGACGCCCTTGGCGAAGGTGATGAGGTCGGGCACGACATCGTGTGCCGTGAACGCGAACCACTCGCCGGTGCGCCCGAATCCGGCCATCACCTCGTCGAGGATCAGCACGATGTCGTGGCGATCGCAGATTTCGCGCACCCCGCGCAGGTAGCCGGGCGGCGGTACGAGGACGCCCGCGGTGCCGGGCACCGATTCGAGCAAAATCGCGGCGATGCTCGATGCACCCTCAGCGATGATGGTCTGCTCGAGATGTTCGAGTGCGCGCTCGGTTTCTTGGGCCTCGGTTTCGGCCCAGAACCGGGTGCGATACAGGTGCGGGCCAAAAACATGCAGGTGGCCGCGCGAATATTCGTTGGGGACGCGGCGCCAGTCGCCGGTCGCGACGATGGCGGCACCGGTGTTGCCGTGATACGAGCGGTAGTGCGAAATGACCTTGTCGCGGCCGGTGTAGAGGCGGGCCATGCGGATCGCGTTTTCGTTGGCGTCGGCGCCGCCGTTGGTGAAAAACACCTTGTTGAATCCCTCGGGTGCGAGGTCGAGGATGAGCTCGGCGGCGCGGGCGCGGGTGGCGTTGGCGTGCGCCGGGGCGACGGTGGCGAGTTCGTTGGCCTGCTCAGTGATGGCTGCAACCACTTTCGGGTGCTGGTGGCCGATATTGGTGTTGACGAGCTGGCTCGAAAGGTCGAGGTATTCCTTGCCGTCATAGTCGACGAGGGTGGCGCCGTGGCCGGTGCGGAAAGCGAGTGGCGCGAGTTTTTGCTGCGCCGACCACGAGTGCATGACGTGGCCGGTGTCATGTTCGATGACGTAGGCGTTGGTGAGTTCAGCCATGATGCTCCCTTGCAACTGTTCTCCAAAGGCAATGGGGCAATGGTTGCGCGAAAACCGCAGCGATTCCGCTGCCGATTCCGTTAAGCATCCATGTGCTTTTCGACAAATCCGCACTATAGGATCGTTCAATGCCGATCACGCTGCGCGAACTCATTGCCGAACCCGAGCTGAAACTGCGCCTGGTGGCCGGCACCGAAGCCGACAGTCTCGATCGCGAACTCACCTGGGTACATTCATCCGATCTCATCGACCCAACCCCGTGGCTGGAACCGGGCCAGCTGCTGCTCACCGACGGTTCGCAATTTGGTGGGGATGCATCCGTCACCGAATATGTGCGCCGGCTGCGCGACGCGGAAATCGTTGGTCTCGGATATGCGGTGGGGGTGATTACGCCAGAGCTGCCGCAGGCGCTTGTTGATGCCTGCCGTGACCAGCAGCTGCCGCTGGTTGTCGTAGCGAATCGGCTGCCGTTCATCCGCATCATTCGCCATGTCGCCGATGCCATCGCCGCCGACCGTAGCGCCCGCGTCACCCGTTCAATTCGCGCGCAGCGAGCGATCGCGCGGGCGGCACTGCAGCCGAACGGGCTGGCGGCGACGCTGCGTGAACTCGAGGTGCAACTCGACTGCTGGGTGGTGCTGTACGACCGGCTGGGGCGGCGGGTGCGTCTGCAAACCAAACGTGCGGCGCCGGCCGAACTGCTCGATGAGCTTTCCAAATCGGTAGCTGCGACACTGCGGGGCGCCAAGCGGGCGAGCCGAAAAATCGAGACTGCCGACGGTGAAATCACCCTGCAAACCATCGGCCGCACCGGCGACCTGCTCGGGGCGCTCGTGATCGGCACGGCCGTGACGCTGGATGCAGAGAGCAACGACCTGATCGCGAGCGTGCTCGGCATTGCATCCATTGCGATTGAACAGTCGCGCGTGCTGGATGCGGCGCGTCACGAACTGCGGCGCGGCGTGCTGGCGCTGCTGCAGGCGGGGGCGACGGATGCGGCGCTTGCGGCACTGCGGGCGCTTGAGGCTTGGGTGCCCGAGGGCGCGGTGGTGGTTTCGGCGGTGCGGGGCGTGCGGAACTGGGAGTCGACGCTTGGCGAGTTGGAGGTGCTGGCTGAAGGCGCCGAATTTGCATTTGCGCGGGTGGGCGACGAGCTGATCGTGTTTGAGGCGGCGGGACGTGATCCGCGGCCGAGCGCCGAGGCATTTGAAGGCCGCGAGCTGATGATTGGAGTTTCGGCGCCGGTGGATCTCGACGATTTTTCGGAGGGATTGCGCCAGGCTCGGCAGGCGGTGGAGCGGGCACGGCCGGGTGCGCCGGTGGAGTTTGGGGCGCTCGCGGAGTTGGGGATG
The DNA here is from genome assembly GCF_963509965.1 of uncultured Gulosibacter sp. Classification (NCBI taxonomy): domain Bacteria; kingdom Bacillati; phylum Actinomycetota; class Actinomycetes; order Micrococcales; family Microbacteriaceae; genus Gulosibacter; species uncultured Gulosibacter sp. Next base: position 4,601 of record NZ_CAUPDE010000020.1, read on the forward strand.
CTCGCCTGGCTTGAGGCGGCCGATGGTGCGGTTGCGGCGCGGCGACTGCTTGCCCCGTTGCAGGATCGCAGCGATGCCGCTGAGCTATTGCACAGTGCCGAGGTGTGGTTTGCGCACAATTGCGCCTGGGATCCCGCCGCGCGTGAGCTGGGGATGCATCGTCACACGCTGCGTGCCCGTATCGACCAGCTCGGTGAGATCTGTCAGCTTGACCTCGAAGACTTCGGCGCCCGCGCCGAGCTGTACACGGCGCTGCAATTGCGAGGATGAGGCGCAACAGCTAGTGGGAGCGTGATCTCCACAACAACCAGACGAAATAAGGTGCGCCCAACAGGGCGACGATGAGTCCTGCTGGCAGCTGAGCGGGCGCGATCACGGTACGCCCGATAAGGTCGGCAACGCCTACGAGCACCGCCCCGAGCATCAACGCAACGGGGATAACTCGGTCGTGCCGTGCGCCAACGAGGGCCCGGGCAGCGTGAGGAGCGACGAGTCCGACGAAGCCAACCACTCCCACTGCGATCACACTCAGTGCAGCCAAGATTGCAGCGACCGTGAGTATGAGCAGGCGTGAGCGCTCCAACCCCACGCCGAGTAGTCGAGGGGTGTCCTCATCCAGCGCAACGAGGTCGAGGTCGCGACGCTGGGCGAAGATGACGGGCAGTGCTATGAGTAGCGCTATCGTGAGTGGGATCAGCTGTTCCCACATTCGACCGTAGGTAGTTCCCGAAAGCCAAGTAAAAATCTTCGGGGTATCCCAGGGGTTGCTTCGCAGAAGGAGGAACGTGGTCAGGGCAATCGTTCCATACGAGACGCCGATTCCTACGAGAATGAATCGGTCGGCATTGATACCCCGCCGCCAAGCGAGCACGTAGACGAGGACGAAGGCCGCAAACGCGCCGATAATCGCCCCAACCAGCATCCCGAATAAAGACGCTGATGCGCTCGTGGTCACGATCACGGCGCCGAGCCCTGCCCCTCCCGTGATGCCTAGCAGGCTCGGTTCAGCAAGGGGATTCCGACTTATAGCTTGTGTGAGTGTACCGGCGAGTGCGAGGGCTGCTCCGGCGGTGATGGCGGCAATCACTCGCGGTGCACGCTCATCGAGCGCGAATGCGATCTGTGGGGGTGCCTCGCCTTGCATCCACAGTGCAACATCACCGGTGAGTAGACAGGTACTGCCGAGCAGGAGGCCGGCAATGATGGTGCCGGCAAGGAGTGCAATGCACAGCGTCAGCGCGAGCGCAAAACGACTACGGTTGCGTGCACCAAAACGGATGCTTGGGGGCTGCTTTGTAGGGCCTGAGTCACGTAACCGTCGCGCCATGAGCACGAGGATGATTGCTCCAAGGATGGTTGTTGCCACTCCGGTCGGAACCGCGAGGGCACCTTCGGGACCGATCAGCGCTCGCAACACCGCGTCGGCGAGGATCACGAGAATCGCACCGATCAGGCCGGAAGTCGGGATGAGGAGCAGATGCCGATTGAGCGCGGGCACCCACCGCGACATGAGACGGGTGAGCACTGGCGCACCGAGTCCAACAAAACCAATTGGTCCCGCGAGTGTGAGCGCCGTGGCAGTGAGCATGGTGGCGATTAACAGGCCGGCGATACGTGTCTTGCGAACAGGGATGCCTAGGGCTGACGCCGAATCGTCACCGAGCGCCAAGATGTCGAGGTTTCTTGCGAGCAACAGGGCAAGCGTGAGCGCGATTAGCGTGATGGGCGCAGAATGGAGGAAAGCATTAATGCTCAGTTGCGACAGACTGCCGCTTCCCCAAGCAAGTAGGCCCTTGGTCTCCTCTTGAAACAGGATGAGCAGGGTCGAGGTCGCCGCCTGACACGCCATCGCGAGTGCTGAGCCGGCGAGTACGAGCCGCGTGGTTGATGATCCGGCGCCGCCGGCAAGTCCAAGCACCAGGGCTGCCGCGCCGAGTCCGCCAACAAATGCGACGCTGCCAGTTGCCCAGATCGGTACGGTGACCCCGAAGGCAGCCACTGCCGTCACGGCAAGATGAGCGCCGGCAGTAACACCGAGAGTATCGGGTGCGGCGAGTGCATTGCGCGACAGCGATTGCATGAGCACGCCCGCTGCGCCCAGCGCGATGCCGACGGCCCCGCCTGCCGCGAGGCGAGGCAGGCGGGAACCGAAGAAAAGGTCGCTGTCTACGAGCAGTGCGCCGCTGGTGCCCTGCGTGAGATGCCACAGGCTGGTGAGTGCCAGCAGGAGCAGCAGGGCGCACAACGCCACAGCTGCGTTCGCTGAAAACCCTGAATGATGCTCAGTTCCCCTCGATCTGGAATCCATTGCCGAGAGTTCAGTTACTTCCGAGGTATTAGTGAGCGAAGTGCTCGTTGCCGCCGACCTTCGCACGACGGTTTACTTGGTGATGACGTCGACGTAGGCGTCGATGATCTGCTTCGTGGAGCGCGGGCCGCCGAAGGTCCAGATGCCCTCGGGGAAGGAATGCACTCGGCCTTCCTTTACAGCAGGAATCGATTTCCAGGCGGGGTTGTCGGCTGCGGCGGCAAGGAAAGTATCTCCGGCCTCGGCAGTGGTGCTGGTGTGCAAGATGGTGGCATCGCCGATTGTGGTCATGCCTTCGATGTCGGTGGTGCCCAGACCGTAGACGGGGTCGGTTTCGCCGGTCCAGGCGTTCTTGAGTCCCAATCGGGTGCCGATCGCGCCGACCAGTGAGCCATTACCGAACGGGCGGAGCGAGACGTTGCCGCCATCGACCCAGCCGTCGAGGTAGACGAATTCGGTGATTGCTGGCTCTGCGGCCGCGATCTCGGCCTCGGCCTCCTTCAGATGGGTTTCGAACTCTTCGGTGACGATTTCGGCACGTTCTTCACGGCCCGTTGCCTGTGCAATGAGGTCAAACGTCGTCAGCATCCGGGCAATCGGATCTTTGGCGTCTGCGCCAATTGTGGCGAGCACGGGAATCCCATACTTTTCGAGCTGCCCAATAATCGGGTCGTCAGCGGCATTTGCTTCAACGATTACGAGGTCGGGTTGCGTGCTGACGAGGGTATCGAGGTTGGGTTCTTGGCGAGTGCCCACATCGACCACGCCCTCGGGCAGAGTTTCGGCGGTCACCCAGGTGCTGTAGCCCTTAGCGTCGGCGACTGCTACGGGGGTGATGCACAGTGTGAGGACGTCTTCGATCTGCTGCCACTCCAGCACCGCAACTCGTTCGGCTGGCTTGTCGAGGCGAACGTTTCGTCCGAAGTCGTCGGTGAGCTCAACCGCACCGGTAGAGGTCTTGGTGGTGTCGTTCGCGCATCCGGCTGCATTGCTTGCGAGCGTCGGGCTCGCCGACTGGGATGGGACTGACGTTGTGCCGCAACCAACGAGCGCGAGAGTCATGGCGCTGAGGATGGTGACGAGTGCGAAGGGTTTGCGCATTTGAGCTCCAGAGTGATGCACCCGTTGTGCGGGTGCATGGGGATAAGGGATGGGCTAGGCAGATAGCGTTAGGAGTGGTTTTCGACCTCGAGCATGGTGGCGACCTCTCGGAACGATGCGGACGCAGCCACTTGTGGTGTCATGACTCGTGTCGATGGTCAGTCCGTAGGCTTGTGAGAGATGCTCGCTCGTGAGTACCTGTTCCGCAGTTCCAGCGGCACGAACCCGACCTTGATGCATGAGCACAACCTGGTCGGCGACGGCGGCTGCATGATTGAGGTCGTGCAGGACAACGCCGAGCGCCGTGCCACGATCGGCGAGATCTCGGACAAGGTCGAGTGTTTCAACCTGATAGCGCAGGTCGAGGTGGTTGGTGGGCTCATCGAGCAGCAGGACACCGGTATCTTGCGCCAGGGAGGTGGCGAGCCAAACACGCTGTAATTCACCGCCGGATAGTTCGTCAACTGGCCGGTCGGCCATCGATGTGAGGCCTGTAAGGCGGAGGGCATGGTCGATGGCTTCGCGATCGGTGTCGGTCAGACCTGCGAACCGGCCACGATGCGGATGGCGGCCGTGTGCCACCACGTCGCGGATGGCGAGTCCTGAGGGATGCGGGCGCGATTGCGAGAGCATCGTCACGGTGCGGGCAAACTCGCGTGCGGAGAGAGCGGTGGTGTCTTCGCCTCCGATCTGCACACGGCCAGCATCAATGCGGTGCAGGCGAGCCAGTGCTCGCAGCACCGTCGACTTCCCGCTTCCGTTGGGGCCGATCAAAGCAGTGACGAGTCCGGGTCGCAATCGCAGTGAAGCGTTCTGCACGACGGGGGTGCGGCCGTAACTCAGGGTCAGTGTTTCGGCACTGAGGTCGCCGGCGATATCAGCATGCGAAGACGAGGAACTGTTCATAGTTAGGTAAGCCTAACCTAATTCTGGATATAGTGAAACGGTGAATGTACAGCCCTACCACTGCTTCAATACTGTCGTTGCTCGCGTCGTTCGGCTGAGCCCACACTTTGTGCGGGTGACGTTTACCGGCGACGAGCTTGCGCACTTTTGTGTTGACGGTCCCGACCAACGAATCAAACTCATGCTCCCGTTACCTGATGGTTCGGTTACTGATGTTGGGCAGCTTGACGAAACCACACCGGTTCGTGAGTGGTACACGCGGTGGCGGATGCTGCCAGATACGGATCGCAATCCATTACGGACTTACACTGTGCGAGCGTGGCGGCCGGAACTGCGCGAAATCGATGTCGACTTTGTACTTCACGGCATCCACGGCCCTGCCTCGGCCTGGGCCTCGAGCGCTGTTCCAGGTCAGCAGATGGTGGTGATTGGCCCAGACGCGCGTGCGAAGGATCGGGGCGGTTTCGAATGGAAACCGGGCGCCGCTACGAACGTGCTCATCGGGGGTGACGAAACTGCCGGTCCTGCGATCTGTGCCATTGTTGAGTCCTTGCCACAAGCAGTGCGAGGCGACGTATTCATCGAGGTACCGACGGCTGCAGATGCAATGCCACTGACAACATCCGCGGGGATAAACATTTCTTGGCTCGCTAGGAACGACGCCAGCCATGGTGAACGGCTCGGTGCGGCGATTCGTGAGTGGGGAAGCCGTCGACTGCCGACCGGATGCGGCGATCACCTAGCATCCCCGGGACAGGCATACCCATTCGAGGAATCCGACGCGAGCGAAACGCTGTGGGAGGTTCCGGAGCAGTCATCAAGCGCGGACTATGCCTGGTTGGCAGGTGAATCTAGAACGATCACAGCGCTGCGGAGATATCTTGTGCGTGACCTCAACATCGACCGCGGTTCGGTTGCCTTCATGGGGTACTGGCGTCTCGGTCGCGCCGAAAGCTGAGATTAAGCCACCTGTGCCGCTGTTGTCGTGCCGTTTCGCTGTTTCTTGCATCGACGCAAATACTTCGTGATCTTGAGCCGGGTAGAGTGCCGTACACCCCCTACGACTGCCAACTTGGCACGTTGTCGATGTTGATAGGCGGGTGGAATAGTTCCACTTGACACAACGAAGTGAAATGAGGATGCACTATGGCCGCAATTCGGCGAACTGGATATGTCTGGGACGAGAGCTTTGCCTGGCATAACACGGGCAATACGGCTGCGATCTGGCCACCGAGCCCCGTTGTGCAGCCGATCGAGGCGTTTGAGAACCCCGCGACAAAGGCGCGGCTGGCGAGCCTGGTAGAGGTGAGCCGACTCGGCGCCGAGCTGATTCGCCGCCCGACGCGCCTCGCCACCGAAGAGGAGCTGCTGCGTGTTCACGAGGGCGCCTATCTGCAGCGACTTGAGCGCGAAAGTAACCACACCGGCGGTGAGGGCGGCGATGGCGAGACGATCTTCGGTGTCGGTTCGTATGAAATCGCGCGTCGCGCAGCCGGCTCGCTGATCGACCTCACGGATGCGGTGCTCAGCGGTGAGCTCGACAACGGCTATGCGCTGGTGCGTCCCCCGGGGCACCACGCCGAACCCGACCGTGGCCGCGGATACTGTCTTCTCGCCAATGTGCCGATTGCGATTGAGCATGCCCGCCAGGTGCGCGGCGTCGAGCGCGTTGCGATCGTTGACTACGACGTGCATCACGGTAACGGTGCCGAGCGTATCTACTGGTCGGATGGGGGAGTGCTCACCATTTCGATCCACCAAGACCAGCTTTTCCCCGAGAACTCGGGCGAGATCACGAAGACCGGCGAGGGCGACGGCGCCGGTACGAACATCAACATTCCGCTGCCGGCCGGTTCGGGCCACGAGGCATACTTCGAGACGTTCAAACAGGTGGTTTACCCGGCGCTGAAGCGGTTCCAGCCCGACCTCATCATGGTGTCGAGCGGGTTCGACCCGTCGATGCTCGACCCGCTCGGATGCATGTCGGTCACCTCGGACGGCTTCCGTGAACTGGCGCGGATGCTGGTGGAATGGGCGGATGAACTGTGCGATGGCCGCCTCGTCTTCTCACACGAGGGTGGCTACTCGGCGGTGTATGTACCGTTCTGTGGCCTTGCGGTGATGGAGGAAATCTCGGGGCACCGCACCAGCATTGACGACCCCTTCGCTCCCGGTTGGGCCAACAACCCGGTGCACAAGCTGCGTGCCGATCAGCTCGAGGTGATCCAGCAGGCAGCCGAACTGGCTGCCGCGGTGCCGCAGCGCTAGCTGGGTTCACGCCGGCTCGCTGTGCCGCGGCGCGTGCTGCGCGGTCGCATCGCTTGCTCGCGTACACCGAAAATGCCCGGCATGCTGAACGGCTGACTTCGCCGAAAACTCGCGTACACCGAAAACCGCGAGGGCCACCGCTATAGCGGTGGCCCTCAGTGTTTTCGGTGTACCGGAGTGGCTACGAGCTAACCCTTCGGTGTACCGGAGTGGCTACGAGCTAGTACCTCAGCGGCTACGAGCTAGTGCCAGAGCGGCTGTGCACTAGTCGTTCTGCGGGAATCCGAGGTTGATGCCGCCGTGCGACGGGTCGAGCCAGCGGGTGGTGATCGCCTTCTGGGCGGTGAAAAACTTCACGCCCTCGTCGCCGTGCGCCTTGGTGTCACCGAAAATCGACTGCTTCCAGCCACCGAACGAGTAGGCGGCGATGGGCACCGGAATCGGCACGTTGACGCCGATCATGCCCACCTGCACCTCGTTCTGGAAGCGGCGCGCCGCCCCACCGTCGTTGGTGAACACCGCGGTGCCGTTGCCGAAAGCGCCGTTGTTGATGAGCTCAAGGCCCTCGTCGAACGACTGCACGCGAACCACCGACAGCACCGGGCCGAAGATTTCTTCGGTGTAGGCGCGCGAGGTGGTCGGCACGCGGTCGAGCAGGGTGGGGCCGAGCCAGAAGCCGGCCTCATCACCGTCGACCTCGATGCCGCGGCCATCCACCACGACGGTCGCGCCGTCGCCAGCAGCGATGTCGATGTAGCTGGCGACCTTGTCGCGGTGGGCTTCGGTGACCAGCGGGCCCATGTCGGTGCCGCGACGTCCATCGCCCACCTTCAGCTGCTGCATCCGTTCAACGATTTTGTCGATGAGCGCATCCGCGACCGGTTCGACTGCGACGACCACCGAAATTGCCATGCAGCGTTCGCCGGCCGAACCAAATCCGGCGTTGATGGCCGAGTCGGCCACCAGGTCGAGGTCGGCATCCGGCAGCACCAGCATGTGGTTTTTCGCGCCACCGAGCGCCTGCACGCGCTTGCCGTGCTTGGTGCCGGTTTCGTACACGTACTGGGCGATGGGGGTCGAGCCGACGAATGAAACCGAGGCCACCTTTTCGTGGGTGAGTAGCGCATCCACCGCCACCTTGTCGCCATTGACGACGGTGTACACGCCGTCGGGCAGGCCCGCTTCTTTCCAGAGTTTGGCGATCCAGATCGCGGCCGACGGGTTCTTCTCGCTCGGCTTCACGACCACCGAGTTACCGGCGGCGATGGCGATGGGGAAGAACCACATCGGCACCATCGCGGGGAAATTGAACGGCGAGATGATCGCGGCGACGCCGATCGGCTGGCGCACCGAGTGGATGTCGAACCCGGTCGACACCTGCTCTGAGAAGTGGCCGCGCAGATGCGAGGTGATGCCGCAGGCGTACTCGACCACTTCCTGCCCGCGGGCGATTTCGCCGAGGGCGTCGTCGATGACCTTGCCGTGTTCTTCGGTGATGATTTCAGCGAGCTCGCCCTTGCGTTCGTTGAGCAGTTCGCGGAAGCGGAACAGGATCGCGGTGCGCTTCGCGAGCGACACATTACGCCAGGTGAGATAGGCGGTGTGGGCGGTTTCGACAGCGCGGTCAACTTCGGTTTCGCTGGCGAGCGCGGCGCGGCGGATTTCGCGGCCGAGCGCGGGGTCGAACACCGGTGCGGTGCGCGCGTCGTCGGCGACGACTTCGGCACCGTCGATCCAGTGCGGAATGGTTGGCAGGGCGGTCATATCGGCTCCTTCGCTGATCTAGCGATCGTCGGTGATCGGATGCAGCAGCCAAGCTAGAAGTTTAAGATCACCAAAGTCGACACCAGAATGTCGAAGAATTGCGCAATCAATGCCGAACTGGCAGTGGACGCAACAATCAGTAGACATGGATGCTACTTGCAGGCGAGTCAGCTGCTGGACAGTTCTGACGCCGGCCACGATGAAGTGCTGGTAGTGCGCTGCCAGACGCATATGTACAAAGGAGTACACAGTGAATAACAGGGCTAAGAAGACCGCAGCAATCGCGATCGCGTTGATGACTATTACTGCGTGCAGTAGTGCTCCTGCAGCTGAAGTAGAGCCACTGACCAACCCGGTGCTGGGGCAAGTCCCTGAAGGGGCCCTGAGTGGAGCCACGTTCACGTTTGCAGGTGACGGTGGGACCACCCAGGAGGCGATGGCTTCTGCCTATCTGGAGCCTTTTGCGAAAGAGTCGGGCGTAACTCTTGCCCAAGATTCGCCACAGACACTGGCAAAACTTGAAGCTCAGGTTAATTCTGGAAATATACAGTGGGATGTGGTTACGAGCTATGCGGACAGCATTGAGCGCGAATGTGGCACATATTTCGAAAAGCTCGATAAGTCTAAGCTAGACACGTCTAAGATTCCCGACTCCGTGCCAGTATTGGACTGTGCAGTGCCATCAATCATCTATGGAGTAAACATTGTTTACAATACAGATGTCTATGGTGACAACGGGCCGGAAACCTGGGAAGATTTCTTTGATACGGAGAAATATCCAGGCAAGCGTACCTTCTACAATGGTGATGGTAAGGTCGATGCAGCACTCGTTCAAGCGGGCGCGATTGCTGCGGGTTGGGATCCAAGTACTCCCTTCACCGTTGAATGGGCCAATAAGGGCCTTGACAAGATTGAATCAATCGCTGACTCCGTAATTTTCTACAGCACTGGAGCCTCCGCTCAGCAACTCTTGGAGTCTGGAGACGCCAGTATCGGAGCAGTCTGGACGGGCCGGTCACTTCAGGCTGCAAAAAATGGTGCTCCCATCAAGGCAACATGGAACCAGTGGATCGGGATCACCGACTACTTTGCGATTGTAAAAGGAAGCCCGAACATTGAGGTGTCCTACTACTTCCTGAACTACGCGCTAGGGGCTGAACAGCAAGCTGCTTTCACTGAGGCGACTGGATACTCACCCGCAAATGTCGACGCGGCGCCAGAGGTCGATGAACTCACTAAGGAGTACATGGTCACCACTCCAGACAAGTCAGAAAACTCAGTGCCGGTCGACGCGGAATTCTGGTCAGACCGAGACGTCGTCTCACCTCTGCAAGACCGTTGGAGTGCCATTGTTGCTGGTGCGGAATAATTTAGGGTCCGCACTCCAGCATTACCTGAAAGCAGACGATGAGTAATCGGAAATAGCAGGTGGCATAAGCCATGGTGTTCAAAGCAAAAGAAAAACAGTTTGCCGAAATGTCCACAAAGGCGATACTTCTCGATGAGCAAGTGGAGCTGACGAGTGGGAAGAGAAATAAGGTAAGGCTAGGGGGTGAGGCGAGAAGTAGTTCACGAATTCTGCTGGCGCTCTGCCCTCCGTTGATTATATTGGGTACTTTTTACTTTTATCCAATGATCAGCATACTGGTTACAGCTTTCACGCACCCCACCCCGGGAATGCAGAACTTTGAGTGGTTCTTCGGACAGCCTGTCAATATGGCAGTCTTGATTCGTACTATTACGATCTCATTCGGCGTCATGGTGTTGTGTGTGCTCGTTGCATACCCATTCTCGTACTACATGACAATCGCTACGGCTAAGACTAGAAATCTCCTCATGTTGGCTGTCTTGGTCCCATTCGTTACATCAACAGTAGTGCGTACATTTGCCTGGGTAATTCTGCTGCAGAAGCAGGGGCCAATAGTCCAGTTTGCCTCAATGTTGGGATTTGGCGACGTTGAAATCCTTCGCACGCCACTGGCGGTATTCATAGGTATGGCTCAAGTGCTGTTACCATTCGTGGTCTTGCCTATGTACTCAACAATGGCGCAAATTGACCGCAGGTTGCTAACGGCGGCGGTAAGTCTAGGGGCTACGAGACGAAAAGCCTTCATGACAGTATTTTTGCCGCTCTCAATCCCTGGAGTTGCTGCTGGGGCATTGCTCTGCTTTGTGATGGCACTGGGCTTCTATATCACGCCGGCGATGCTCGGCAGCTCGCGTGAGACATTTCTGTCGACTCTCATTCAAGGGCAAGTTCAGGGATTGGGGCAATGGGGGCATGGTGCCGCGATTGCAATCGTGCTACTTGCAACGACTGTGTTGATCCTGGTCGTCGCTGGTCTGATCGGCAGACGACACGGGTCTGCATCAGCCAATATGCTTGGAGGGAGTAAGTGATGGAACGGCGATTCCGTGTAGGTCGGCTGCTCTTGGCACTGTTTGCAGGCTTAACAGTGATATGGCTCATTGCACCCATGTTCATTGTTGTTCCGATTTCACTAACGTCTCAGGCAAGCTTCCAGTTTCCCCCGCAGGGGTGGTCATTCCGCTGGTACGAGCAGTTCTTCACAAACCAAAAATGGCTTAGCTCTCTGGGAAACACTCTGCTGATTGGCGTTGCGACCGTGGTCATTGCAACTCCCATTGGGACTGTTGCAGCGTTGGCCTTGTCGAAGGCGAAGGGAAAATGGGTGAATGCAGTGCGCGGATTGATGCTGACGCCGATGATCGTGCCCGCAATCATAGCCGGTGCAGGTGTTTACACCTTCTTCTTGCAGACAAAGCTAATCGGAAACATTCTCGCTTTCACGCTCGTGCATGTTTGTTTGGCGCTACCGATGGTGATCATTGCAGTAAATGCGAGCCTGAGTGGTTACGATGAGACCCTTGAGAAAGCTGCAATGAGTCTGGGCGCTAATAGATTCACAGCATTCTTGACTGTCACGGTGCCAATCATTGCTCCAGGAATTGCTGCGGGCGCCGTATTTGCATTCGTCACAAGCTTTGACGAAATCATTATCAGCCAGTTCATGGTGACACCTAGTCTGCAAACTTTGCCCACGGCAATGTATGCCAGTGTTACTCGAGATACAGATCCGACCATCGCGGCAGCCGCCACAATGATACTTGCAGCTGTCCTCCTGGGTTTTGTGCTCTATCGATTTGTTGCAAAACGTAGTGCCGTGACAAAACGAAATAAAGTTGCTAAAGCAAGTGTGTCTAAACAGGAGTCGGAGTAAGAATGAACAACATGATTCTTTCCATCAGTAATCTGACCAAGAAGTACGGTAACGCAACAGCGCTGCATGATGTAAATTTAGACGTTCGAGAGGGAGAGTTCCTGACCTTCCTAGGGCCTTCTGGGTCGGGTAAAACAACTACGCTTAATCTGATTGCAGGCTTTATTGAACCAACATCTGGGACAATGCTTCTACAAGGGGCGCCGCTTGAGCGAAAGAAGGCACATGAGCGTAATCTTGGAGTTGTGTTTCAACACTACGCCCTGTTTCCCCATCTAACGGTAGAAGAGAACGTTGAGTATCCACTCAAGCAACGAAAGGTTTCTAGGGCTGAGCGTAAGAAGTCCGTTGCGGAAGCTCTGGAAATGGTTCAACTTGGAGGCTTCGCGAATAGGTATCCGAGGGAGCTCTCTGGTGGGCAACAGCAACGAGTTGCAGTTGCTAGAGCGGTTGTCTACCGACCGCCGATTCTCTTGATGGACGAGCCCTTGGGTGCCCTGGATAAAAAGCTACGTGAGTGGCTGCAAATGGAACTGCGCAGAATCCACCGGGAACTCGGGAGCACCTTTATTTATGTCACCCATGATCAGGAGGAAGCTCTAGCTCTGTCTGATCGGATAGCAGTGTTCAATCATGGAAAGATCGAACAAATTGGGACTGCTCATGAGCTTTACAATAGCCCGAAAAGTCTTTTTGTTGGTGAATTCATTGGTGAATCAACCATCTTCAAAGGTGAAGTTGCTGGTGACGTCATTACCTGTGGGTCGTGTCAATTCAGCATTCAGAAGGCTGAATTTGATGGAGCCGGCGCAATCTTGATCAGGCCGGAATCTATGTCGATTGTTGATCGCGCGGCGGCGCGCGTCGACTCGGGCTGCCAGGTGAACCGGATTTCGGGCAAGATTCTCGACGTTGTTTATCTCGGTTCAGCCTTTAAATACAGTGTTGCAACTGACCTTGGAGAAGCAATGGTCCGCTCTACTGCTGACGGGGTGCGCGTCTTCGAGATTGGCGATGAAGTCACGCTTGAGTGGAAGCCTGAAGATAGTGTACTGCTCCCTGATTGCTAATTTCCTGCGAGTGAACTGATTAATTCAGCGATATACCGTGGGTTGTTAATCGATAGCATATCAGTTTAATCCCTCTGGCAATTGGTCGTTAGTCATTCGCAAGTGGGCAAAAGTTAGATATTTCTGAGCGGAGAAAACATGATCAACGGAAACATCTCGCACTGGTGGACGCAGATTGGGATGCAGGCGCCGCGGCCGGCGCTGCCCGGCCCGATCGACGTTGATGTCGCCATTGTGGGTGCCGGGTTTACCGGCCTGTGGACGGCGTACTACCTGAAGCAGGCCGACCCGAGCCTGCGCATCGCGGTGCTCGAGCAACGCTTCGCGGGCTTCGGCGCATCGGGCCGCAACGGTGGCTGGCTCGTCAATAGCGTCACCGGCGGCCGTGAACAATATGTCGCCAGCCACGGCCGCGGCGCTGCGCAGCGGTTCCAACTGGCCATGAACGAAACGGTCGCCGAAGTCGAGCGAATCACCGTAGAAGAGGGAATCGACTGCGATCTCGTGCGCGGCGGCGAACTCAATGTGGCGCGCTCGGCAGCACAGCTGGCGCGGCTCAAAAGCTACTACGACGCCGAATGCGAGTGGCAGCACACCGATGTCGAATGGCTCGACAGCGCCGAAACCCAAAACCGCATCAAGATCGACCGCGCGATCGCCGGGGTGTGGCAGCCGCACGCCGCCCGCATCCATCCCGCCAAACTCGCACGCGGCCTCGCCGAACGTGTCGAAGCGATGGGCGTGAAAATCTACGAGGGCACCCGCGTCACCGAAATCGAACCCGGCCTCGCGCGCACCGACCGCGGCGCCGTGCGCGCCGAACGCATCCTGCGCGCCACCGAAGGTTTCACCGCCGGCATCAAATCATCGCATCGCGACTGGCTGCCAATGAACTCGTCGATGATCGCCACCGAACCACTCAGCGACACCACCTGGCAGCAGCTGGGCTGGGAAGGCGGCGAAGTGCTCGGCGACTTCGCACACGTGTACATGTACGCGCAGCGCACCGCCGATAACCGAATCGCGTTCGGTGGCCGCGGGGTGCCGTATCGCTGGAATTCGGCAACCGACGTTGACGGGCGCACCCAGCCGCAAACCGCCGAAACGCTGCGAAACCTGCTCGTTTCGTTCTTCCCCGCGGCTGCGGATGCGCAGATCGACCACCTGTGGTCGGGCACCCTCGGCGTGCCCCGCGACTGGGCCGCCACCTGCGTGTTCGACAATAAAACCGGCATCGGTTACGCCGGCGGCTATGTGGGCACCGGCGTTGCCACCACGAACCTCGCCGGCCGCACACTGCGCGATCTCGTGCTCGGCAACGACACCGACCTCGTGCACCTGCCGTGGGTCAACCACCGGGTGCGCCGCTGGGAACCCGAACCGCTGCGCTGGATCGCCACGCGCATCATCTACGGGGCCTACGGCGCCGCCGACCGATTCGAGTCGGCATCCGAAAGCTCGCGCACGCATCCAATCGCCAAGATCGCCTCGCTCGTTTCGGGACGCTAACCGCCCGCATCAAAAGGCGCGGCACGCTACCGCCCCGCATCAAACAGTTAGGGTTACCCGCATGACTTCACTGAAACCAGGCGTCGTGATCGACGCGCTCGCACTCGATGTCGCCCACGAAACTGTGCCCGCCGAACACGATCCGCAGGACGGCACCACCACCGGTGCCACCGAGCTCGGCGAATTTGCCGGGCTCGAAACCGGGGTGTGGGAGATGAGCCGCGGCGTGATGCACGACACCGAAGCCGACGAGCTCTGCGTGATTATTGCGGGCGAAGCGACGGTCGAGTTTCTCGAACCGCAGCTTCCCGCGGTGCAGCTGCGCGCCGGTTCGGTGCTGCAGCTGAGCGAGGGGATGCAAACCCGCTGGACCGTGCACAGCGACCAACTACGCAAGGTGTACCTCGCTCCCTGAGCGTCACACCCGCCGTCACTAGACTGACAACAAACAGTCGGTGACAGAGAGGGGCGGCGTGGGCGCATCCGGCATTCGCGCTATCGAGTTCAGTCGACTCGATTGGCGAGCTGCCACCCGGGCCGCCGTCTCAACCGGTGCGCCGCTCATCGTGCTGGCCAGCATCGACCGCCTCGACCTGGCGATCTACGCCCGACTTGGACCTCTGTTTAGGAGTCGGGGAGTGGCTTCCGCGTAAACACGCGG
>NZ_CAUPDE010000021.1:0-10399 GCF_963509965.1 uncultured Gulosibacter sp.
GGGGTGCATGATCCGTTTTGGCGGGTTGTGTGCCCCACCATTTTTTTGTTTCCCAAAAACAACCCCCCGTAGACAACATTAAAACGGTGACAACACCAAAACGGTGACGCTGTTGACCTAGGGGTTATTGCCGACAGGCCGGCGGATTATCCGGGCTGATTAATCATGGCGGTGGCCGCGCGATCAAAATAATCGAGCATTTGCGCGCGCACCATCGGGGGCCACTGCATTGAATCCACTGCGGCGGTCATGTGGCGCAGCCAACGCTCGCGTGCATCGCGATCAATTGGGAAGGGTGCATGACGCATCCGCAACCGCGGGTGTCCGCGCTGTGCCGAATAGGTGGTGGGACCGCCCCAATACTGTCCGAGGAACCGGCTAAGTCGCCAGATGGCGCCCTCGAGATCATCAGGGTCATACATTGGCCACATGACCTCGTCTTGCTGCACCGCCTCATAGAAGCGGCGGGCGAGCGTGTCGAATGCCGCCATGCCGCCGACCTGCTCGTAAACGGTGGGAAGGGCCGCAGCGCCTTGTTCGCCGGTGCGCAGATGGACGGGAAGCGGTTCAGTCATAAGGCCAAGCCTACGCACTCACTCGGCTTCGCGCTGCTGTGCCTGACGATCATCAATTCCGCTGGCGCGCGTAAGGTTCATCCCATTGGGGCCGTTAAAAATCACCGTGTTCATGGGAGGTAGCGAAATACCCTCGGCCTTGAATGCATCCTGGATGCGGGCGCGAAGTTCACGCTCAACGCTCCAGCGTTCGCCCGGCAGCGTCTTTGCCGCGAGGCGAACAATGACAGCTTCAGCCGAGAGCGTCTGCAAACCCCAAATACTGGGTTTTTCAATGATGTGTTCGGCCCATTCGGGGTCGTTATAGAGCGCCTCGGCAGCTTCGGCCATCACTTTTTGGGCGCGGTCGCGATCAACGGTGTAGGGCACCGCAAGGTCAATGATGGCGCGGTTCCAGCCCTGGGAATTATTGCCGACGCGCTGAATTTCGCCGTTGCGGATGTACCAGAGCTGGCCCCACAGGTCGCGCACCTGGGTTACGCGCACGCCCACTGCTTCAACGATGCCGATTGCATATTCCATATCGACCTCGTCGCCGACGCCCAGCTGGTCTTCGATAACCATGAACAGGCCGTTGAGCACATCGCCAACGATTTTTTGGGCACCGAAACCGAGCCCGGCACCCACTGCCGCCGAGAGCACCGTGAGCGAAGCCAAAAACGACGGGTTAATAATCGTGACCACCCACATCACGGTGATCACGAAGATCAGCACCGCAACGATGTTTTCGAGCACCTGACCGATAGTGCGTGCGCGCTGCACGGTGCGCACCGACTCGAGTGGCGAACGCAGCGCCAGCATCTGAGTGTCGTTGACGCCACGCTTTTTTTTGACCCCGGAGACGATCTTGCCCACGGTTCGACGAATGATGATTTTCGCGAGTCGGTTGACCAGCCAGGCGCCGAGGATGACTAGCACAATGGCAATGAGGTCTGAGAATGGGCCGAGGAATTCAATAACGGAGTCAAAAAAGTTTTGCATTTGCAGCCGATCATACGAGTGCTTCCCGAGTGCTGGCAGCAAACAGCTGAGCATCACCACAACGCGGCGGCTGCACAGCTAAAAAATCGGGGCTGGACGCTGCCTTAGCGGCAGCACCCAGCCCCGATGGCTATGGCTGACTACTCGACGTCGGCAGCCTGCACGCGGAGCGCGCGCTGGGCGCTGTCGAGGTCTTCGGCGATGAGGCGACGCAGCGGTGCCGGTGCATCCTCATTGTTTGCCAGCCACTCGGTAGCGAGCGCGACGACCCGCTCGGTGTCGACCAGCCCGGGGAAAAAGCCGTCGACCAGGTATTCGGCGATGTGGTACGAACGGCTCGACCAGATCTGTCGCAGTTCGGCGAAATACGTGTCGACAAACGGCGTCAGCAGCGAATGATCGCGGGTAGTCCAGAACCCTGCGGCGGCGGCACGAACGATGTCGTTCGTGGCGCCCGCAGTGGCCCACACCGAATCCCAGGCCGCACGCTTCGCTTCGGCAGTCGGGATTGCGGCACGGGCGTGCGCGGCAGAACGCTTACCATCCGAGGTGGCATCCGCGGCATACCGCGCCGCAATCTCGGGCTCACCTGCCCGACCACCGGCGACCAGCGCATACAGCAGCTGCCAGCCGAGATCGGTGTCAATGTCGAGACCCGGAAGCTTCACGCTTTCGTCGTAAAGATCGGCAACAACCTGGAGCTGCTCGTCAGTGGTGGCGAACTGTGCGAACGTTTGCACAAAACCAAACTGCGCATCCGAACCAGGCTCGGCAGCCTGCGCGAGTGACCAGAACGCATCCGCAACCTCGATTCGGCGCTGCTCGCGGCGCTCGGGGCGCGAATACCGGTCAACCGAGCCGAGCAGCTGCGACTGCAGCATCCGACGCGTGGTCGATTCGGTTTCGCTGCCGATATGTGCCAGCACGGTCTCGATGAACTGCTGCACCGGCACCTCGCCATCGCGGGTTGCATCCCACAGGCTGCCGAGGGTGAGGGCGCGGGCCAACGGGTCGACAATTTCGCCCGCGTGGTCGTGCACGGTGCGCAGCGACTGCTCGTCGAGCCGGATCTTGGCGTAGGCGAAGTCGTCATCGTTGATGAGCACAAGATCGCCCCGGTGCTGGCCGACAAGCTCTGGCACCTCGGTGCGCTCGCCGTTCACATCAAGTTCGACCCGGTGGGTGCGGACGATGCCCTCGTCAGTGCGGTTATAGACACCAACCGCGAGGCGGTGCGGGCGAATAGTGGGGTGGGCGTCGGGAGCCGACTGCAGGATGGCGAACGACGTGAACTTGCCGTCTGCATCCAGTTCAAACTCGGGGCGCAGCGTGTTCACGCCGGCGGTTTCCAGCCACAGTTTCGACCACTCGCGCAGATCGCGACCCGAAGCGGCCTCGAGCTCAACCAGCAGGTCGTTGAGCACCGTGTTGCCATAGGCGTGTTTGTTGAAGTAGGCATTAACACCCTTGAAGAACGCTTCGCGCCCCACCCAGAAGAACAGCTGCTTGAGCACCGAACCGCCCTTGGCGTAGGTGATGCCGTCAAAGTTCACCAGCACATCGTCAAGGTCACGAATTTCGGCGACGATCGGGTGGGTTGACGGCAGCTGATCCTCTCGTACCGCCCAGGTTTTTTCACTGGCGAGGAAGGTTACCCAGTCGTTTTCCCATTCGGTAGCTTCGGCGGTTGCGAGCGTCGAAATGAACTCGGCGAACGACTCGTTCAGCCACAGGTCGTTCCACCACTTCATGGTGACCAGGTTGCCGAACCACATGTGGGCCAGTTCGTGCAGGATGGTCACCACGCGGCGCTCACGGATGGCGTCGCTCACCCGCGAACGGAAAACATAGGTTTCGGTGAAGGTGACGCAGCCGATATTTTCCATCGCACCCATGTTGTATTCGGGCACGAACAGCTGGTCGTATTTGTCGAAGGGGTAGGGGACGCCGAAGTTGCGTTCGAAATATTCGAAGCCCTGTTTGGTGGTGGTGAAAATATTGTCGGCGTCCATGTGCTCGGCGAGTGATTTACGGCAGTACACCCCCAGCGGGATGGTGCGGCCGCTTGCCGAAACGAGTTCGTCATGCCACGAGACATACGGGCCGGCGACGAGTGCCGTGATGTAGGTCGACATCTTTGGGGTCTGGCCAAAATGCCACACGGCCTTGCCATCGCCGAGCGGTTCGGGCTCGGGGGTGGGCTGGTTCGAAATCACGGCCCAGTTTTCGGGCGCCGTCACGTGGAAGGTGAACACGGCCTTGAGGTCGGGCTGTTCAAAGCAGGGGTACATGCGGCGAGCATCGGGCACCTCAAACTGCGAGTAGAGGTACACCTCGCCATCGGCGGGATCAACCGCGCGATGTAGGCCCTCACCGGTGTTCATGTAGCGCATATCGGCTTCGACGATGAGCTCGTTTTTGGCCGCCAGATTCGGCAGCGTGATGCGCACACCGTCGGCAACTTCTGCGGGATCGAGGTCGACGCCGTTCAGTTTCACTGCGTGAACGGTGTCGGTGATGGCGTCAATAAAAGTGGTGGCGCCTTCTGTGCCGGTGAACTCTACGCGAGTTACGGTGCGGAAGGTTTCGGGAGAGGTCGTCAGGTCGATCGACACGTCGTAGCTGGTGGCATCGACGAGGTCGCGACGTTCGACGGCTTCGATGCGAGTGAGGTTTTCTCCGGGCACGAATACATCCTGTCGTTTCGGTTTGGCGTCATTTACGCTCTTGGTCGGGCTTGAGCCTACCGCTGTCTGGGTGTGCAACGGGGTGGTAATCGATGAATAATGCCAATGAGCCGCACATGTTTTCACGACTGCGACCGCGTAGTGTGAATCAAATTGAATGCACGACGCGGATGGGGTGAGTTATGCAGCAGCGACCGTTACGTCGCCTGTGGGGGCTTATGAAGCCCTATCGCATCCGCCTCATTTTTGGCGTTGTAGTGTCGATTCTTTCGTGGGTGGCGGCGCTGGCGATGCCGCAGGTGCTCTCGCATCTGGTGAACGAGGTGTTCACCGTCAACGCCGGTGTCACCGTTGTGCTTATGGCCGCGCTCGTGGTGGTGGGGCTAGCCCTCATCGAATCGGGGCTGTTGTTTGTGCGCCGGATGCTGTCGGTTGACCCCTCGGCACGCATCGAATACGGGATGCGCACACGGCTATTTAGTCATCTGCAGCGGTTGCCGCTCGCCTTTCACGATTGCTGGGAGTCGGGCCAGCTGCTTTCGCGGGCGATGACCGACCTCGGCGAGATTCGGCGGTTTGTTGCCTTCGGCGGCATCATGCTCATCACCGATATGTTCACGCTCACTATCGGCATGGTGCTGATGGTGCGCTCGCACTGGCTGCTCGCGGTCATCTATTTTGCGGCCGCGCTGCCGATCATGTTTTACACCGCGTGGTTCGCGGGCAAATATCGACAGCTTGCGCGCCGGGGGCAGGATGCCAGCGGCGATTTGGCCACCAATGTTGAGCAATCGGTGCACGGTATTCGCGTGCTCAAAGCCTTCGGCCGCGGCGACTATGCGCTTGGGCGCTATGAGCGCCACGCCGACCGGGTGCGTGCGATCGGGGTGCGCCAGACCGACCTCATTGCCAACTTTGATGCGGTGGTGCGGATGCTGCCCGAGATCGCGCTCGGCACGGCCCTGCTACTCGGGCTGCACCTTATTGCCAATGGCGATATGAATGTCGGTGAGCTGTCGGCGTTTTTTGCCACCGCGATGATTCTCAACGGTCCGGTCACCATGATCGGTCAAATGTTTGGTGCCGCAGCCTCCACCGCCTCGGCGCTGCAACGGCATTTCGAAGTGATTGACGCGCCCCGCACGATCACGAGCCCAGAGCATCCCGATGATTTTGCTGCCGCATCCGCGCGCGGTGAACTTGAACTGCGCGGAGTGAGTTTCGCCTACCCCGATCGGCCCGACGACACGCTGCTGCACGAGGTGCAGCTCACCGTGCGGCCGGGCGAGACAATGGCGCTGGTTGGCGTCACCGGCGCCGGCAAATCGACGCTGCTGCAATTGGTGCCGCGGCTGTATGACGTCACCGCGGGCGCGGTGCTGATCGACGGCCACGATGTGCGTGACCTTGACCTCGCCGAGCTGCGCGCCACGACAGCGGTGGCGTTTGAAGAAGCCACCCTGTTCTCGGGAAGTGTGCGAGAAAACGTGCTGTTGGGAGCCGACCGCGCCCTCGGGCTGGATCGGCCACTCACTGATGCTGATCGAAAAAGTGACGCGGCCAACAGATTGCTTGATCTCGCTCTCGAAACTGCCGACGCCGGTTTCGCCTATGACCTTCCTGAAGGTGTCGATACCCGCATCGGTGAGCAGGGGCTGTCACTTTCGGGCGGACAGCGACAGCGCATCGCGCTCGCGCGCGCGATTGCCGCGAAACCTCGGCTGCTGCTACTTGACGACCCGCTCTCGGCACTCGACACGGCAACTGAAGAACGAGTCACCGCCCGGCTGCGTGAAGTGCTGCGAGGCACCACCACGCTCGTGGTCGCGCACCGCTCATCCACGGTAGCGCTCGCCGACCGGGTGGCGCTGCTCGAAAATGGTCGGGTCACGGCTGTCGGCACGCACAGTGAACTCATGACCACTCTCCCCGAATACCGGTCGATCATGGCCGACCCTGCCGCCAGCGCCGCAGCTGCGGGAGGTGACCACGAATGACCACACAACAGGCCGAAGCCGACCACGACCTCGACCCGATTGCAGCGGGCAGCGATCGTGAAAAACGAGAGCGGATGTGGCAGCTTTTGGGTGAGCTGCTGCGCCCGGCACGTGGCGCGTTTTTCGCCGTTGGCGTGTTCATCATCATCTATCAGCTCGCCGTGGTTGCCGGCCCCGCAGTTATCGCGTGGGGTATTGACGTTGCGCTACCGGCCCTACAGGCTGGCGATTCGGGCCCGGCCTGGACCGCGGGCATCGGCTACCTGGGCCTCGCAGTGGTGGGCTCGAGCGCCATCTTCGCGTACCTGCGCCTGTCAGCCCGCGTTGCCGAGCGGGTGCTCTACAACCTGCGGCTGCGCATCTTCCGACACAGCCAGCAGCTCGATCTCGGGTTTCATGAGAGCTATACCAGCGGCCGCGTCATCTCGCGTCAAACCAACGACACCGAGTCGCTGAGCGAACCGCTCGAGTTCGGCCTCGAAGCAATAATCGGTGCCCCGGCGCGGATGATTGTGATCGCCGTGTCGATCATCCTGATGGACTGGCTCACCGGGCTCGTGATGCTCGTGATGCTCGTGCCGGGATATTTCCTCTCGACCTGGTTTCAGCGCCGCTCGTCGGTGGAATACCGAAATATGCGCACCCACTCGGCACGGCTCACCGTCGAGTTTGTCGAGACGTTCACCGGCATCCGCGCGGTGCAGGCCTATCGCCGCGAGCCTGCAAACGATGCACGCTACGCCGACCTCAGCGGCGACTACCGCACGGCACTCCTGCGTTCGATCATGGTGTTTGGTATCTACCAGCCGGCACTCAAGCTGCTCGGCAACCTCACGATCGCGGTGGTGATCGCAGTCGGTGGCCTGCGCGTTGTCGGCGGCAATCTCGAAGTGGGTGTGCTGCTGGCGCTCGTGCTGTATACGCGCTGGTTCTTCGTACCGATCGACACGCTCGCGGGCTTCTACAACCAGATCCAGTCGGCCGCTTCGGCACTCGAGAAAATTTCGGCGTTCCTCTCGGTAAACCCAGCGGTGACCGAACCGCAAAACCCGAAACCGCTTCCTGCTGGGCGCGGCACCATCGACCTGGATGCGGTGAGCTTCGGATATCGAGACGGTCAAGATGTGTTGCCACACGTTGACCTCCACATTCCCGCTGGGCAGACCGTGGCGATTGTGGGGCGCACCGGCGCCGGTAAATCAACAATTGCGAAGCTCATCGCGCGCTTCTATGACGTCTCTTCCGGAAGCATCCGAATTGATGGCGTCGACCTGCGTGAACTGTCCGACCAGTCGCTCCGACAGGCGGTCGCGATGGTCACCCAGGAGTCGTATCTGTTCTCGGGGACGGTTGCCGACAATATTGCGATTGGCAACCCGGATGCATCCCGCGCCGAAATTGAAGCTGCAGCCAAAGCAATCGGTGCCGACGAGTTCATTCGCCAGCTACCCGACGGTTACGACACCGATGTGCTCTCGCGCGGCGGCCGACTGGCGGCCGGGCAGCAGCAGCTGGTGTCATTCGCGCGCGCGTTCCTCGCCGACCCGCGCGTACTGATTCTCGACGAGGCTACCAGCTCGCTCGATCTACCAAGTGAGCGTGCCGTACAGCACGGGCTCGAACAGCTGCTCGGCGACCGCACCGCGATCATCATCGCCCACCGGCTGGCAACTGTGATGAACGCCGACCGCGTGCTGGTGGTGCACGACGGTGCCGTAGTTGAAGATGGCACACCGGCCGAACTCATCGCCACCGGCGGACGTTTTGCGAACCTGCACCGCGCCTGGCAAGACTCACTCTAAACGCGGCCCCTGCCCGCCACGCCTCACCCGACACCCTGCAAACCCTCACACAGGAGCGGCTACGCTGGCAGCATGACTTCGAATGCGACGATCGAGTTCTGGTTTGATCCGGTATGTCCGTGGGCGTGGATGACCTCGCGTTGGATTGACGAGGTGCACCGCCTCCGTCCCGAAACGAACGTGACCTGGCGGGTGATGTCGCTCGCGATCCTCAACGAGGGCCGCGACAACATCCACGCCGAATCGCATCAACGGATGCTGCTTACCTGCAAGGTGGCAGCCGGTGTCGCCGCCGAGCTCGGTAACGACCGGGTGAAAGCCCTCTACGACGCACTCGGCACGCGCATCCACGTTGGTGAACGCCGCGACGACGAGGTGCTGGTCGAGTCGATTGCCGAAGCACAGGTACCAGCCGAGTTCATCGCACGCGCACAGGCGGGCGAGTTTGACGAACTGCTCAACACCTCGCACCGGTCGGGAATCGACCTTGTGGGTGAAGACGTCGGCACCCCAATTATCGCGGTCAACGGTGTTGCGTTCTTCGGCCCCGTCATCTCGCCGGCACCCAAGGGCGATATGGCACTGCAACTATTCGATGGCGTTGTAGCCGCAGCCGGCTACGACGGCTTCTTCGAACTCAAGCGCTCGCGGACGCGCGGTCCGCAGTTCGACTGATGCGCATCCACGTCGCGACCGACCACGCCGGTCTCGAGTTTTCGCGACAGCTTCAAGCACACCTGCGGGAAGCGGGCCACGAGGTCATCGACCACGGCCCGCAAGCATACGACCCCGTTGACGACTATCCGTCGTTCTGCATCGATGCCGCACAGGCAGTCGCTAACGACTGGGCTGCCGGCGAGTTCTCGCTCGGCGTGGTGTTTGGCGGTTCGGGAAATGGCGAACAGATCGCCGCGAACAAGGTGGCCGGTGTGCGTGCCGCACTCGTGTGGAGCGAAGTCACCGCACAGCTGGCCCGCGAACACAACAACGCCAATGTCATCTCGATCGGTGCCCGCCAACACACGCTCGAAGAAGCAATCGGTTTCATCGACACCTTCATCACTGAACCGTTTCCCGGCGATGAACGACATGTGCGCCGTATCGGACAGTTGCGAGAATACGAACGCACCGGATCGATCGCGGAGAAAACCACGGTGGCGGCGACCAGCGCCGATATTCCCGCGGTGCTCGACGCTGCGCCCGAAGCCTAAGCCCGAAGGATCACCGTGCCTGAGGGCCATTCTGTACACCGCATCGCCAATCAGCTCCGCGCCACTTTTGCTGGCCGGCGCATCACCGCATCTAGCCCGCAGGGGCGATTCGCCGACGGCGCCGCACGCATCAACGGCAGTGTGCTCACCGATTGTTTCGCGGTGGGGAAACAGATGTTTGCCGCGTTCGATAACGGACTGTGGCTGCGTGTGCACCTCGGTATCTACGGTGCCTGGGATTTTTGGGGTGAGGTCACCGCGGTCGATTATTCGGCGGGTGTACCCTCGGTGACGCTGCCCGGTGCCGAACCGATCGCTGCCGCGGCACCGCTCATTGAACATGCCGGCGACAGCGGCCGGATCGGTCAGACCGGTGAATATGCGGCAGCGGGGCGGATGCACACGGTCGCGCAGATCGTCGACGCCGACGGCGAAGACTCAGCCCTATCGATTGGCGCGCCGCGGCGTCGACGGATGGCCGAACACGACACCGAACTGGCCACGAGCGACCAGTGGCCACCAGAGATCGTGGGCACTGTGCGGCTGCGGCTGCTCACCGACCGATCCTGTGCCGACCTGCGGGGCCCAACCGTTTGTGAACTGCTCGATGGCGCCGGTGTGGAACGCGTACTCGACCGACTCGGCCCTGACCCACTCGTGGGCGATCCCAACGTGGGTGAAGAACGATTCGTAGAGAATGCTGTGCGCCGCCGAGTGGCAATCGGGCAGCTGCTCATGGACCAGGCCGTGGTGGCGGGTATCGGCAATATATACCGAGCCGAAATCCTGTTCCGCGCCGCAATCGACCCCCATATCCCGGGCAATGAGGTACCTGAAGCCAAACTGCGCGAAATATGGCGCGACTGGACACGGCTGCTGCCAGACGGTGTTCGTGTGGGGCGCATGATGACCATTGATGGGCTCACCGGAGAGGCATGGGAGCTCGCGCTCGCGGATGTGGCCCATCGGCACTGGGTGTATGGCCGTGCGGGCGAGCCATGCCGTCGCTGCGGTGTCAATGTGCAGGTGGAGCTTATGCAGGGGCGCAAGCTCTACTGGTGCCCCGGTTGCCAGCGCTAGCTGTTATGTCCCGTGAGGTTGTGAATGACTTGCGCGGGAGTTAGGCCGCCCAGTGCGGTGTGGGGT
>NZ_CAUPDE010000022.1:0-2570 GCF_963509965.1 uncultured Gulosibacter sp.
CGGGCGACAGGACGACTCTCAGAACCACCGGACCTACGAAACGGGGTCAGCCCACACCAAAGAGTCGACTCGACAACCAAGAACCCCAACACGTTTCAGGCGTCGGGGGTTGTTCGCGCTAGCGCTTCTTCTTCAGGTTTTCGAGATGACCGGTGCGAGGGCGCTCGTGGTAGAGCCGCAGAGCCACACCCACCAACGACACCGTACGCAGCTTCTTTACCTCACGCAGATCAAACCAACGCGCCTCATCAGTCGTGCCGTCAACTTCGGGCCGCAGTTCACCGCCGGTGATGTGCGCCTGGTACACAATCCGCACACCCTGCAGCGGAGTTTCGGCAGGCCGCCCCTTGCGGCGCCGATTATTGGCGTTGACGATGATCGAGTCGACACCCAGCAGCGAATCAATCTCGGCGATGTAACCGGTTTCTTCTTCAATCTCGCGAATAGCGGCATCGTACGGATCTTCACCAGGTTCGACCCCGCCACCGGGTAGCGTCCATCCCGAACGACCGCGAGAGTTCCAATGCGCCAACAAGATCTGCCTGTCTCGCACAATCACCCCGTAGGCACCCACACGGAACCTCATCATCAAAGCTCCTTTGCGCGATCGGATACCGGGTTGAACAGCGGATGCCGGTCAGAATCCGCATCCTGACACCACATCGGCACCTCTCGAGTCTAGCGGGGCTGGCTGTGCATCTCAGTCGACCGCGGTTCGCGGGCAAGTTTCCAGACTCAAGCTGCTTCGATAAGAGTTAACACGCCTAGCAGGAAGGAAAACCATGTCGGAACTCAACTCGCTTCTCGACTCAATCCCCGTCGAGCAGATTGCCGGCCAGCTCGGAGTTTCGACTGACGAGGCACGTCGCGCAATCGATGCCGCGCTGCCGTCACTGCTTGGTGGGATGCGGGCAAATGCGGCGGATGCGGCCGGTGCGGCATCGCTTTCGAGCGCACTGGGCGCACACGCCGAGTCGTCGCTGCTCGACGGCGGTATTGATGCTGCGAGTGTCGATACCGAAGACGGCGCCAAAATTGCTCACAACGTTTTCGGCGACAACGAGAGTGCAGTGACAGAACAGGTGGCGCTTTTCGGTGGTGTCTCACCCGCAGTCATCCAGAAAGTGCTGCCCATCCTCGCACCCATCGTGATGGCTTGGCTCGGTAAGCAGGTGTTTGGCCGCCAGTCAGTACCCCAACGCCAGTCGACAAAACGTCGCGGCGGTGGCCCCCTGGGTGAGCTGAAAGACATGCTTGACGGCAATCGCAACGAGCCG
Organism: uncultured Gulosibacter sp.; assembly: GCF_963509965.1. Taxonomy (NCBI): domain Bacteria; kingdom Bacillati; phylum Actinomycetota; class Actinomycetes; order Micrococcales; family Microbacteriaceae; genus Gulosibacter; species uncultured Gulosibacter sp. Next base: position 1,278 of record NZ_CAUPDE010000022.1, read on the forward strand.
GCTCGCAGTGAACCAGCTGGTGGCGGCATTGACATCGGCTCGATTCTGGGTGGACTGATTGGCGGCAAGGGCGGGCTCGGTGGGCGCTTCGGCGACCTGCTCGGCAACCTCGGCGGACTGCTCGGCGGCGGCCGCCGATAGCCACGGCGCCGACCGCTGCACGCTGGGCTGGGTGCCCGAGCCGACGCACACCAGCGCTGGCGCCAAGCCCCATGCATCCCAGCCCGTTCGGCTCCACCGTGTGCATCCCACCACGAGCCCTATCCTCGGCAAATGACCCTCATAACGCGGAATGACCCTGTATTAGGAGGGTCATTCCGCAATTGCAGGGTCATTTGATGCGCCGTCGAGGTGATTCGGTGCAGATGACGGCCGCATCCGTCCTTATTTGTGTGTCTCCGCGGCATTTGTATGTGTTCTGACACACACAATTAACGCGGAGACACACAAAACCGACAGCCAGCGACTTCATTGTGGCGGCGTGACGACATAACGCACGCCGGTGCGAGCGCGGCGGGGCATACAAGGTTTCGCTTTGGTTGTTGACTCGACGTTGACGGCCCCCCACTAGCGACGTACAGTTTTCTGTACAGGAGGCAGATGATGAAGACGATAAGTTACACCGAATCGCGCGCCAATTATGCCCAAGTGCTCGACGATGTCGTCAACAACCGCGAAGAGGCCGTCATCACGCGCGCCGGCCACGAGCCAGTTGTCATCGTGTCGCTCGTCGACTACGAATCGCTCCGCGAAACCGCTTACCTCCTCCGCTCACCCGCGAACGCTCGTCGCTTGCTCGATTCCATCGATAACCTGGAGCAGGGTCGGGGGTCGCAACACGACCTCGTCGAGGACTAAGACGTGATCCTTGTCTGGGATGAGGCTGCCTGGGAAGACTACTTGTGGTGGCAGAACGAAGACCGCCGCACGCTCAAGCGCATCAACCAGCTCATCAAGGACATCGCACGTAACAGCAACGAGGGCATCGGCAAACCCGAAGCCCTCAAGCACGGACTTTCGGGTTATTGGTCGAGACGCATCACTGACGAGCATCGACTGGTTTACAAGTGCGTCGATGACGAGATTCGCATCGCAGCCTGCCGCTATCACTACGGCAGATGATCGACTTACCGCCCCCGACCCCGCGGCAAGGCACCTACCCCGTGCCAAGTGACCCTGTAACTGCGAAGTGACCCTGCTATACGAGGGTCACTTCGCAGTTACAGGGTCACTTGCTGCTGGGTCGCCCCCTTCATTCGGTCCGGACGTTCTGTGAGTCGTCGGTTTCGATTT